>CAILKF010000030.1 GCA_903834705.1 uncultured Actinomycetes bacterium
GAAGAACTCGAGCAAGAACTCTAAAATCAGCGCCAGGTGCTGAAATCGTAAATGGTTTATCTCCGCACAGTTCGACGTCATGAATGGTAAGACCATTGACGTAGTTGCCAATTTCTTGAGTGTTTAAATCTCCGCCAATAACCCCGAGAACATTTCCAGTTGGATCTAAGAGGGTGACAGAGATGGCAGTTGGTACTTGCCGGAGCGGCCTAATTGCTGGCGCTGGCTTAGATTTACGAACATTTTCGTCAGCTTCATTCTCGGTTGAATCTTCAGGTATTGCGGAATTTTCATCGGGTGCAATTCCCGCACGATCGAGACGAAGCGCAGATCCCCCTGCGACGCTTGCAAGTTGATCGTCAACTTGCCCAACTAGGAACGATTGAAGTGCGCTTCTAGCAGCAAAATCAGATGCAATGAAACCCAAAGCAGAAAGCACAACAACCCCGACGACTAATCGATTACGCAAACTCCACAGACTTAAAGGATTGGAAACTTTGCGTAAAGGTGAGTCCATAGTCGTCGATGGTAGCCGATTGAATTACTTCTTAGGCGGCATTCGAAGTCGATATCCAACTCCACGCACTGTATGAATAAGTGGTGGCTGGAATACATCGATTTTCTTGCGCAGATAAGAGATATAGGTTTCAACAATTCCCGCATCGCCTCTAAAGTCATATTGCCATACATGATCGAGGATTTGAGACTTTGATACAACGCGGTCAGCGTTAATCAAAAGGTAACGTAAGAGTAAAAATTCGGTGGGAGAGAGTTCAATTAATTCTCCAGCACGTCGGACTTCGTGGGTCGCTTCGTCTAATTCAAGATCAGCGAATCTAATTTTTTCGTCATCAGGCTCTATTTCAACTGCACCAGTTCGACGCAATAGCGCTCGTATGCGAGCAACCAATTCTTCTAAGCTAAATGGCTTTGTCATGTAATCATCGCCACCAATAGTTAAGCCCGCAACTTTATCTTCCATGCCATCTTTAGCGGTAAGAAATAAAACACCAACGTTATGGCCTTCACTGCGCAATTGTCGGCAGACTTCGAAACCATCTTGGTCTGGCAACATCACATCAAGAATCATTGCGTGTGGGTGGAATTCCTCGGCAACTTGAAGTGCCTGTGCGCCGGTAGCTGCAGTACGAACGTCAAAGCCAACAAATCGAAGACTTGTTGCAATGAGATCGCTAATGCTTGATTCGTCATCGACCACCAAAATCTTGTGGGTCGTTGCCGACTTAGTTTCCGTACCTGTAGAACGCTCTTTGAGAGTCGTCATTGTCATCACCTCTTGCCTGCAGGGTGCATGGTAAACCTGAGGATTATCTGAGAATACTCCGCGTAGAACCTAGATGTTAGAGGGTTTGTTTTTTACGCTCCGAAGGAGAGCTTGAGCCACGTCTAAAACCTCAATGTCAGACTCACGCGCGCTCACGCCATCACCCACCATGACCCGACAGAACGGACAAGCGACGGCAACTTCTTGAGCACCTGTAGCAATTGCTTCGTCAACGCGATTGAGATTAATTCGCGAACCAATAGTTTCTTCCATCCACATCCGACCACCACCTGCGCCACAACAAAATGATCTCTCTTGGTTTCGGGGCATTTCTTTTACTGCCACACCAGTCGCAGCGAGGAGTTCGCGTGGTGGTTCATAAATTTGGTTATGCCGACCTAGGTAACAAGGGTCGTGATAGGTGAGTGTTTTTTCACTCTTAGTAATAGGAATCAGTTTGCGCTCGCGTACCAATTGATTGAGAAGTTGCGTGTGATGCACCATCTCCAACTCAAAACCACTTTGACGGTAATCACGCCCAATAGTTGTGAAGCAATGTGGGCATGTAACAACCACTTTCTTCTTACCTTTATCCGTGCGCCCAGCAAAAACCTCTTCAAATGTTTCGATATTTTCTTTCGCAAGTATTTGAAAGAGAAATTCATTTCCTGCGCGACGTGCAGGATCACCTGTGCACGTTTCTTTCTTACCTAAAACTGCAAAAGAAACACCTGACATATAGAGCAGTTCTGCTACTGCTTTTGTAGTCTTCTTCGCACGCTCTTCATATGCGCCAGCGCAACCCACCCAAAAGAGATATTCCACATCATCAGGTAATTGACCTTCAACGACACGAACTGGGAAATCACATTCAGAGATCCATGCGTCGCGATCAGCCCGGTTAGCTCCCCAAGGATTTCCAGCTTTTTCTAGATTCCTAAATGTTCCACCAAGTTCAGAGGGAAATTCTGATTCAACTAAAACCTGGAAGCGCCGCATATTTACAATGTGATCAATATGTTCAATATCTACAGGACATTCATTAACACAAGCACCGCAAGTAGTGCATGACCATAAAACATCCAATGAAATCGGCGCACCATCTCCAACTAGATTTTCGCTTTCAACAACTTTGGACATCGCATGATCGCGCATAGCCATAATCAATAACTTTGGAGAGAGCGGTTTATCGGTATGCCAAGCAGGACATTGAGACTGGCACCGACCGCACTCGGTGCAACTTGTCATATCTAGCAGGCCTTTCCACGAGATATCAGCACGTGTTCCAAGCCCAAAGACATCATCCTCGGCAGGGTCTTCAAAGTTGATTGGTTTACCTTTGGAAAGCATTTCTGGCAATTCACCTAGTGATGGAGTTCCGTCACTGTGGCGTTTGAAATAAACGTTGAAGAATGCCAAGAATCGGTGCCAAGCGACGCCCATAGTTAAGTTGAGAGCAATCACGATAAACCACAACATCGAAACCACGATTTTGATAGTTGCAACGATTTGAATCCATTGAGTAATTGTAGAAAGTGACATAGTTTTAAACATTGAAACAATCGCCCACGTGGTGATGTAATGCTTATTCCAAGAAGTTTCGTGCGAGAGCGCACCTTCTAATCCTCGCAAGGCGATAACGCAAAAAACAATTACTAAAATTGTTGCTTCTACATAATACGCTTTCAATGATCCGGATTTATAAAAACGTGAAGCACGATCCTTTTTTATAAAACGCGTAAATTGGCGAATCCCAATCAGCGCGACAATTGCAACGCCAGTTCCCCACGCAATTACTTCTGAGAGATATTCATAAAGAAAGAAATTACCAATAATTGGAAGCGAGAAATGGGGATCCCACACTTGACCGTAAGCTGTAATTAAAGTTCCAAATAAAGAAACAAAACCAATCATGACAATCCAGTGCGCAATTCCGGTACCCGTGAAGTTGAGCATTTTTGTGTGCCCAAGGACTTCTTTTAGCATGTGTCCAGTACGAGCACCACGATTATTGCTTCTTGTCGGATCAGGTTGTCCTGCGCGGTAAATTTTTATTAGCCGTCTTGCACTTATAGCCAGCAAAACAATTGCAACGAGAGTTATTGCATAACTCACTAAAGGTAAGAGTAAATTCACAATCGTAAGACTATCTCTACCGCATCAATTTCAACTGCGCTTAAGAAGTCTTACATGCTTAGGTGAGAGTTCATCTAGTGATGAAACGCCAATAAGTTTCATATTTCGAATCATCTGACCCTTCAAGATTTCAAGAGCTCGCTCAACACCTTGTTGTCCACCCGCCATAAGGCCATATAGGTATGCCCTTCCAACGTAGGTGAATTGGGCACCATAAGCGATGGCAGCCAAAATATCAGCGCCATGGGTAATTCCGGTATCGATATGAATTTCAAAATCTTTTTTGAACTCTCGTTTGATTTCAGACAAGAGATGCAACGGTGCTTGAGCACGGTCAATTTGTCGCCCACCGTGGTTAGAGAGAATTATCGCATCAGCGCCAGCGGCAGCTGCCTTCTTTCCATCTTCAAGGTTTTGAATTCCTTTTACTGTCAGAGTTCCATTCCATTGCTTGCGCAACCATTTGAGATCATCAAATGTCATAGTTGGGTCAAATACATAATCCATAAGTTCAGCCACGGTCCCTGGCCAATTTGAGAGTGAAACAAATGAAATTGGTGGTGTTGTTAGAAAATTCATCCACCACGCAGGCCTTGGTATTGCATCAATGAGCGTTCCTGCAGTTAAGCGCGGTGGGACTGTCAAACCATTTCGACTATCTCGCAGCCTTGCACCTGCAACTGGAACATCAACTGTCAGAATTAAATTCTTCACTCCAGCTGCTTTTGCTCGATCTACTAGCACCATGCTCGCATCGCGGTCTTTCCACATATATAACTGAAACCAATTAACACCATCTGGCGCAGCTGCTACGACATCGGTGATAGTTGTCGTGCCCAGTGTTGATAAAGAAAAAGGAATTCCAAATTTTGCAGCAGCTCTTGCGCCTGCAACTTCACCTTCAGTTTGCATCATGCGCGCGAATCCTGTTGGGGCAATACCCACAGGCATTGTGAAAGTTTCTCCTAGAACTTTACGAGAAATATCTAACTTGGAAACATCGCGCAAAATATTTGGAATAAATTCAATATCTCGATATGCGGCGCGTGCTCTTTCTAAACTCTGCTCAGACTCTGCAGAGCCGTCGGTGTAATCAAAAGGTCCTTTAGGGGTTCTTTTCTTTGCGATATCACGCAAATCCCAGATGGTTAAAGCGTTCTCTAAACGTGCACGCTTTCGGTTGAGTGTGGGTTTTCTAAAAGTAAGAAGTGGCGCAAGTTCTTTCCAACGAGGAAATTGACGCTTGACGTTCTTTGGAGAACCCATCGCTCACTCCTTATATTCAAGTTGTTCTGCGCGTTTAGGCGCACAATTGGCTTAATAGTAATGCTTATACGTGGGAGTGCTAGCAGATTCCGATCCCCCTTCACTAAGTCGGTTTTATGCGATTTACTTAAAGCACCCCCATCACTGAAGAGATTAGGTAAATAGATGCGCATCACACGTGTTGAGTTGTTGACGGCTCCGATGGCAACGAATTGGCTCACTGAACGAGTAATTGCTAACCCAATGAGTATTTATCCTGAGTATGCCGAGCGTCGAAGCAGTTGGTATCAAACTCAAAGTGCAGGCGTTGTTGTGATTACTGTTGAAGATGGAACTCAAGGTTATGGCTTTGTGGGTGGTGCGAAAGCTACAGCCTGTGTTCCAATGCTTGATGAACAAGTCAGACATCTACTTATTGGAAAGAGTTGTTTCCAGACCGAATTAATTTCCGAACAAATTTACCGAGCAACAATCATGTATGGACAAGGTGGAGCTGCTGCCTGCTTAGCATCAGGAATAGATATTGCGCTGTGGGATCTGAAGGGAAAAGTTACTGGGCTTCCTGTTTACGAACTCCTTGGCGGGCGAACGACTGATGTTCTAAAGCCCTACTTAACAAGTTGGGATGCAGAAGCACTTACTCGATTTGGAATTAGAGACGTAAAGATCGCAATGCCTTACGGACCCGCAGCCGGGGAGGAAGGTAAAAAGGCCAATGTCGCAGCGGTAGAAATAGCAAGAGAGACAATTGGTCCAGATGGATTCATTTCATTAGATTGCTATATGGCGTGGGATGTTCCATACACAGTAGATATGTATAAGCGCTTGCGAGATTATGGAATTGGCTGGATAGAAGAGCCGGTGATGCCTGAAGATATTTTGGGATATCGAAGTATTCGAGACCAAGTAGATTGCATGGTTACTGGTGGCGAGCACACGTACACTCTCGAAGGTTTCCGCAGGTTAATTGTCGAAGGTGGAGTGGACATTATTCAGCCAGATATTTACCGAGCTGGTGGACCAACAGTTTTGAAGAAAGTTGCCGCGCTCGCAAAAGCGTACGGGCGTAAATTGATTTGTCACGGCGTCGGATTACCGACTTACCATTTCCTCATATCAAACGGTCCAGACCTATCCCCTCGATGTGAATACTTAGATATTTATGCTGGAAGTCCTGCTGGATGGGTACTCAATGGCGAACCTGCACCCGAACGTGGTGAATTACATTTGCCAGAAGTTCCAGGGTTTGGCTACACACTTAACCAAGAGGTTTTTGATCAGAAACTAGCTGTATCGCCAATTTGGTAAAGAGTATTTAGACTAACGACAGATACCTTTTACCACGATCTTGTTTGAGCGAACTATAAGGAGAGAAGTATGTTCACTTATCCAATCCTAGATTCACGAATTGAAATTGTTGGAGCACTTGGATTTGATAACAGGGCTGACGGTTGGGTAACTCCACGTCGCTTACCTGACTGGACTCGCATTCAGTTTGCAGATGCAGGTATCGAAAGATTTCTTAAGTTTCCGTCAGGAGTACGGATTCGCTTCCAGACATCAGCTGACCAAATAACATTAAAAGTTTTAGTTTCTAAAATGGTAATAACTGGGCTTGCCGAAGAAAAGCGCCCAGCGGCATTTGATTTGCTTGTTAACGGAAAAGAAGTTCAAACTCTCACTGCAGATCATGGAAATGTTCTACGTTTAACTCCGGGACTAACCGCCGTATTTGTTGAAACTCTCGAACCCGGAGATTCAGATTTATTAACTTTTGCAAATCTTGGTGATGACGCAAAGGAAATAGAGATTTGGTTGCCATCTTCTGCAATTGTTGAATTACAGGAAGTAACTGCCTCCAAAGAAATCTTCCCGGCCAAACAAAGCGCGAAAAAGAAATGGGTGCATTACGGAAGCTCGATAAGCCATTGCATCGAAGCTCTGCGCCCAATGGACATTTGGCCAGTCCGCGCTGCTCAATTAATGAATCTAGACCTTACAAATTTTGGCTTTGCTGGTGAATGTCAATTAGATGGTTTTGCTGCGCGTTCAATTGCAAATACACCAGCGGACTTCATCTCACTTAAATTAGGAATTAACATTGTTAATGCTGATTCAATGCGCGAAAGAGCATTTATCCCCGCAGTCCATAGTTTGTTGGACACTATCCGCGAAAAACAACCAACAACACCAATTCTGGTTATTTCACCCATTTGGTGCCCATTTCACGAAACAACCCCTGGACCAATCATGATTGATGGACCATTGCTCTTTGCAAAAGAACGCCCGGCAGAGTTTGCAGCGGGAGCACTTCATTTGGTGAGAATTCGTGAAATCCTTGAAGAAGTTGTCTCTCTTCGCAAGGATAAGAATTTGCACTACATGAACGGTTTCGAGCTCATGAATGAGCACGATGTTGATCTCATGCCTGATAAGTTGCACCCAAATTCAGAAGGTTATCGACTTATGGGTGAACGTTTCGCGAAGAATCTCAACATTAAATTCTAATTAACCCCAACTATCACAATAAGAGGAATTCATGATTAAACCCGAGATTGCAGATTTTATTGCGAAACTAACTGCGCAAGGTGGAAAAGCCCTGGCAGATTTAACTCCCTATGACGTGCGAGCTGCTGCAATGGAAAAATGGGCACCTATTTATTTAGGTAAAGCAGAACCGCTAAAGAGTATTGAGTATAAGTATTTTTCTGGACCAACTGCCGATTTACCGATCGCTATTTATCGCCCCGAGGGTGATGGACTACTTCCTGCAATAGTGATGTTTCACGGCGGGGGTTGGGTTGCCGGCAACTTGCAATTGAATGCAGTGCAACATCAATTAATGGCAACAGATACTGGGGCAGTGGTAATTTCAGTCAATTATCAAAAAGCTCCTGAGCACAAATTTCCAATTCCTTTTGATGATTGCTTTGCTACCCTGGAATGGGTGAGCGCGAATGCGAAAGCCCTTGGAATTAACTCTGATTTCATTGGCGTTGCAGGCGATAGCGCCGGCGGCAATCTTGCCTCTGCCGTAGCCCTTAAAGCGCGTGACGAAAAAGGGCCAAAAGTGGCCTTTCAAATACTTATTTACCCAGCTACCGACCATAAATTCGATTACCCGTCAATGATTGAAAACTCGCCTAATTATTTACTTTCCTCTGATGCGATGCGCTGGTACTGGGATCAATATGTAAACACCGCTGAAGATTTCAAAAATCCTTATGTGCTTCCAATGAACTCGGGAGATCTTTCAGGGTTACCACCAACGATTATTATCACCGCCGAGCTTGATCCATTACGCGATGAAGGTGAAGAGCTTGCAAAGAGATTGAAGAGCGCAGGAAATTCCGTTGTCTTGCATCGGTACGAGGGCGTCATTCATGGATTCATGTTGATGCAAGGTTTTCTTAAAGATGCTCGTGATGCAAGTAAGAAAATCGGTGAAGAGTTAAGAGCAATACTTAAAAAACTTTAGATATCCTCAAACGGATATAAAGGTTTCATTCGTTTTGTAAATGGCAGTGATGGAAGATTTGCAGCAGTTGGTCCTAACGTATCTGCCAACACGTATCGCGGAGTAATTCTTGCAAATCCAGGGATAAAGGAAACATGAGATTTCCCTTGCAATACTCCAATCTCACCAACCTTTAAATCAAAGAGTTCATAAATCACTGGATCGATTACGCGCACAGGTTGTGAATGTAGAACAATGTAAATTTCTATAGTTGGGTGATCTACCTCAATGAGCGCAGACAGACCGGGATCATCTACAACATCAAGAGCTGCCGGGTGCGTATAGGAAATTTTCTTATTTGCAGTTGCAATTACTTTTGCATTCACCAAAACTTTTTCGTTATAACTACCTGGCTGTCCAGAACCTATGGTTAATTGGACCTTTTGCCCAACTGATTTTTCACATATAAGCACCGCTTTAGGCTCGGTAATAGAAACCGCAACTGATCCCGAGCTCTTGGACGCAAGCGCAACTCTCAGTACCTCAGTGCTATCTCCCAACGACCCACCATTTGTTGCATCTCCCATATCAGCAATAACAGTGGGGGTACCCATAGCAAGCGCTTCTTCAAAAGCAATAGCAACTGGCTTCGCAGTGACTGATAGAAATTCTTTACGCAAAGCCCACGCTTGGTCAATTAATTCCTGAGCTTGTTTTTGACCGTATTCAACATCTCCATCAACGGTAATGATTGCTTTCCAAGTTAACTCGGGAACGTTGAGCCAAGGTTGTGTTGCAAGGAGAGATGCAATTAAAACTTTACCGCTCTGTGTTTTTCTTGTGGCATCCATCAGCGTTTTGAACGGCGCACGATTATGGTCGTGATGTTCTGGTGGTGTAATCATTGGTGCAATTGCCATAACCGTTTTAGGTTTAACTTCTCCTCGAAGGGCTTGCACAAGAATCTCTGCTGATCGCGCACCTGTTTCATACAAATCTAAATGCGGACAAGTTTTATATGCAGAAACTATGTCAACTGCCTTTAACATCTGTTCTGTAAAATAAGCATGAAGATCAAGACTGATTGCAATAAATTTATTTGGCCCAATCTTTTGGCGAATCTTTGTTAGCAAGACGCCTTCTGGGTCGTCTTCATGATGAGCCCAAGCCGAGCCGTGCAACATCAGATACACGCCATCTACATCTATTGGAATCGCCTGAAGAATTGTTTCGGTAATTGTGTCGAGAGCTTCTTTGGTCATAGGTGGACGAGGTGATGAATAGGCAATAAGAGTGGGTATAAGTTCACAACCAGCCTGGGTTAATACATCCCAAGCACCAGCAAACTCACTTGCACTTCCAGCGCTGTTCCTGGAAATCTCTTCACCTTGAGCAAATGTTTGGTTCTTGAAATCTAATAAAGAGGTCTCGCCACCAACGAAGCTGTTGGACTCTAAATAGAAACCACCTACAGCAACTTTGTATAACGTTTTGTTATTAATCAAACTTTTCACCCCTACTTCTGCGCCACGCCGAAAAGTTAACCGCTCTGACCACTATTGACTTTCAACCCTTTTGAGACTTGTATAACACCTGTTCGCTGGAAAGGTTTCTGGCAACGCCTAGATAGGGAGAAGTAGATGGAGTTTAACAAGAAGATTAAACGAAATACAACCATTGCTTTGGCTCTGACCGCGCTGGTAATGCCAATTGGTATTACATCATCTGTGGCCGCTGCCAAACCAAAACCACTTATCAATACAGAATATGTTGAATTTGAAAAGGTAGTAAAGAACAGTGGAAAAGGCCTTAAATTAGGTTATATCTCTTTGGGAGATGCTGTTCCATTCGTAAAGCTCGTTAGTGATTCAATTAAGAAGCAAGCAAAGATCGCTGGAGTAAAGCTCGAGTTCTGCGATTCCAAGATTGATGATGCAAAGGCACTTGAGTGCGTACAAGCATTTAAAGTTAAGGGTGTTCAGGGTTACTTGAACTTCAACTTAGGTGCTGCTGCTGGCCCAGCTATTTATGCTGCTGGCCCACAGGTTCCAGTTATCGCTATCGATATCAACCAGACACCAAAGCAAACTTCCTTCATGGGTGCAAATAACAACCGTGCAGGCGTTATCACAGGTACTGGACTTGGTAACTTGATCAAGAAGAAGTTCGATTGCAAGTACGATGCAATCTTGGCTCTTGAGTCACCAGGAGTAGGTGCTGTTAACGAAGCACGTATTGGTGGAGTGAAGCAAGGATTCGCAGCAGTGTGCGGAGCAATTGATTTGAAGAAGCTTTACACAATTGACTCTTCATTCATTGAGCAAGCACAGGCATCTACAAAGGATGCTCTAACTGCTCTTCCAAACGCAAAGACAGTTCTTGTCTTCGCAATGAACGATGACAGTGTTCTTGGTGCATTCAAGGCTGCTGAGCAATTGGGTCGCGATAAGGACATGTACGGTGCAGGACAAGGTGCAGATCCAACTTCATGGTGCCAAATCATGAACAACCCAAACTGGGCTGGCGACACTGCATACTTCCCAGAGCACTACGGTGAAATCGGCATCCCATACCTAATTAAGGCAGTTAAGAAGATTCAGATTCCTACTCTTCTTGCCATTAACCACGTATGGATCGATAAGAGCAACATCATGAAGTACTATCCAAAAGCAGCGGACTGCTAAGTACGCATGCCATCAACTGATTCGGCTTTGCTGACAGCGTCAGCAATCCGTAAATCCTTCGGCGGAGTGGAGGTCCTCCATGGTGTGGACCTCCACCTCGCAAGAGGGGAAGTTTTAGCACTCCTCGGTGAAAACGGCGCAGGCAAGTCAACCCTTGTAAAAATATTGGCTGGCGATTACGTAGCTGATTCAGGGACTGTTCATGCTGGAGATAAAGAGTTTTCCGCACTCGATCCCATTAAGTCACGAGCGCTCGGAATTCGAATGATTTTCCAAGAGCTCAGTGATGCACCTTTGCTAACTGTTGCTGAAAATATTTCCATGGGTACATGGGCAAGCAAAAGTGGCATTGTTTCCTGGAGCAAGATGCAAGAGCGCGCAAAATCTGCGCTCGCAATGCTCGGAATTGATATTGACCCAACCCGTCTTGTTGGAACGCTCCGTATTGGTGAGCGCCAACTCGTAGAAATAGCGCGCGCTATTAGCGATAACGCTAAAGTTTTGATTTTAGATGAGCCAACAGCGGCGCTCTCCTCGGCCGAGACAGATAAATTATTTGAGGTTATTAATTCACTTCGTGATCGAGGCGTTGGAATGATTTACATAACCCACCGTCTCGATGAGGTGGGAATAATCGCCGACAGAGTTCAGGTGCTTCGAGATGGTTCTCAATCCCTGATAGCAGACGCGAAAAAGGCATCAAGAGTCGAGCTCGTAACAGCGATGATTGGCCACGAGATTGCAAATGTGGCCCATCCTGAGGCTGGTATGCATTCTGGAGAAACTCTTCTTGAAGTATCGAATTTGTCACTGAGCAATGTATTTTCAGATATCTCATTCAACTTACGAGCCGGAGAAGTTCTGGCCCTTTATGGAAAAGTTGGCTCAGGAGCTGAAGAAGTTGGTGAAACCATTTTTGGACTTCACCCAGAACGAACCGGAACTGTCACGCTCAATAAGAAAGCATTTGCTCCTAAGGATCCAATTGATGCCATTCGTGCCTTTATTGGTTTCTTACCCGCCGATCGTCAGCGCTTAGGTGCTTTTATGGTTCGTCCAGTTGCCGAGAATCTAGCCGTTCCATCGTGGCCTCGTTATTCCTCAAGGGGAATTATTACCAAGGTTAAAGAAAATGCTGCTTATATGCGCTGGAGTGAGCTACTCAAAATCAGGTCAAGAAATGATCCAGATCAGCTGATTGCAACTCTTTCAGGCGGAAACCAGCAGAAAGTTCTACTATCCCGTTGGTTTGAATGTGATGCCAAGATTCTTGTATTAATTGAACCAACACGAGGTGTTGATGTTGGGGCTCGACGCGATATTTATAACACTCTACGTGAGAGCGCGAAAGAGAACAAGATTGGCATTCTTATTACAACTTCAGACCATGAAGAGGTAATTCAAGTCGCCGATCGTGTTGTTGTTATGTCACGAGGCAAGAAAGTTACTGAGTACGAAGGTAAGAAGATCAATAATTCCGACATCATTCAAGCTGCTAGCGGATAAGGGAAGGCTCACACATGAAAACAAAATCAACTGAAGTTAAGGCAGGGGATTTAGAGAAGAAACCTGGCCGCTCAGTTCCAGAACTTGCAGCCTTAGGTCTATTCCTTATAGCGCTTATCGTCTATTTTTCTCTGGCGACTGAATACTTCTTAGGTGTCGAGAACTGGATCAACATTCTTTCAGCTGTTTCTGTTGCAGGAATTATTGCCGTACCAGGAACAATGCTCCTGATTGCTGCCCAAGTAGATCTTTCTGTTGGTTCTGCAGCGGCGTTCACAGGCACTATTGCTGGAATCTGGATCAACTCATCTGGCGTTGGTATAGGTATTTTGTACGCAATAATAATTGGTATTGTCATCGGAGTTGTGAATGGTTTACTTATTACAAAATTTCAAGTCAAATCACTGATTACAACTCTTGGAACCATGGCAATTATGCGAGGCCTTA
>CAILKF010000031.1 GCA_903834705.1 uncultured Actinomycetes bacterium
CTTTTTTGGATAAGGGCGGACCTGCTCTTAAAGCGGTTGGCGTATTGATGAGCGCAGCGCAAATGACGAAATCCCGTCGCCGCAAAAAGAAGTCAGAGTAATTTCGCACTGTGGAATCTGCTGAAGTACGCTCTCGCTGGCTGAATTTTTTTGAATCCGGAAATAGTTTAGGCCTTAAACACACCGTAGTTCCCTCTGCTTCACTTATTGCCGACGACCCGAACCTGTTATTAGTGAATGCAGGTATGGTTCCGTTTAAGCCGTTTTTCTTAGGTGAAGTTACACCTCCCTACAAACGAGCCACCTCTGTCCAGAAATGTGTTCGCACTTTGGATATTGATGAAGTAGGAAAAACAACCCGTCACGCATCATTCTTTCAAATGTGCGGAAATTTCTCTTTTGGAGATTACTTCAAAGAAGGCGCTATAGCTTTGGCGTGGGAACTTCTTACACGCCCTCTTTCTGATGGGGGTTATGGTTTCCCTGAGGAGAAGTTGTGGGTCACCGTTTATCTTGATGACGATGAAGCAGCAGATATTTGGCATAAGAAGATTGGTGTGCCAAAAGAGCGCATTCAACGACGTGGCATGGCAGATAATTTTTGGTCAATGGGCGTTCCTGGTCCATGTGGCCCTTGTTCCGAAATTTATTACGATCGCGGCCCTTCTTACGGAAAAGAGGGAGGGCCAATTGCAGATGAAGATCGCTATCTAGAAGTGTGGAATCTTGTTTTCATGCAAAATGAACGAGGTGAGGGCGGTGGGAAAGATGGTTTCCCAATCCTTGGAGAGCTGCCCGCAAAAAGTATTGACACAGGTCTTGGCTTAGAACGTACAGCCGCTCTGTTGCAGGGCGTTGAAAATATCTATGAAATCGACACAACCAAACAAATTCTTGATCGCGCTTGCCAACTTAATGGAGCCAAATACGGTGCTAATGCAAAATCTGACGTTCTTTTGCGCGTGATTGCAGACCATGCTCGGACGTCAGCCATGTTGATTGGTGACGGAGTTACACCAGGAAATGAAGGACGTGGTTATGTATTGCGCAGAATGATGCGCAGAACTATTCGCAACATGCGTCTTTTAGGGTCGCACGATCCAATTATGTCTGAATTGGTTGCTTCATCTATTGATGCAATGGGCGCGCAATATCCGGAACTGAAGACCGACAGTGCGAGGATTCTTTCTGTGAGTGTTTCAGAAGAGGAGACTTTTTTGCAAACACTCAAGAGTGGAACACAGATTTTTGACACTGCGAGTGCTCAAATCAAAAAAGATAAAGGTACGACGTTGGCGGGTGCGGAAATTTTCAAACTTCACGATACGTATGGTTTTCCATTCGACTTGACTTTGGAGATGGCCCAGGAACAAGGTTTGCAAGTTGACGAAGATGGCTTCCGCAGATTGATGAAAGAACAGCGCGATCGCGCAAAAGCCGATTCCAAAGCCAAGAAAAGCGGACACACAGATCTTACGCAGTATCGGAAAATTGCAGACGAAACTGGAGCCAATGAATTTGTTGGGTATACGCAACAAAGCGCTGAAGTGGTTCTCAACGGAATCCTTGTAGATGGAGAGAGAAGCGCTTCGGCCAAGGTTGGCGATGATGTTGAAATTGTTCTGAACAGAACTCCTTTTTATGCAGAAGGTGGCGGCCAATTAGCAGATGGAGGCTTCATTACTCTGCACGATGGATCGTTGGTAGAAATTCACGACGTCCAGACTCCGGTACCTGGAATCTTTGTACATAGAGGACAGGTCACGAAAGGAGTTATTAGCCAAGGCGCATCGGCATTAGCCAACATTGATGGAGAACGAAGGAGTGCTATTTCTCGCGCGCATACGGCTACACATATGGTGCATAAAGCGTTTCGTGAGATTTTGGGAGAAACGGCAACTCAAGCTGGTTCAGAAAATTCTCCAGGACGTTTTCGTTTTGATTTCCCAGCAACTAGCGCGGTACCTGCATCAACTCTCAATGACGTAGAGGAACGAGTGAATTCACTCTTGCTCGATGACTTAGAAGTAAGCGCGCAAGTAATGTCGCAAAATGAAGCGAAGAAGATCGGTGCGATGGCGCTATTTGGGGAGAAATACGGTGACGTTGTTCGTGTGATTAGCGTGGGGGATTGGGCACGTGAACTTTGCGGCGGAACACACGTGGGACGTTCTGGCCAATTGGGAGTGGTGAAATTGTTGGGCGAGTCATCTATTGGTGCGGGGGTTCGACGAGTAGAAGCCCTAGTCGGTGTCGATGCCTATCGATTCCTTGCGCGGGAACACGTATTGCTTAATTCTCTAACGCAAATTATTAAGGGCGCGCGCACAGATGAATTGCCAGAGCGAATTTCGGATTTGGTTGAAAGAATGCGCGATATTGAGAGAGAACTTGCCACGTTTCGTTCGGCACAGGCACTAAGTCAAGTTGGGTCTCTTGCTTTGAATGCGCGCGACATCAATGGCGTAAACATCATTGTTTCTCAAGTAGCAAACGATGTTGGTGTTGAAGACTTACGCGTCATGGCCCTAGATTTGCGTAATCGATGGACGCAATCAATCATCGCGTTAGTAAGCGTTGTTGCTGGAAAACCTGTACTTGTTGTTGCCGTAAGTGAGGGCGCTAGATCTTTAGGATTCAAAGCGGGAGCACTGGTGAAATTGGGCTCTGATGTTTTGGGCGGTGGAGGTGGCGGAAAAGATGATTTCGCACAGGGCGGCGGTGTCGATGCTTCAAAAATTGATGCAATGCTTAAAGCGCTTGCAGAATCTATTGCGGGTTAATCATTTTGCGCAAAGGCCGTCGTTTAGCTTTTGATTACGGTGATGTGCGGATTGGTGTTGCTGTTAGTGACCAGGAAGCTATTCTCGCCAGTGCTGTTACAACTCTCCAGGCACAAGATGAACATCTCTGGGTAAAAATCTTAGATCTCATTGATGAATATCAACCCATCGAGATCTACGTAGGTAACCCAGTACATCTGTCAGGATCGAGTAGCGAATCCTCTGCAAAAGCCAAAGATTTTGCCCAAGAGATAACGACCAGATTCAAAACTTCTACAGTTTTGATAGATGAAAGGATGTCTACAGTTTCAGCCCAAGGTCAATTACGCACCTCAGGAAAGAACAGTAGAGAGATGAAAGAGATGATTGACCAAGTTGCCGCGGTTGCCATTTTGGAACAAGGAATGGAAATCGAGCGACATCGTGATCGGTTACAGTGAATGAAAGTTAGAGGATTAGCCCGAGTAGCTCTTTCTTTGCTTCTTATAGCTGGCATCACGTTAGGTATGCACGAGATTCGCGTCAAAGTTGGCACGGTGGCAGATTATGTGAGTACTTCTGCAGGTGCAGATGTACTGGTTGAAATTCCTGAGGGTGCAACTGGTAGTGAAATTGCTCGGATACTTTTTGATCGCGACGTTGTTAAGTCTTCGGAATCATTTTTTCAAGTAGCAGTAGGTGATCCACGTTCTTCCAGGATTGCGCCGGGGGTTCACCGTCTGCAAATGAGAATTTCGGCAAGAGATGCCCTGACGCAACTTCTTGATTCCACGCGAATCCCAGGTTTGGTAACTGTTCCTGAAGGATCTTGGCGAAGTGAGATTCTCTCTACACTTGCAACTTCTGGTTTCACTATTGCAGCACTTTCTAAAGCTTTGAAATCTTTATCGATCCCTCGCGGATTTAGTGCACGAGAAGGGGTTTTCTTTCCTGCTCAATATAGTTTTCCGACCGGTACGACGGAGGTAAGAGCGTTACAGGCCATGGTCGATAGATTCGCAACAGAAGTATCAGTAAGCGGTTTATCTGCAGGAAGAGATGGATTTTCGCCGCTGCAGTTGTTAACGATTGCCTCGCTAATACAAGCAGAGGGTGATGAAGTTGA
>CAILKF010000032.1 GCA_903834705.1 uncultured Actinomycetes bacterium
AATAGATATGTTAATCCACGCTCTTGCTGAAGTTTGCGAAGTAAATTGAGAACTTGCGCACGAACAGATACATCGAGTGCTGATACTGCTTCATCTAAAACCACGATTTTGGGATCTAGAGCAAGTGCCCGGGCAATAGCTACGCGTTGGCATTGGCCACCTGATAACTCGTGCGGACGCCGACGAAGATGTTCTTTCTCAAGTCCAACAGCTTCTAGAAGTTCAATAACCTTCTTCTTGCGAGATTCTTTATCGCCAACGTTAAATGCAAGCAGTGGCCCTTCAATAATGCGTTGAACCGAGTGACGACGATTGAGTTGGCTAAAGGGATCTTGTTGCACAACTTGAATCTGTCTGCGCAAAAGCCGCATTTGTTCGTGTTTAAGAGTTCCCAATGTTTGACCCAAAATTTCAACAGAACCGCCGCTTGGAGTATCTAGGCCTAGCAAAATTCTGGCAGCGGTTGTCTTGCCACTTCCTGATTCGCCCACTAGAGCAAGTGTTTTTCCTTCATGAAGAGAGAAAGAAATGTTATCTAGTGCTCGAACTTCGCTTGCTCCTCCGCGGAAAATTCGACTAACGCCAGTTGCGGACGCGACTACTTTCAGATCAGAGCTCATTTAATTAGCGCTCCCAACCTGGAAAAGTTCATCGGCGCGAAAACATGCAGTTAGGCGCCCTTGCGATGAGGTGAGTGGTGGAACGGAAGTTTTACATTGATCTTGAACATGAGCGCAGCGGGGTGAAAATACACAACCTGTTGGTCGATTATCAGGACGTGGTGGTTGTCCAGCAATCGAATTAATCGGTTTATTCACATCAATGGTGTAATCACATCGTGAATCTAAAAGTGCTTTTGTATAAGGATGTGCGGGGTTTGAAAAGATTTGGTTTACAGAGCCGTTTTCAACCAGCTTGCCCGCATACATCACCATAATCTCATCACTAAATTGTGCCGCTACGCCAAGGTCATGGGTAATCAGCAAAACTGACAAACCGCGTTCTGCGGCTAATTTATCAATCAAGGTCAACACCCGATCTTGTGTTGTTACATCAAGTGCTGTTGTCGCTTCGTCCGCAATCAAAACTTGAGGCTCACCACTGAGCGCAATTGCTATAACTACACGTTGCAACATTCCACCAGACATTTCAAATGGATATGAATCGATTCGACTCTCTGGTTCTGGAATGCCCACACTTGCTAAAAGTTCAATTGCAGTCTTGCGTGCAATAGCTTTGCTGACGGGTGAATGTAATTGAATACTTTCAATGATTTGCTGTCCCACTTTCATGATGGGATTCAGGGCAGACATCGGATCCTGGTAAATCATGGAAATTTCATTTCCTCGAAGCAATCTAAAATCTTTCGGGCTTAAGCCTAGAATTTCTCGACCGCCTAAGAAAATCTCTCCTCCGTCAATAGAGACAGGGTTTTTTATGAGGCGCATTAGAGCATAGGCAGTAAGAGATTTTCCGCTTCCAGATTCGCCAACCATGCCAACTTTTTTGCCAGCAGGAATTTCAAAGGAAACATTATCGACAACGGCTACGCGTCCTTTAGACGAAGGCACTGAGATAGAAAGATTTTTAACTACGAGTGAACTTGTCATATCGACGACTTCCGAGAGTCGAGAGAAACGCGAATCCGCTCACCATAGGAGTTGAACGCTAAAATTGTGGCGGTAACGACAAGTGCTGGGAAAAGTACGAACCAATATGTATTCCACAATTTTCCGTACCCTTGCAACATCAAAGTTCCCCACGAAGCATTTGGTGGCTGAATACCAAGACCGATAAAGCTGAGTGAAGCTTCGATCATTACTGCAGATGCTGCGTTAATACTGAGTTGCACGAGCAACTGAGGAGCAATGTTGGGTAACACTTCAGTCATAATCAATCTGGACTTCTTTAAACCAGTTGCTTTGGCAGCGACAACATAATCCGAAGCAAGTTCAACTACGACTGCGGTACGAGCCATGCGTGCCGTAGTTGGTGACAAAAGGATGCCAACAACAATCGGCAGTGAAACCACGCTGGCTCCAACAGCTGCAACGCACACCAAAGCAAAGAGGATTTGTGGAATTGCCATTGTCGCGTCAGCAGTACGCATCAAAATTTCATCAACCCATCCGCGTTGAACTCCAGCAATCATTCCCCACAGAGTTCCAATAATGAGCGCGATAATCGTGGCTGCGAGTGCAATGAAAACGGTAATGCGTCCACCGTAGAGGACGCGTGACAATAGGTCTCTACCTAAATCATCTGTTCCCATTAAATGCTTCCAGCCAGGTCCAACGAAAGGCTCACCTACACCGATTGCATAAGGATCGTAGGGAGACAAGATTGGGGCCGCCAAAGTGATTGTCATGATGGCCAAGACGATGAAGCCAGAAGGTGAGAATTTTTTCTTAAATCTCATTTTGTCTCTCCTTCGTCACTCGAAGTCTAGGATCCACAATTCCACATAAAATATCAAATAATAGAGTAGTTAAAATAAAGAGTGAAATAATGACCAAAGAAACACCTTGGATAATTGCGTAATCACGCTTGAATGCGCCTTCAATTGCAAGCGAACCAATGCCTGGAAGTCCAAACATATATTCAATAACAATGACACCGCTTAATGTGTATCCGACAATTAAGCCCAACATTGTCAGGGTTGGAACGAGCGAGTTTGGCAGAATGTGGCGAAACATAATTCTAGAATCAGATAACCCTTTGCCCTCAGCTGTTCTAATAAATGAGGATTGCTTAATTTCTAGCATCGATGCACGTAAATACCTAACGAGATATGGGGTTGCAGTAAGTGCTCCCGTTATCGAAGGCATGATCAACAATTGCAAATTCTTGCCCAAATCCTCGGTTATCGGAACATAACCTAGAGAAGGTAGCCATTGAAGAGTCAAAGAGAAAATCAAAA
>CAILKF010000033.1 GCA_903834705.1 uncultured Actinomycetes bacterium
AAACCCAGGCTTTCATACCTCTCGCCACCAATGACTTAACCGCCAAGTCCGCGCGATCTGGCGCAACCACAGCGACCATGCCCACCCCGCAATTCCATGTTCGCTCAAAGTCACTTTGTGGAACGCCTCCAATTTTTGCCAACAGTTCTGTGGCAATCGGCAACGACCACGTAGTGCGATCAAAGATTGCGTGGAGTCCACTGGGAATAACTCGGGCAGTGTTTTGCGCTAACCCACCACCAGTTACGTGAGCAAATGTGCGAAGTGAATTGCCCAACCCTGCAATAAGCGCCAAACAATCCCGCGTATAAATTTCTGTAGGTGTAAGAAGTTCTTCCCCTAAAGTTTTTCCCAATTCTGAATATGTTTGGTTCACATTTAATTTTTTCTCTTTGAGAATGTGGCGAATCAAAGAATAACCATTTGCATGGAATCCACTTGATGGCATAGCTACAAGGACGTCGCCTGCGCGGACTTTTTCACCGCTCAATAAATTCGGCGCATCCACAACCCCTGTTGCTGCTCCTGCGATATCAAATTCATCATCTGCCAACAAACCTGGGTGCTCGGCGGTTTCTCCACCAATCAATGCGGTATTGGCTTTGGCACAACCTGAAGCAATTCCCTTAACAATGTCTGCAATGCGCTCTGGTATTACTTTGCCGACCGCAATGTAATCAGTCATAAATAAAGGTTCAGCTCCACAAACGATGAGATCATCTACAACCATTGCTACTAAATCCTCGCCGATGGTGTCGTAAATTCCCATGGCGCGCGCAATTTCGGTCTTTGTGCCAACGCCATCAGTAGAGGTGGCAAGTAAGGGTTTCGAATATTTCTTGAGTGCGCTCGCATCAAAAAGTCCTGCAAATCCTCCGATGTCACCTACAACTTCGGGACGTTGTGCTTTTGCAATGGAAGCTTTCATCAATTGAACCGCTAAATCCCCTGCGTCAATATCAACGCCCGCCTCACGATAAGTGGCCATTAGAAACTCTCGTGTACTGGTGTGATTTCCAAACGCATCTTGCCTTCAGACATATCCGCAGGAATCGCAATGGGATACGCACCTGTAAAACATGCTTGGCATAAGTTGGATTCAGCAATATGGGTGGCTTCTATCAAGCCTTCGAGTGAGACGTAGCCCAATGAATCAGCGCCAATCGACCTGCGAATTTCCTCAATTGCCAAGCCGCTTGCAATGAGTTCGGCGCGTGATGCGAAATCAATACCGTAGAAACATGGCCATTTAACTGGTGGACTTGAAATGCGCACATGAATTTCTGTGGCTCCAGCTTCGCGCAACATGCGAACGATTGCGCGTTGCGTGTTTCCACGAACTATCGAATCATCAACGACAACAATCCGCTTACCTTCAATGATCTCTCGAAGTGGATTGAGTTTTAGCCGGATACCTAATTGGCGAATTGTTTGGCTTGGTTGAATAAAGGTACGACCAACGTACGAATTTTTTACAAAACCAGAACCGTAGGGAATGCCAGAACCTTTTGCATATCCAATTGCTGCGGGTGTTCCTGATTCTGGAACAGGGATAACAAGATCTGCTTCAACTGGATGCTCGTGCGCTAATCGCTCACCAACAGCGACGCGAGTTGCGTGGATACCACGGCCAGCAATTGTTGTATCTGGTCGGGCAAGATACACATATTCAAAAAGGCAACCCTTTGGCTCGGGCTGTGCCCACTGTTGTGTGCGTAGTCCATCTTCGTTAATTGCAATGAATTCACCTGGCTCAACTTCTCTCACAAATGAGGCGCCAACAATGTCTAGCGCGGCAGTCTCCGATGCAATAACCCAACCGCGTTCGAGTTTCCCAATAACTAATGGACGCACTCCGTGACGATCGCGCGCGGCGTACAACGTCTTTTCATCCATAAACACTAAGGAAAATGCGCCTTCAAGTAACGGCAATATTGCCATTGCACTTGCTTCAAAGTTCTTTTCATCTGCCCCGGCGATAAGCGCCGTCATTAATTCAGTATCTGTTGTTCCGCCATAGTCTTTCGAAGGAGCCATCGCTGTTTGCTTTTGCAATAACTCTGCGAGGTCACCAGTGTTTGTTAAATTACCATTGTGGGCTAGCGCTAACGTGCCGTATTTTGTTGGCCGAAGTGTTGGTTGCGCGTTTGCCCACGTACTCGATCCAGTTGTTGAATATCTGCAGTGCCCAATTGCTAAATCTCCCGGAAGAGTCGCTAAATCACTTTCAGTAAAGACCTGTGAAACAAGGCCCATGTCCTTATAAACAAGGATTCTGCCTCCGTCACTTGTTGCAATTCCGGCAGATTCTTGTCCGCGATGTTGAAGTGCGTAAAGGCCATAGAAAGTTAACTTAGCTACTTCTTCACCAGGTGCCCATACGCCAAAAATTCCGCATGCATCTTGTGGGCCTTTTTCGCCAGCAAAGAGTTCGTGAGTGAGTAATCCATCTGGGCGACGCGTCACTGGCTCATCCTAACTCCATCGTTGGCATGGTTCATCCGAAGAGCTTTGGGAAAGTTTGCGTAAATGTTGTGCGCAGTTCGGTTAAGTCCAAAACTACATCGTTGATCGAGAGGCTCTCACCACCTGTTTCGCCAATTCTCGTTACTGCAATATTGTGTTTGAATGCAGTGTCAGATAGGACGCGAGCATCTTCTTTACGCACTGCAACTACAACTCTGCCCGGAGTTTCACTCAATAGCGCAATAGCTAAATCTCCATCAAGGTTGATGCTTGCGCCAACGCTATGTTCTAGAACCATTTCTGTAAGAGTTGCAATTAATCCGCCTTGGCTCAAATCATGTGCTGCTTCAAAAATACTTTGGCTTTCAAGTAAGAGATCGATGAGAGACATTTCATTTTTCAAATTCGCTAATGGCGCTTGCCCGCCACGTTCGCCATGTAGATAAGCCCACTGACTGCCCGCTAAGTCGGCTCGAGTTTCGCCAAGCAAATAAAGTTCCAACCCTGGTCGGTCAAATGCCATAGGAGTTCGAGTTCGTACATCTTGAATAACACCAAGGACGCCAATAATTGGCGTAGGCAAAATTGCCACATCACCTGTTTGGTTATAGAAAGAAACATTTCCCCCAGTAACTGGGAGTCCCATTTCTAAACAGCCATCGGCAAGCCCCCTTACTGTTTCTGCAAATTGCCACATCACTTCAGGATCTTCAGGTGAACCAAAGTTCAAACAGTTAGTTACTGCAAGAGGTTTTGCCCCGGCTGTTGCAATATTTCTTGCCGCTTCAGCCAGAGCTAATTTCGCACCTTCATAAGGGTTTAAATATGACCACGACGCATTGGCATCAGTGGAGATAGCAACACCTAAGTTCGAGTTCTCATCTATCCGAACCATTCCTGAATCTTGAGGTTGCGATTGAATCGTATTTCCTTGTACGTACTTGTCGTATTGCGATGTAACCCATGATTTATCAGCCATATTTGCACTCGACATGAGCTTGAGAATCGCAGCTTTTATTTCGGAACTATTTTTTGGCATTGGTAAATCAAGAGTCTTGGCATTGAGTTGATCAAGATATGCGGGCTTAGTCATTGGCCTGTTATAAACAGGGCCATCGTGCGCAACAGTGCGCGGTGGAACATCAACTATCACTTCGCCATGCCAGGTAATGATGAGGCGCTCACCATTGGTAACTTTCCCGATTACTGTCACTGTGACATCCCACTTTTCACATATCTCTAAAAAGCGCGCAATCTTTGACGGCTCAACAATTGCGCACATACGTTCTTGAGATTCACTCATCAATATTTCTTCAGGTGACAAACTTGGATCGCGAAGCGGAACTTTATCGAGCTCAACTTCCATTCCGCCAGAGCCACCAGAGGCTAACTCACTTGTCGCGCAAGATAGGCCAGCACCGCCTAAATCTTGAATTCCAATAACTAAATCTTCAGCAAATATTTCTAGCGAGCATTCGATAAGAACCTTTTCTGTAAATGGATCGCCCACTTGCACGCTCGGCCTTTTTGCAGGTCCGCTTGATCCAAAAGTTTCACTTGCTAATACCGAAACTCCACCGATGCCATCGCCTCCAGTTTTCGCACCGAATAAGACAACTAAATTTCCAGGGCCAGAAGCTTTTGCTAATTTAATTTGCTCATGACGCATTACTCCAACGCATAGTGCGTTAACAAGTGGATTGCCCGCATAGGTTTGATCAAAAACTATTTCGCCACCGATATTTGGAAGGCCTAAGCAATTTCCGTATCCGCCAATGCCGGCAATAACACCCGGAAGTACGCGGCGAGTATCTGGCGCATCTGCTGGACCAAAACGAAGGGGATCCATAACTGCAATCGGCCTTGCACCCATCGTTAAAATATCGCGAACGATTCCGCCAATGCCTGTTGCTGCGCCTTGATTTGGCTCAATAAATGACGGGTGATTATGGGATTCGATTTTAAAAGTAACCGCATACCCCTGACCAACATCTACTACTCCTGCATTTTCACCGATACCAACTAATAGCGCATCACTTTTTGGTGCTTTTTCTCCAAATTGACGAAGATGCACTTTCGATGACTTATATGAACAATGCTCAGACCACATCACCGAATACATTGCTAACTCACTCGACGATGGACGTCTACCTAAAATCTCATGGATACGTTGGTACTCATCACTTTTAAGCCCCAACTCGGCAAAAGGTTGCACTTGGTCTGGCGTTGTCGATGCAATTGCAACTGTATCTAGTGCCATTACTTACCAACCAAAGTAGTTAACACGGATGTAAAAAACGCTAAGCCGTCCGTAGTTGGTCCGGTAAGAGAATCGATTGCATGCTCTGGATGGGGCATAATTCCAACAACATTTCCTTTTGCATTAGTAATGCCGGCAATAAAGTTGCGAGATCCGTTTGGATTCTCTCCCAAGTAGCGAGCAATGACTCTCCCTTCGCCTTCTAGTTGAGCCAAAGTTGAGTCGTCACATTGGAATGAACCTTCGCCGTTTTTGAGTGGGATGACAATTTCTTGACCTTGTACAAAATTAGATGTCCATGCACTCGTTGTATTCTCGATGCGAATCTTTTGAGGCCCACATAGAAAATGCAAACCTTGATTGCGAGTAAGGGCCCCTGGTAATAGATGTGACTCACACAAGATTTGGAATCCATTACAAATACCCAATACCGGCAAGCCAGATTTTGCTTGCTCAATAATTGATGTCATAACGGGCGCAAAACGAGAAATTGCCCCACATCGCAAGTAATCGCCATATGAAAACCCACCAGGCAGAATTACCGCATCAACCCCATGTAAATCACTATCTCTGTGCCAAAGTGAAACTGGTTTTGCGCCAGCAAATCGCACCGCTCTTGCAGCGTCTTGATCGTCAAGAGAACCTGGAAAAGTTACAACTCCAACTTTCATCTATTTCTCAACCCTTACAACAAATGTTTCAATGACGGGATTTGCGAGAAGTGTCTCTGCAGCCTTAGAAATCTCAGCAAGTTGTGCTGGAGTTGGGTCCCCATCAACTTCAATCTCGAAACGTTTTCCTTGGCGCACCGATTGTGCGAAAGTAAATCCCAGACGCGGTAGCGCGGCACCCACAGCTTGACCTTGTGGGTCAAGGATTTCAGGCTTGAGCATTACATCTACCACTATCTTCGCCATGTCATCTGCTCCTTTGGTTTGTTTTTACTATCCGCTGAACTGGTTTCCGGTCAAGCGCAAATATGCTTCGCGATATCTCTGTGC
>CAILKF010000034.1 GCA_903834705.1 uncultured Actinomycetes bacterium
AAAAGAAATGATGAATGAAGAAGAGAAGATGCATTTTGTTGAAGGAATCAAGAGTCAACTCACTGAAATTGATGCTCTGAACGTTTCCGAAAGAACCGTAGCTTTCGATAAATTGCATACACAATTGGAAGAAACTCTTTAGACCATTGACGGTTTATAGAACGTACTTATGAAAACTCGCTTGGATTCTGAGTTAGTGAGGAGAGGACTTGCTCGCTCTCGGGAACATGCAGCAGACCTTATTGAATCTCGATCAGTTCTAGTAGTTGGGATACCCGCCTCCAAACCAGCAACTCAAGTCGATGCTGAAACATCGATCGTTTTGCAAGGCGAGCGAGATGATTTTGTCTCACGCGGTGGTCATAAATTGGCTGGTGCGCTAGATGCTTTTTCAGATATTGTCGTGACAGAGAAACGTTGTCTTGACGCTGGCGCATCCACTGGTGGTTTTACTGATGTTCTATTGCGCAGAGGTGCAGGCCAGGTGGTTGCTGTAGATGTTGGTTATGGTCAACTCGCTTGGGAATTACGTCAAAATCCGAGAGTAATTATTTTGGATCGCACCAATATCCGACACCTCACTGGGGAAATGGTTGGAGACCCCATTGATTTAGTTGTGGCCGATCTTTCTTTCATATCGCTCACTCTTGTTCTTCCTGCATTGGCAGCAGTTTCCAAATCCAACGCAGATTTTGTTCTCATGGTTAAACCACAATTTGAAGTGGGACGCGAAAAATTAGGCGCTGGGGGAGTTGTGCGTGATTCCTCATTACGGCGTTCAGCGGTATTGGATGTTGCCCAATCTGCATATGACGTCGGTTTGGGTACCTTAGGAATTGCCGCTAGTCCATTACCTGGCCCTGCTGGCAATGTTGAGTATTTCCTCTGGTTGCGACGTGGCGCGAAAGAAATAGACGAAGCGATGCTAGATCACGCAATTGCGATAGGACCTCAGTGATGAGTGCAATTACTGCAACCAAACAACGTTCGATAATTTTACTCATTAATCCGAACCGACCTGACGCTCGTGCAGTGGCGGAACAGTTATGCGCATTACTGGAACCGGCGGGTTTCGTTTTCTATGCACCCAAAGAATCAGCAATTGCGGGCTCACGTGATCTATCTTTGGAATCAAGCGCCGATGCCGAAATAGCTGTCGTATTGGGTGGCGACGGAACCATGTTGCGAGGAGCTGAATTAGTTCGCGACTGGGAAATTCCTTTGCTGGGAATCAACTTGGGTCATGTTGGTTTCCTTGCAGAAGTGGATAAACCATCTACGGCAGAAATTGCAACGGCAATAATTGCAAAGAAATATACAAAAGAAAATCGAATGCTTTTGTCTTACGAGGTAGAGCGTAACGAAAAAGTAGTCACCCAAGGTTGGGCGCTCAATGAAGTGACAATTGAGAGAAATTCCTCCGCAATGGTGCAATTATTTTTACAAATAGATGCACGACCTTTATCTAGATGGGGTTGCGATGGAGTTATTTGTGCAACTCCAACTGGTTCTACTGCTTACGCTTTCTCGGCCGGAGGACCGGTTGTATGGCCCGAAGTAGAAGCGTTAGTTTTGTTGCCGATATCGGCTCATGCCTTGTTCTCGCGCCCAATGGTTGTTTCTCCGGATTCCAAAATCGTAATTGATATCGAATCGGATGAAGCACTCTTATTGGGTGATTCTTTGCGCAAGTTTGTATTGCAAAAAAGTGACCGAGTATCAATAACAAAAGATGTCAAAAACATAAAGCTGGCTCATGTGAATCCATCGCTATTTTCTGACCGTTTGGTTGCGAAATTTAAGCTCCCTATTGAAGGCTGGCGCGGTGAGTGAGCGTTCCTTTCTAAAGGAAATATCCATCCGCGGTATTGGCGTGATAGATGACGCTTCCATAGATCTTGAACACGGTTTTACAGTTCTCACGGGCGAAACTGGCGCGGGAAAGACAATGGTATTAACAGCACTTTCTTTAGTGTTGGGTGGCAAAAGTGATAGCGCCCTTGTTCGCCAAGGTTCTGAACGGCTTGTAGCCAGTGCAACTTTTCAAATAACGCCAATGATCGAACAGCGAGCAGTTGATTTGGGAGCAAATGTAGAAGATCGCGAATTGATTCTCACCCGTTCAGTAACAGTTCACAGTAAAAGTAAAGCCACTGCGGGCGGAGTAAGCGTTCCGCTCAGTGTATTGAATGAAATAAGTCAAGAATTGATCGAGATCCATGCCCAGTCGGCAAGCATGAGCATCACAAAACAACATATGCAACGGGATATTCTTGACAGATTTGGTGGTGGCCAGCTTGCAAGTGATTTAGTTTCTTATCGCGAAATTTTCGAACAATACTCAGAGATGGTTGTTCGTATTTCAGGCATGCGCAAGAACGCGAATAATCGCGAAAAAGAGATTGCAGAACTTCTCGAGTTTTCTTCGCACTATGAAAAGATTAAACCTACCTTGCACGAATGGTCACAGGTGAATGTAGAGATTGACCGTTTGGGTTCGGTGGAGGAACTTAGACTGACTGTCACAAGTGCTTCGAATCTCATTGATTCTGATGATGGAGGGCTTCTCTCTGCGGTTTTTGGTGCCCGCAAACTGCTAGAAAGTGTTGCGCAGAAGGACGCTGAGATTGAAAAAATGAATGAGAAGATCGCCGAATCTTCCTATCTCCTTTCTGATTTTATCCAGGAAGCGTCTTCTTATTTGCTGAGCTTAGAAGCGGACCCTAATCGATTGGATGCATTGCAATCTAGGAAAGCGGAGTTGACGTCGTTCAATAAGAAGTTTGCAGATGTTCCGGTCAGCGATGATTCTTTGAAAGATTTGATTGAACGTCATACCGCAATGCAGGAAACACTTGAAGATTTGACAGGAGGGGACGAGCGATTGGTCGCGCTGGAGGCTGAACTGATTGTTTTGAAGAAGAGCCTGCTAGAGCGTGCTAAGAAATTGAGCGCCTCTCGTCACAAGATTGCTCAAGATCTCTCGATCTCCGTAAGCGAAGAAATCCATTCGTTATCCATGCCTCACACGAATTTCATCTGCGAAGTAACATCACCTGATTACACGTCGCAACTTTCGGAAAACGTATTTACTCTCAATGGATGTGACGAAGTTGCAATGCTTCTACAAGCGCAAAAAGATGGTCCTCTGGTCGCTGTATCTAAGGGTGCAAGCGGCGGCGAACTTTCTCGAATCATGCTCGCACTTGAAGTTGTTTTGGCGAAATCAGCCCCTGTTGGCACGTACATATTTGATGAAGTCGATGCTGGCGTTGGTGGCAAGGCGGCGATTGAAGTTGGTCGACGCCTTTTTAATCTCTCAAAGCATGCACAAGTGATAGCGATTACGCATTTACCGCAGGTAGCAGCTTGGGCCGATTCACATTTTGTTGTAAAGAAATCTAGCGATGGTTCAGTGACACAGAGCGATGTTATCGAGGTCCGCGACAATGAACGAGTAGAGGAGATTGCACGGATGCTGGCAGGCCATGAAGATTCGCGAAGCGCCCAAGAGCACGCCACCGAACTTCTCGCCATGCGAGAATGAGGGCGCTCAGCAAATTTAATGATAGGTTGGTCTTCCATGGGCCAGGCACATGTGACTAAGCATTTATTCGTAACCGGAGGCGTCGCGTCAAGTCTAGGAAAAGGCCTCACTGCTTCAAGTTTAGGGCGTTTATTGCGCTCCAGAGGATTGCGCGTCACGATGCAAAAACTCGATCCCTATCTCAACGTTGATCCAGGAACGATGAATCCTTTTCAACATGGAGAAGTATTTGTTACAGAAGATGGCGCTGAAACTGATTTAGATATTGGACACTATGAACGATTTTTGGATACGAATCTGCACGGGTCTGCAAATGTTACGACCGGGCAGGTGTATTCACGAGTAATTGCAAGGGAACGCAAAGGTGAGTATTTGGGTGAGACAGTTCAAGTTATCCCACATATCACTAACGAAATTAAAGAACGTATCAGAGCGATGGCGTCATCAGATATAGATATTGTTATTACCGAGGTTGGCGGAACGGTTGGTGATATCGACTCGCAACCTTTCTTGGAAGCTGCACGCCAGATACGTCAAGAAGTGGGAAGAGAAAATGTTTTCTACTTACATGTTTCACTCGTACCCTATATTGGTCCTTCTGGAGAATTGAAAACTAAACCCACGCAGCACAGCGTGCAGGCGCTTCGCAGCATTGGTATTGCCCCAGATGCAATTGTTATTCGTTCAGACCGAGAAATTCCCGCATCCGTAAAGAAGAAAATTTCTTTGATGTGCGACGTCGATTTAGAAGCAGTTGTTGCTGCAGTAGATGCCCCTTCTATTTATGACATCCCGAAAGTACTATTTGCTGAAGGGTTGGATGCGTACGTCGTTCGGCGACTAGGTATGCCATTTAAAGATGTTGATTGGGCGGAATGGGATTCCCTCTTGGAGAAAGTTCACAGTCCAGCTAATCGCGTAACAGTGGGCTTAGTTGGAAAGTATGTTGATCTGCCTGATGCATATTTGTCGGTAACCGAAGCATTGCGGGCTGGTGGTTTTGCCAATAATACGAGAGTTGATATCAAATGGATCGCCAGTGATGAATGTGAAACTCCAGAAGGAGCTAAAAAGCATTTGAATGATGTTGACGCAATCTGTGTGCCTGGAGGTTTCGGTGTAAGAGGAATTGAAGGCAAAATTGGGGCACTTAGGTTTGCCCGTGAAACAAAACTTCCTGCTCTTGGATTGTGTTTGGGTTTGCAATGCATGGTTATAGAGGCAGCACGAAACATGGCTGGTATCGCAGATGCCAATTCAGCTGAATTTTCGCCTGAGAGCGGTACTCCCGTAATCGCAACTATGGTGGATCAAGTCGACATTGTCGCAGGTAGTGCAGATATGGGTGGAACTATGAGATTGGGATCGTTCCTCGCTTCATTGTTACCTGGTTCTATTGTTGCGAATCTTTATGGTGCGGTAGAAATTTCTGAAAGACATCGTCATAGATATGAAGTAAACAATCTTTATAGAGATCAACTTTCCAAAGCTGGTTTAGTCTTTTCCGGATTATTCAAAAAACGCGACTTAGTGGAATTTGTAGAGTTAGATGCAAAAATGCATCCTTTTTATGTTGGCACGCAAGCGCATCCTGAGTTTCGTTCACGCCCTACACGCCCTCATCCTTTATTTGCAGGATTAGTAGCGGCAGCCCTCAAGGCTAAGAAGTAAATAGCGTCAATCATTTCCAGTACTGTTAGAGAACTCAACGATGAGTTTTAGGGGTAAAAATGATAGTAGGCGTTCCAAAAGAGATTAAGAGTCAAGAGTCTAGAGTTGCGATAACGCCAGAGGGTGTCAGCGAGTTTATTCGCGAAGGGCACTCTGTTCTCATTGAGAAAGGGGCAGGACTTGGCTCGGCGATTACAGATGGTGATTACATCGCTCAAGGGGCGCAGATTGTTGATTCGGTTGCAGATGTGTGGGCAAAATCTGATTTGATTTTGAAAGTTAAAGAACCAATTGCAGCGGAATATCCGCGCATGAGAAAAGGACAAGTGCTTTTCACCTATTTACATTTAGCTGCTTCTAAGGAATGTACTGATGCTTTGATTGCCAGTGGTACAACAGCGATTGCTTACGAAACTGTGGAGATTAATGGTCAATTACCATTGCTTGCGCCGATGAGTGAAGTAGCCGGAAGGATGGCAACTCAAGTGGGAGCATCTGCTTTGCAAAAGCCACATGGCGGACGAGGAGTTCTCCTTGGTGGCGTCCCTGGCGTAGCTCCTGGAAAAGTGGTTGTACTAGGTGGAGGAGTTGCAGGCTTGAATTCTGCTGTGATGGCGCTGGGACTTGGAGCTGATGTAACTGTTATTGATAGAAGCATCCCTCGATTGCAATACATCGATTCTCTTTATCGTGGAGCCATCAAAACTTTGGCCGCATCTCATCACGCAATTGATCAAGAAATTGCAAAAGCCGATTTGGTTGTGGGAGCAGTGTTGGTTCATGGCGCAAAGGCACCAAAACTCGTAAGCAATGAACAAGTACGGAAAATGAAACCGGGATCAGTTTTGGTAGATATTGCCATTGACCAAGGTGGGTGCTTTGCGGATTCAAAAGCAACCACGCATGCTGAACCTACTTTCAAAATACATGAAAGTATTTTTTACTGTGTCGCGAATATGCCTGGAGCAGTCCCTGTCACCTCGACTTATGCGTTAACAAATGCCACCCTTCCTTTTGCCTTAGCTATTGCCCGCGATGGTTGGCGTTCAGCGGTGTCAAAAGATAAAGGTTTGGCTCTGGGTCTCAATGTGCATGAAGGTAAGGTGTATTACTACGCTGTTGCACAGAGCCATAATTACGATTGCGCGGTCTTGACGGCGTAAGCAAGTACAGTTGAAGGTATGGATTTAGCTTCTGCAGTGCGCAATTTCCTCGATCACTTGCGTGTAGAGCGAGGCCTTTCCTTGAACACGACGAAGGCTTATGAGCGCGATTTGATTTCCTTTCTTTCCTACTGTGAAGAAAGACAGATGGATTTATCGACTATTGATTCCCAATTCATACTGGCGTACGCAGTGCATTTACGAAATCGCTCACTATCAGAGGCGTCGATACAACGGTTCTTATCAACAGTGCGATCATTTTTTCGATATCTAGCTAAAGACAATATTTGTGTTGATCCAACCGTAGATTTGCCAAGTTCGAAGATTCCTAGGAAATTGCCTAAAGCGCTAACGATTGGGCAAATATCAACGTTAATTGTTGCAACGCAATCTTCTACAGATGTTCTTGCTCTTCGACACAATGCACTCATAGAGCTTCTTTATGGGACAGGTGCTCGAGTGAGTGAGATTGTGAATTTGGATGTATCCGATGTTTCGCAATTGAATGCAGAGGGCGTAACGGTTGAAACAGTAAAGCTCATGGGCAAGGGCTCAAAGGAACGCTATGTACCATTGGGAAGTTTTGCCTCTCATGCGCTTTCTGAATATCTCGTAAGGCTCCGACCGCTATTAAGCGAGAAATCGAAAAAGGGGAGTAGCGCTCTTTTTCTTAATCAAAAGGGAACCAGGTTAAGTCGGCAATCGGCATGGCAGTTTGTTATTGATGTTGCGAAAACGGTTGGATTGGAGGATGCAGTATCTCCCCATGTTTTTAGACATTCTTATGCGACTCATTTACTGGATGGGGGAGCAGACATACGAGTTGTTCAGGAATTGCTCGGTCACGCATCTGTGACTACCACGCAAATCTATACGCTTGTCACGATAGATAAAATCCGTGAAACATACTCGCTTGCACACCCGAGGGCGCACGGGTAACTCTTATAAACCTCTTAAGCGGCGAGCGAGAATACTTTGATCGCCTTTGGCTTCTAAGTCAGCGATAATCACAGCAATTGATTCGCGAACAATACGACCGCGATCGGCTGCAAGTCCTAAATCTCCACGAAGTAAAAGTCGAGCCTGATCTAGATCAAAGAGTTCCTCAGGTGAAAGATAAACCGTGATTTTTTCTTCGTGTCGTTCGCGACCAGATGGTGATCTATCTACATTGGCAACACGACGTCGAGACGTTGTACGCACACCCTTTTTCTGAGATCTAATAACGGGCGCCGTTGCACTTTGTGTTGTTGCAGATTGCGGTGCTACGGAAGACGAATCTGGCAATGCATCCCGTACTGCGCTCAACGCGGGGGTTGTGGATCGGAACAATTCATCTGCTCCTGGCAAACTAGCTCTACGACTCATAGTGATCCTCCGATAGCGATTAATTCGCGGGCTAAGCGACGATACGAAGCAGCGCCACCTGAACTTCCCGCATACGTTGTTATTGGTTCTCCTGCGACAGTGGTTTCTGGGAAACGCACGGTCTGGGCGATGACTGTTTCGAAAACGCTATCCGGAAAAGCTTCCAGAATGCGCTCAAGAACTTCTCTACTGTGCAAAGTTTTTTTGTCGTACATTGTTGCCAAGATTCCGATAAGTTTCAAAGAGGGATTGAGATTGGCGCGAACCTTTTCTAAGTTTTCTTGCAATTGCGCGAAACCACGCAACGCAAAGAACTCGCATTGCAGTGGGACTATCACGCCATCTGCGGCCGTGAGGGCGTTAAGTGTGAGCAAACCTAAAGTTGGTTGGCAATCAATCAAAATGACATCGTAATAATCACGAACGCTCTCTAAAGTGCGCTTGAGGAAATTTTCACGCCCCATTTCGTTGACCAAGGTAACTTCTGCTGTAGCAAGCTCCTTATTCGCTGGCAAGAGATCCATTCCAGGTACGGAAGTTTTAAGGATGATTTTTTCGATGTCAGACTGCGGATCCATCAAAACCTGATAAACGGTTTCTTCTAAACGCAGCTCGTGTGCATTTACACCTAACCCCACAGAGAGTGCGCCTTGTGGATCAAAATCAACGAGAAGTACCCGGCGTCCCAGTTCGGCAAGTGATGCACCTAGATTAATTGTGGTCGTAGTTTTACCAACACCACCTTTTTGATTAACGATGGGGATTATTCGAGCGGGCCCATGTTCTGTTAACGGTGCAGGGATTGGCCAATTTTTGGGTGCCCTTTTAAGGAGAGTTGCAGTAGTCGCAACATCGTCCTCAATTGTCGATTTAGCCATCTAACGTTAAACCTCTCTGCCGCCTTATGGGCGGACTCTACGCACCGACACTGGAGAAGAGCAAGTGCGCGTAAAGGGCAAATGTGAAGTACGGTTCGCTGATGGAAACAAGCGCCCACGATGTGAATGCTAGTAATGGGAGCGCTTTCGCTGTTCATCTAGATAATTTCGATGGTCCTTTTGACCTGCTTTTACAGCTTATTTCCCGTCACAGAATGGATATCACCGAAGTTGCATTGAGCACGGTGACAGACGAATTTATCGCCTTCATTCGCGCCTTGGAAGAATCTGGTGAAGGCTGGAAATTGGATCAAGCCACTGAGTTCTTAGTCGTTGCGGCTACCTTGCTTGATCTTAAAGCTGCTCGTTTATTGCCTAGTGGCGAGATCGAGGATGAAAGTGATTTGGCATTATTAGAGGCTCGGGACTTGCTCTTCGCCAGACTCCTTCAATATAGGGCGTTCAAAGAGATTGCATCTACTTTCCAGGAACGTATCGCCATTGCTGATAAGAGTTTCGCTCGTGTTGTGGCTTTAGACCCGTCACTGGCCGCGCTCCTGCCTGAAGTTCTCATTGGGGTTGGGGCCCAGCGTTTTGCGGCTATAGCTGAACGGGTTTTAACGCCTAAAACCCCGCCGTTGGTTTCCATCGAACATCTCCACCTACCTTTGGTGAGCGTCGCCGAAGAGTCTCGATGGGTGGTTGAGACTTTGCGTAAACACACATCAATGAATTTTAGAACCTTGGTGGCCGATGCAGAGACCACACTTGTTGTAGTTGCCCGATTTTTAGCTCTTCTGGACCTGTATCGCCAGGGAGCTTTGCGTTTTGATCAAGTGGTCGCTCTGGGAGAGCTTCAGATACGTTGGACTGGGTCGGCTTCCGGTGAAATCTCAGCCGGTGATGAATTTGATATTCCCGTGGTATTAGAGCAGGACGAAACAGAGGAGCCTACAAATGTCTAACCCTGAACTTCAACGTTCGATAGAGGCCATCTTGATGGTTGTTGATGAACCAGTCACGGAGATGACCCTTGCCCATGTTTTAGGAAAGCCTGTCGAAGAGATCACGCAAGCGTTATCAGACCTGTGTGAAAGTTACGGCGATCGTGGTTTCGAGCTCAAGGCGATCATGGGCGGATGGCGTTTTTACAGCCGACCAGAGTATTCCAGCGCTGTGGAAAGTTTTGTTCTTGATGGTCAACAATCGCGATTAACCCAGGCGGCCCTGGAAACTCTTGCAGTCATTGCTTATCGTCAACCAGTTTCACGAGCTCGGGTATCGGCTATTCGCGGGGTGAATGTAGAAGCGGTAATGAAAACTCTTGTCACGCGTGGACTCGTGGAAGAAGCCGGCCTGGAACATGAAACCGGGGCTATTTTGTATGCCACAACGAGCTTTTTCTTAGAGCGTTTGAGCCTTAATACCTTGTCAGATCTTCCAGCTTTAGCGCCGTATCTGCCTGATTTAGACCGTTTGGATGAAGTTCTGGACTCTTTGACCGATTAACTAGTTCGGGCTTTGAGCGTTAGACTCTGGCCATAAGCAGTTTTTCCCCTGGTTGGAATGGAAATTGTCATGGCCTCAATTCGGCTCAATAAACTCATCGCAGATGCTGGGATCACCAGCCGTCGTGGCGCTGATGAACTCATTGGTGATGGGCGAGTGAGCGTCGATGGAATTATCGTACGAGAGATGGGCAGCAAGATTGATCCTGCCATCAATCAAGTGATGGTTGATGGTGAGACAATTACTGCTAGTTTGATTAAGACTTATCTTGCACTTCATAAGCCAAGAGGCGTTGTGTCTACCATGTATGACCCAGAAGGACGCCCTTCATTATCTGACTTTATTTCCCTTCGCAAAAGAGCGCCTTTTCCATGTCGGGCGTTTAGATAAGGAGAGCGAGGGCCTTATTTTGCTAACAAATGATGGGGAAATGACTTTTCGGGCAACCCACCCTTCTTACGGGTTAGAGAAAACCTATCTCATCGAATTTGTAGGAGCGCTCCCAAGGGGAGTGGAATCAACCCTTATGAAAGGGGTCGAGCTAGAGGATGGGTTAGGACGAGTTTTAAATTTCAAATCCTTGTCGCCAACATGGATCGAAGTAACGATTCACGAGGGCCGCTACCACATCATCCGTCGCCTCATGGAAGCAGTGGGGGTAGAGGTTGTTCGTCTGGTCAGAACTCGATTTGGCCCCATTGTCCTTGGTGATATTTTAGAAGGCCGGTGGCGAGACCTCAATGAGGTAGAACTAATTAATCTACGTAAGGTTTTAAGTCTTTAACACTAAATCGATTTTTGCCGTAGCACTGTATTATCGATAAATTGCTATATCTCTAGTGGGGTGCATGATAAATATAGATTTGTCGATATTATTACCCAGCAAGTACGCCTATCTGTCACCTATAATATCTATTTATCGATATTATGAATCATTCGGCTGATCCACGCTCAAAGGGCAAGTATGGGCATATGTGTAAATACATATAACGCTATATCGGTAAAAGTATTTACGTCTAAGACATGAAAGTCTTCGACCTCTTCGCAACCAGGGGGAGTACCCTTATCCCATGAGCACAAGGGCGATTAGAGGCGCTATTCAAGTTGATGCCAATTCGGCCGAGGCAATCGCTTCTGGCGTTATGGAGTTATTGCCGGCCATGTTGAAAGCGAATGCACTTACAACTCTCCACGTTATATCTGTCATCCTCACAGCCACTCCCGATTTGACCGCAGATTTTCCGGCAGCTGCTGCAAGGGAGATCGGATTTGGAGCAGTTCCGTTGCTCTGTGCATCTGAAATCGACGTACCAGGCGCCCTCCCTCGGGTGATTCGCGTGATGTTGCACTGTGAAAGCGATCGATTGGCGAGCGAAATTACGCACGTATATCTCAGAGGCGCGACTGCTTTGCGTAAAGATCTCGCTCAATGAAGAAGGTCCGCATCGTTGGATCAGGACTCGTCGGAACCTCCATTGGTTTAGCCCTTGCTGGGCATAATCACGGCGTTGAAATGGCGGATATTGACGCTCCACGTGCTGCGTTAGCTCAAAAATTGGTGGGAATAGCACCACCTGGCAAAGCTGAACTCACAATTTTTGCAATTCCGACCTCCTCTCTCGAGCAGGTCATTGATAATGAATATCAACTAAACCCAAAGTCGACGTTTATAGATATAGCAAGCACTAAGACTAAATCCAACCTTTTAGTTGCAACAGTGGCTGGCCTATCGCAACGTTTTTGCGGTACTCACCCGATGGCTGGCAGGGAAATTGGTGGTCCTGAATCCGCGCGAGCCGATCTTTTTCAAGGCCGTCCTTGGATTTACACACCCACCCCAGCAACTGCCGAAGATGTCATAGAGGAGGTGCTCTGGCTTATCGCAACTGTGGGTGGTCAAGCTTTTCTCATGGATGCTCAAGCTCACGATCAGGCCGTAGCCCTTGTCTCCCATCTTCCCCAAATTGGAGCCTCGCTGGTCGCGCACCTGCTTCAAGGCGCCAAGCCCGAATTTCTGGCGCTTGCAGGTCAAGGATTACGTGACACCACCCGGATTGCTGGATCAGATGCCCTCATGTGGAGTGAAATAATTTCTGATAACAAAACCTATATCCTCCCGCTTTTGTTGGAACTCAACGATCACATCACTGGATTAATTGCGACGATTGATGAAAAGCAGGAAGTGCAAAAATTCATCGAAGGCGGAAATAAGGGGCGCCAAGCAATACCCGGAAAGCATGGGGGAGTTGTTCGTAGTTACCATTTTCTGCCCATTGTTATCGAAGATAAGCCCGGCCAACTTGCGGCTCTTTTCCACGAATGCGCCGAAGCCAAGGTCAATATTGAAGATTTATCAATAGAACATTCACCCGGTCAATTTACTGGGCTTATAACACTCGCACTTTCACACAATGATGCATCGATCCTTGCTTCACATTTATCTTCCAGAGGGTGGAGTGTTCATGAGGTGCGTAAGTAATCAACGCATAGACGGGTAGACTTTGTTCTATGGGTATCGTTGTAGCAATCGACGGACCAAGCGGTGCAGGTAAATCGAGTACATCAAAAGCACTTGCACTACGCGCTAATTGGAATTATCTTGACACCGGCGCTTTGTATAGAGGCGTTGCTTGGCTAGCAATTAAGAAGAAGGCGACAACCCCTGAACAAATTCTTAGCGCGCTTGCTGACTCACCTTTAAAGTTCACTGGCGATCCTGCCAATCCACAATTGTTTGCCGGCGATGTAGACATTACGGCGTACATTCGCAGCGCCGAAGTAACAGACCGAGTGAGCAATATTAGTGCCATGCCACAAGTACGAGATGTTCTACTTATTCTGCAAAGGAAAATTATCGCACAAGCCCAACGCGGGATCGTTGTAGAAGGACGCGATATCGGAACCGTAGTTGCACCAGATGCCGCATTGAAAGTTTTTCTCACTGCAGATTTAGAAACACGCGCTCTCCGTCGTGATGCTGAATTAGTTCTAAACGAGAACCCTTCTGAGGTGGAAAAAGTTTCACAATCACTTGCGCAACGCGACCATACTGATTCCACCAGAACAACCTCACCTTTAGCCATGGCAACTGATGCCATTGAAATTGATTCAACATCATTAAATCTAGAAGAAACAGCAGAGAGAATTTGGGAATTATTGCGCGAACGTCGTCTTTTGGGACTTCCCATTGTTGCAATGTTGGGCCGGCCGAATGTTGGTAAATCAACGTTAATCAATCGTTTCCTAGGGCGCCGTGAAGCAATAGTCGAAGATACACCTGGGGTTACTCGTGATCGCGTGACATATGAATGCACGTGGAACGGCCGAGATTTTATGGTGATGGATACGGGTGGTTGGGAATCTAAACCTGACGGAATTTCTATCGGAGTAAGTTTAAGCGCCGAGCTCGCGATGCAAGAGGCGGACGTTTTATTATTCGTTGTAGATTCACAAGTTGGCGCCTTAGATGAAGATGATGTTTTAGTGCAAGAGTTACGCAAAATGAAGAAACCAATCATCTTGATTGCAAATAAGGTGGATGGACCTACTGATGAAACAGAAGCACACGCTCTCTGGAATCTTGGATTAGGGGAGCCGCATTTCGTATCGGCACTTCACGGTCGTGGCAGTGGTGATTTACTTGATCTGATCACCAACGTTTTACCTGAAGTGGGTGGAGCGCAAGTACAAGATGGTTATCGACGTGTAGCGTTGATAGGTCGTCCAAATGTTGGCAAATCAAGTTTATTGAACATTCTTGCGGGGCAGAATCGATCGTTGGTCGATGATGTTCCGGGCACAACACGCGATCCTGTTGATGAACTTATTGAAATTGGTGGGTCGATCTGGAGATTTGTCGACACAGCTGGAATACGTCGGCGTGCGAATCAACAAAGTGGCACGGATTATTATGCAACGTTGCGAACACAGATAGCGCTCGAACGTTGTGAAGTGGCAGTTGTAGTTCTAGATGCATCCGTTCCGATTTCAGAACAAGATTTACGCATCATTACGATGGTTGAAGATGCTGGCAAAGCAATGGTTATCGTGATGAATAAGTGGGATCTCATGGATGAAGACCGAGCAAATTACTTAGATCGAGAAATTGAACGTCATCTTGATCAAGTGGAGTGGGCACAGAGAGTGAACTTGGCGGCGAAAACTGGCTGGCACCGAGATCGCCTTGCACCAGCTTTGCGAACCGCGCTGGGCAGTTGGGAACGTAGAGTTCCGACAAGCCGACTTAATTCTTTCCTGGGAACTCTCATTGCCGCTACGCCTCCGCCGGTGAGAGGTGGCAAGCAACCCAAAATTATGTACGCGACCCAAGCTGGTATTTCTCCACCGAGGTTCGTAATATTCACGACTGGCTTTTTAGAAGCCTCTTACCGCCGGTTTATAGAACGACGCTTGCGTGAAGAGTTTGGTTTTCCCGGTACTCCCGTCCAAGTGGCGGTTCGAGTTCGAGAGCGCGAATAGCTTTGTCTCGGGTATTGACGGTTCCCAATGGCCTGACATTTTTAAGGGCCTTGGGAATACCGATTTTTCTCTATGTGAGCCTGCATTGGCATGCTGATGCATGGGCAGTTTTTGTGTTGGCTCTAGGTGGTGCAAGTGATTACTTTGACGGCAAAATCGCCAGAGCCTGGAATCAAACGTCCAGATTTGGCGAAATCGCAGATCCATCCATAGATCGTGCTTACATTGTGGCTGTATTGATTGCTTTGTATCTGCGAGATGCGCTATCAATCTGGTTTGTTCTTCTACTTATCGGTCGAGACATTGTGTTGGCTCTGGTTAGTATCGATCTTAAGAGACGAAAGCTTCCACTTTTGACTGTTACATATGAAGGCAAGGCTGCAACCTTCAATCTTCTTTACGCTTTTCCATTTTTATTGTTGGCTACTCATCATTCGATTCTGGGTTCTATGAGTTTTGTGATTGGCTGGAGCTTTGCGTTGTGGGGAGTGGGTCTCTACCTAGTTACGGGGATTCAATATTGCGCTATAGCGTGGAAACAAGGGAGAGTGGCCAAGTAGGGCTATCTTTGCCTGGTTGGAAACTGGCAGTATGGATACATACTGTGAACCACGTGGGCTGGAAATGAAGAATTGGAGCGATTACTGTGTCGAATATTCCTGAGTTGTTGCGTTACACGAAGGAACACGAATGGGTTGAAGCGATTTCGTCCACGAACAGAGTTCGGATGGGCATTACAGATTTCGCGCAAAGTGCACTAGGAGACATCGTGTACGTACAACTACCAAATATTGGAGACAAAGTTTCTGCAGGGCAAGTTTGCGGAGAAGTTGAATCAACCAAGAGCGTTTCCGAAATTTATTCGCCAGTAACAGGAGCAGTTCTTGCCGTAAATACAGCGCTGACCGCAGCTCCGGAAAAGGTGAATTCCGATCCTTACGGTGAAGGTTGGTTGGTTGAAATTGAGCTAACAGGTGACCAAATTGGCCTACTTTCAGCACAGGAATACGCACAAATCACCGCTTGACCTTGTCTCGTTAAATCTCTAGTGTCACCCTTAACCTGATGTTGAGGAGGGAGATTTCGTGGCTACTGCACAACCAGAACGAGACCTCACCTCCACACTCCACCTAGGTCTTCGCCAGGTAGTTGAGAATTCCCCGCAACTGCGTTTGTCGAAAAACCTAGAACTCCTCTCTGATGATGATAAGAAAACGTTGGATGCTCTTGCTCCGAAAACCGCAATGCTCATTGTGCATCGCGGTTCTGGCAAAGGTTCGCGCTTCTTAATCGCCAACGGAGGATCGATTGGTCGTTCAAACGACAGTGATGTTTTCCTTGACGATGTCACCGTATCTCGCCAACATGCAAGAATCTCTTTGGTTGAAGGTGTTTATTTTTTAGATGATGCTGGAAGTTTGAATGGTACATATGTCAATAATCTTTCTGTAACACATTCTCCTTTAACAACAGGAGACGAAATTCAAATTGGTAAATTCCACATGCTCTATTTTGGGGGAAAATGATGGCTGTTCCGGCGCGCGCGTATTTGAGTATTGGCGAAGTGTTAAGCAAATTGCGATCAGATTTCCCCGACATAACTATTTCTAAGATTCGCTTCCTTGAATCTGAAGGATTGATTGAACCTCAACGCACACCCTCGGGATATCGCAAATTCACAAACACGGATTTAGAAAGATTACGTTACGTCCTATTAGCGCAAAGGGATCAATATTTACCTTTGCGCGTCATCAAGGAAAACCTTGATGCACTCGATAGAGGGCTCCAACCAGCCCAAAGTGCCAGTACTGCGCCAACACCTCGTCTAGCAACTATTGATGGAGAATTAGCTCCCTCTAGTTTTGGTCAAAGCAGTGAGATGCGTTTATCTCGTGAAGAGTTGCTGGCCTCTAGCGGAGTAACTGATTCTCAATTAGTAGAACTTGAGTCTTATGGGTTAATCGCACCTCGTGGCAAGCACTATGACGGCGATGCATTAGCGATCGCTAAGGCTGTTGCTGAGATGGCAGGATTCGGAATCGAACCTAGACACCTACGATCTTTTAAATCGGCAGCAGATCGCGAAATTGGATTGATTGAACAAGTGATAACACCTTTAATAAGACAGAAAAGCACAGAAGCTAAAGCCCGCGCCGAAGAAGTTCAACGCGAAATTGCCTCACTATCAATTCGGTTGCATGCATCTCTCGTTCGCGGGGGATTGCATCGTCTTCGTTAAAACATGATCGCCCTTGAAGTGGTCGGGGTTCGCGTTGAGATGCCGTCGAATCAACCCATCGTTTTATTAAAGCACATTGATGGCACGCAATTTCTACCAATTTGGGTAGGGGCGGTTGAAGCGACAGCTATTGCATTTGCTCAGCAAGGAGTTGAACCTCCGAGGCCGCTTACTCATGATTTGATGAAGGATCTCCTTGATGGCCTAGGTGGAATTTTGAGCGCTGTTCATATAACGAAGGTGGAAGAAGGCATCTTCTATGCCAACCTGATCATCCATAATGAGGAGGGCCGAAAAATTGAAATCTCAGCCCGACCTTCGGATGCGATTGCCTTAGCCCTGCGCACAGATACAGCTATTTGGACGACGCAAGAATTGATGGACGAAGCCGGGATAGATATACCCGAACCGGGCCCTACGGTTGCAAATGAAGAGGTTGAGAAGTTTAAGGAATTTTTGGATCAGATTAACCCAGAAGATTTTCTCAGTTAAGACCCTTTCCCGCGTTCGGGAGCTATAGACGCGGACACACGGGAGGAGTTACCTTCATCCAATGTTGATTCATCGGGTGGCGATGATTTTGCGTATTGGCGCAACAATCTGCTTTCTTAGCGCTGTTGCCATCCTGGTTAAACCAGATTCGGTGGCAACATTTATCGGTGTGGATGAGCTCACTCTTTCTAAGGAGTTCATCTGGTTATTGCGGTGCCTTGCTCTCGCTCTCCTTGTGATCGCAGTCCTGGCGCCTCTCATCGCCTCTTTTGGAGGGGAGCGAGGTTTGCGTCAGTGCGCTTCTGCGATGGCCGGTATTTCTTTTCTGGGCATCGTTTTACTGGTCGTGAGCCCGACTGCATGGGTTGTGGGCAAGTTCTCGGTCTGTGCTGGACTCCTCATATTCTGCGTTTTCTACCTCTATGCGCTCCGAGGTAGGCGAAGAAACCGTTAACCTCTACTTGAGGTTTGGAGTCGTGTCGGTCATTGCCGGAGGCAGATACTGCTTCTATCCTTATCGCATTCCCCGTTAGAAATGAGTTCCCCGCATGGACGATCTAAGCCCAACCGACGAAATCGGTTATCGTGGCGCAACGGCATGTTCTGCAGCTGGCATTTCATATCGTCAATTAGATTACTGGGCACGAACAGGATTAGTTGAACCTAGCGTTCGCGTAGCTATGGGTTCTGGTTCATCAAGACTTTACGGGTTTCGCGACATCTTGGTTTTAAAAATTGTGAAGAGACTTTTGGATGCGGGAGTGTCATTGCAGAATATTCGTACCGCGGTCAATCACCTTCGTGAACGTGGAGTCAAGGAATTGGAAGCTATCACCTTGATGAGCGATGGAGCTTCGATTTACGAATGCATCAGTCCAGATCAAATTATTGATTTACTTGCGGGCGGCCAAGGAGTTTTCGGAATCGCCGTTGGCAAAGTGTGGAGCGAAGTTGAAGGCTCCTTAGCCACCTTGCAGGGCGAGGTAAACGGTAAAACTGTTGTCGGCTATGACAATGTTGACAGTGATGAACTCGCAGAACGTAGGAAGCGCAAAGGGGCTTAATCCGCAATATCCTGCTTCCCTGAGCAGATTCATCTGTGAGTCGAGGGGAGCAGGGCCAGATGGCATTACATTACGACGCTTTTGAGCGTCGCCACATCGGCCCTAATCAAGAACAAGAATTAGAAATGCTGACGGCTTTGGGGTATTCCTCAATGCAAACTTTTATCGCGGATGTTGTTCCAGCGTCGATTTCCATGACGGAAAAGCTGCAAAAACTGTTACCTGCGCCCGCAACTGAACCAGAAGTTATCTCGGAATTGCGGTTGCTTGCAAACAAGAATAGTAACTTCACCTCAGTTATCGGCTGTGGCTACTACGGAACAATTACGCCACCGGTCATCCTTCGCAATGTTTTGGAAAATCCTGCCTGGTACACGGCGTACACGCCATATCAGCCTGAGATTTCACAAGGACGTTTAGAGGCTTTGTTTGCATTCCAAACCTTGATTTGCGATTTAACCGCGCTACCTATCGCAAACGCATCGATGCTGGATGAAGCAACAGCCGCTGCAGAAGCAATGACGTTGGCTCGTCGAGTATGTAAAGGCACCGATAGCGCAAAATTTTTGATTGATAAGCATGTGCATCCCCAGACTATTGCCGTTGTCCAAACTCGTGCAAAACCCTTGGGGATCACGGTAGAACTTTTCGACGCAATGAATGATGCCCTCCCGCCAGAGGTGGATATTTTCGGTGTTTTAGTGCAGTACCCACGTACTGATGGGGTAGTGGACAATTATCAGCAACTGGCTAATCGGGTGCACGAGCGCGATGGTTTGCTTATCGCTGCAAGTGATTTATTGTCTTTAACCATTCTCAAACCACCAGGGGAGTGGGGTGCCGATATCGCAGTGGGGTCTGCGCAACGTTTTGGAGTTCCCATGGGGTTTGGTGGACCACACGCGGGTTTTCTCTCCGTCAGAATGGGATTAGAGAGATCTATGCCAGGCCGTTTGATTGGTCAAAGTGTGGATGATGCAGGAAATGCTGGTTTTCGTTTAGCGTTGCAAACTCGAGAGCAACATATCAGGCGCGATAAGGCAACGAGCAATATCTGCACAGCACAAGTATTGCTTGCAGTGATGAGCGCCTTTTATTCGATGTGGCATGGACCAGAAGGATTAGCAATTATTGCTACGCGAGTTAATAATCAAACTAAAGCTCTAGCCCAAGCGCTAGTCGCAAATGGATATAGCTTACTTTCGGATTCATTTTTTGACACTTTAGTAATCAACGTCTCCGATGCCGAGAAGATTCATAGTGCAGCTCGCGACAAATCCATAAACCTTAGAGTTATTGATGCTCAGCGAGTGGGCCTTTCACTCGATGAAACTACAGATGGTGTGGTTCTCAGTAATCTTGCCTCGGTATTCGGACTAAGTGATGTGGTTGCGCAAGATTCCCTTTCTAGTTCAATACCAGGAGAGTTGATCCGCACTACTGCATTTCTCACTCATCCGATATTTAGTAGAAATCGTTCTGAAACAACCATGATGCGCTATTTGCGGACTTTATCTGACCGCGATTTGGCGCTAGACCGCACCATGATCCCACTTGGTTCTTGCACGATGAAACTTAATGCAGTTACTGAAATGGAAGCAATTACGTGGCCAGAATTTGCGAATCAGCATCCATTTGCGCCACTAAATCAAAGTGCTGGATCTCGCCAATTGATAGCTGAACTGAGTGATTGGTTAATCTCTATAACTGGTTATGACGCTGTTTCTTTGCAGCCCAATGCTGGCAGCCAAGGTGAATTTGCTGGCTTATTGGCGATTCGCAACTACCACGATTCTCGAGGCGATAGTGCTCGTAAAATTTGCTTGATCCCTTCGAGTGCACATGGCACCAATGCAGCAAGTGCGGTTATGGCCGGAATGCAAGTAGTAGTTGTTGAGTGTGATTCCGAAGGCAATGTCAGTGTGGAAGATTTGCGAGCCAAAATCGCGCATCACGGAGTGAATATCGCTGCGCTTATGGTGACATATCCGTCTACCCACGGAGTGTTCGAAACTGAGATACGAAATATTTGTGGACTCATTCATGATGTGGGTGGCCAAGTGTATGTCGATGGTGCAAACCTCAACGCTTTAGTGGGATTGGCGCAACCGGGAAAATTTGGCGCGGATGTTTCGCATCTGAATTTGCACAAAACATTTTGCATTCCGCACGGAGGGGGAGGACCGGGAGTTGGACCTGTTATCTGCAAAGATCATTTAGCTCCCTTCTTACCCAATCATCCGATGGATGCGACTGCTGGTCCTGCAACAGGACCTGGGCCAATTAGTGCGGCTCCATTTGGTTCAGCGTCAATTTTGCCGATTTCATGGGCATATATTCGGTTGATGGGGGGAGATGGATTAACACATGCAACGCAAGTTGCAATTTTGTCTGCTAATTATTTAGCCCACCGCTTGAAACCATATTTTCCAGTGCTCTATACAGGGGCTAATAGTTTGGTTGCGCATGAATGCATTATTGATTTTAGAGATATCACAAAAGAAACCGGTGTCACTGTTGATGACATCGCAAAACGATTAATGGATTATGGATTTCATGCACCTACGATGAGTTTTCCGGTACCAGGAACGCTGATGATTGAACCAACCGAAAGTGAAGATAGCGCTGAATTGGAAAGGTTCGTACAAGCGATGATCGCTATACATAGAGAAATTGAAGAGATAAGAACTGGAGTAAGAAAAGTTGAAGAATCAGCTTTGAGAAGGTCGCCACATACAGCAATGAGTGTGTGTTCTGATTCTTGGGATAGAACATATTCCAGAGCTCAAGCTGCTTTTCCTATGGGTATACCTGAAGGGGAAATTATGGGTAGATCAGGAAAATATTGGCCAACCGTGGGTCGTATTGATGGAGCTTTCGGGGATCGCAATCTCGTGTGCGCTTGTCCGCCTATCTCTGATTATGAGTAGCCAGCCTAGAGTCAGGGAAGTGCTAGGTGTGTCCGTGAATGGTTTACTTTACATAATGTAACTTATCGGCGTTATTACCGAACCTACGCATGAAGCCCCAGACGCTTACCCGCCACAGCGCTTCCACAACAATAGATCTGCTCATCTTCGATACTCCCGCAATTCTCTCGACAAAAGTGATCGGTGATTCGATAAGAATATTTCCGTGGGCAACGCAAGCGCGAGCCATTTCGATTTGAAAACAATAGCCTTCAGATTGAATCAATGAAATGTTTAGATCTTCTAAAAGAGAAATGGGATAAACGCGAAATCCACCTGTAAGGTCTTGTAAATTAATTTTGAGAGCGATTTTCGCATATCGAGTGCCAGCCTTGGAAAGAAATTGGCGACTTTTGGGCCAATTGATGATCGCACCACCAGGCATCCATCGAGTACCAAAAACAACAGAATTAGCCGTTTCTGCCTTAGATAACATGAGAGACAAGTCAATTGCACGATGAGAACCGTCACCGTCCATGGTGACGACATGGCTGAATCGTTTCTTGCTCAAGGCCCAAAGGAAGCCAGTGCGATAAGCGCCGCCTAAACCAGTTTTATTTTCACGCGAGAGAAGATGAATCCTTGGTAACCCTCGGGAACTAACGATATCGGCGGTTCCGTCTGGTGAGCCGTCATCAACTACCAAGATTTCGACGTTTTCGCGAAGTGATAAGAGGCTGTCAATAACGGCCATGATTGATTCCGCTTCATTGTAGGTAGGGATTATCACGAGTGCGTTCATGAACGTTTCAATCTCACGCGTGACACTATAAACCATGCAAGGGTAGGAATAAAGATAAGGATCCACTCCCCTCGCCACCCCATTTTGTCGCTAAAGGTTGATCCGTTGGAAAGCTCCACGGATTTTTGTATGGATGCTGCGCTATCCAATTTTGTTTCCTGCGTGATTGCACCGTTTATGTCTATGAAAGCACTCACACCGGAGGTTGAAATACTAATAATATTTCGGTGATGTTCGATAGCGCGAATTCGGGAAATCGCCAGCTCTTGTTTGCTTTGTGCGCTTTTACCAAAGGTAGCGCTATTGGTTTGCACAGCAAAAATATTGCTATTTTGCGCTACTTTGCGAAGGAGCGAATCATCGAGTAGTTCATAACATATAACAGGGCCGATACTTGCTAAGCCAACATGGTGGGAAATGTTTTGGGTGCCGGGAATGAAATCAACGACGTCATTAGCCAATGGAGAAATTTTGTTTGCAATAGAACGCATCGGTATATATTCCCCGAAAGGGGTTAAATGAATTTTTGTATATATGGTGGCAGGCCCGGTCGTTGGATTCCACAGTACCGAAACGTTTGCATAACCTGTAGGTACAGTTCGCACGGCCCCAAAGATGATTGGCGTGTTGGATCGATTCGCCAATTCATCCAATGCAGATTTGACGTCTTGATTTGTAAAGGGATCCACATCTACCGAGTTCTCAGGCCAAAGAAGGAGATCTGGGTGCTCTTTGGTGGATGCAAGAGTTTTATACGTTTCCGATAAGTGGTTTTGAAAAACCTGTTTAGCGCGTGAATTGAAATCCAAACCTAGTTCGGGTACTCCCCCTTGAATCGCTAGTATCGATATTTTCCCGGGAGATTGAATGTGATCTGAACTTGCGACGGTGAGTCCCGTCAAAGTAAGGACAGATATTCCCAATGTAAGAAGTAGCGCCTTGGCTGTATTTTTGGAAAGAATCGCAAAAAGAATAATTCCAACCAACACTGTCGTGAAGGTTAGGGCAGGTGCGCCCCCAATACTTGCCAATGATTTGTAAGGTGCATCCGCCTGGGTGAATCCGATTCGAGTCCAGCCGAATCCTCCGAAAGGATAACGCGCCATTAAAGATTCAAGTGCAACCCATAGGGAAGCTAAGGCCGGATATCGCCATCCGCGCAACGGGAAAACCAATGCGATTGGGAGGAGAAACAAGGATTCCAAAAAGCTCAAGATCAGCCATGGCAATGCCCCGACATATGTAGATGTCCAATGCAAAATTATCGCATTTGAAATGAACGCGAAGAGATAAACCAATGCAAGCCTTTGCTTCAGATGCACTCTTTGTAATGAATATATGAGCAGTCCTACTGCCAGTGGTGCTGCGAACCATAACGATAGAGGTGCAAAAGCAAAACTCATCAATATTGCAAAAAGTATCGTAAATAGAATTACCATTGCAGGGCGGCAATCAGCCTATCGATGCTTGCACCCAATCCGTACTTTTCTTTAAGTTCATAAATAGGATTGATGTCAGGGGGTCTAGCTGGCAAATGCAAACTGACTTGCGGCAAGGCTAGATCGCGAACACATCGAACAAGAGTGGGTGCTATCGAAAGATATTCGCTACCTTCAATAATCTTCTTTCTCAAATTTGCAGACAGCGCAGGATGTGAATCATGAGCACCTTGTAAAGCACTTTCTGGAGTGTCAAAATTGTTGGCAATGAGAGCCGCGCCTTTCTCCCCTATTCCTCGAACGCCAGGTAGGCCGTCGGAAGGGTCTCCTCTAAACATCGCAAAAAGATCGTAGCGATCGCCTGGAATTTGATATCGATCTGCAATCCATTTTTTGTTGACTAAGTCGTGTTGCGAAAGCCCTTTGGCGAGATAAACCACTTTCACATCCCTGGAATCGTCGACCATTTGAAATAGATCCCTATCCCCTGTAACGATTCTAATTGGCCCCCTTTCCTGCACTGCAAACGAAGCCATCACATCATCGGCTTCGTAGTCATCTACCCCAATCACAGTTATACCGAAGGCATCAATAACTTCGAGGAGAATTGGAATTTGTGGAGCCAATGTGTCTGGCTCTTCCTCTTCGCCTTCAGCATCGATTCGATTCGCTTTATATTCGGGAAAGAGCGCGACTCTCCATGTGGGTCGCCAATCACCTTCGATGCAGGCAACCAAACGATCAGGCTTATATTGAGCAATCAGTTTGGCGCTCATGTCGAGAAAACCGCGAACTGCATTAATGGGTGTGCCGTCGGGCGTTACCAACGTATCTGGCATTCCATAATATGCGCGATACCAAAGTGATGCGCTATCTAGCAACATCAAAGTCATAGGGCACCATTCATGTAAGCCACAACTCCCCGGTCTAATGATTTCATGCCAGCTCTACATCTATCGCGGAGATTATCGCTAGCAGTAGCAATTTGATTGAGAAGATCTATAAGTTGTTTTGTTGATCTTACAAAATCTCCAACTGAAAGATCGCTCCCCTTCAGCACGCTATTGAGACTATGCCCATTTGCCCATCTAAAGGAAATCCAGCAGAAACCAAAATCAGGTTCTTTCTGTGTTGCTACGTCGAATTTTGTTTCTAATGCTTCTAATTTCGTCCAAAGTTGGACTATCTCTCCTAAAGCCTGTTGCACATTTCCGCTGGGTATTCTCGGCGCCAATGTTTCTGAACTTCGTGCTTGAAAGACCATGCTCGAAACAACGCTGAGTAATTCACTGGCGGAGAGAGTATTCAAGATCCCAGTACGTATCGATTCAGTCAGCAATAGATCTGCCTCCGCATAAATTTTGGCAAGAATTTCACCTTGTGGGAGTGTTTTCTCGCCTTGTATATAACCCAATTCGTTGAGAACATCACAAACACGGTCGAATGTTCGAGCGATGACATGAGTTCGATTTTCAACCCTTGTTAGGAGTCCTGCATTTTCGCGTCGTAATCGATCGGCCTTTTCAGCAACTCGGGCGTGGGTTTCTCTATCGCTACATGAGTGACAAGGATGTGAGCGCAGTTGCTTACGAAAATCTATTAGGTCATTCTCGAGATGCGCTCGTTGTTTTGGATCAAATCCCTTTTTAGCTTGACGATGCGATAGCAGCACTTCGGTTGCTTTGATTTCCCTCCTGATTGTTGCATATTCAAGAAAATTTCCCATGTGACAATTGATTTGTTCTTCGTAATCAACAATGGCTAGAGCGTTCTTCTTAATCTGTCTATTGAGGCCTACCACTGCTTTATCGGCTTGGAATTGTGCGAAAGATGATTCAAGAGAACCACGCGCTCTCTCGCGACCGAAACGATTGATAAGATTTATCGACATGTTGTATGTAGGGGTAAAAGATGATTTCAACGGATAGGTTCGCGTACTCGCCAGGCCAGCAGCGGTTGCTGAATCAACAGTAGGAGACCATTGCACGACTGCATTGCCTTCAATGTCGATGCCACGTCGTCCAGCTCGTCCTGTTAATTGTGTGTACTCCCCCGGAGTTACTGGCACGTGAGCTTCACCGTTCCATTTAATCAATTTTTCAAGAACTACGGTTTTTGCAGGCATGTTGATTCCAAGTGCGAGGGTCTCTGTCGCAAATACCGCCTTCACTAAACCTTTTTGAAATAGATCTTCAATCGTGGCTTTGAAGCTCGGTAGTAGTCCTGCATGATGCGCCGCAATGCCCCGTTCTAGTGCCCCTAGCCATTCGTTAAAACCGAGAACTTCTAGATCTTCCTCATCCAATTCCTTTGTATATTCCAGGGCCGTAGCTCGGATTTCTTTTCGTTCTTCCGTGGAGGTGAGTCGTACCCCTGCCGCTAAACATTGTCTAACCGCAGAATCGCACCCTACTCGAGAGAAAATAAAGGTAATTGCCGGCAACAAATTTTCACGATGAAGAAGTTCAATAATCTCCGCTCTATCAAGTCTTTGCGATTCGTTACCCCAATTGCTTCGATGGTGTCTTGGTGTTTTCACGCGTCTGAGCGCTTCACGTTCATGCCTGAGAATCTCAGGATTTACTTTTCCTTCATCGACAAAAAGATCGATGAGAGCCCTATCAATAAGCACATGCTGGTAGAGAGGAATAGGTCGAATTTCCGTAACTATGACATCTGTATCGCCTCGAATGGTTTGTAACCAATCGCCAAACTCTTCTGCGTTGGATACCGTAGCTGAAAGGGAGATCACTTGAACGCTTTCCATCAAGTGAATGAGAACTTCTTCCCAAACCGCGCCACGGAATTTGTCTGCCAGGTAATGAACCTCATCCATCACGACAAATCCCAACTTGGAGAGAGTATGCGAACCCGCATATAACATGTTTCGCAAAACTTCGGTAGTCATTACGAGGATATCGGCCTCTGAATTGATACTGGTATCACCGGTAAGCAATCCAACTTTTTCTTCTCCAAATTTTTCAACGAATTCTGCATATTTCTGATTGGACAAAGCCTTAATTGGAGTCGTGTAAAAACATTTACGGCCTTGTTCGATTGCGAGAAAAGCTGCAAATTCACCCACTACTGTTTTACCGGCCCCAGTGGGCGCTGCTACCAGTACTCCGCGACCAGATTCAACACTGTGACAAGCTTGCGTTTGAAAATCATCGAACGCGAAAGGAAATGACTGCGCAAAGAGAGCTGTTAATGGATTCGACGATCTTTTTTTCGATCGAGCAAAACGCTCGGCCGGACTCATTAATGAATCCACGTAAGACCCGCCCCAGATACGTTTTCAGCCATTATAGGAAGCGCGCCAATTCGTTCGCCGTCTGCGTAAGCAACTGCATCGGCGTCAATCTTCACGCTTCGACTTCTAAAAATTTCCACCGCTGGATGCTGAATATGTAAACCTTTGTACACTTTAGGGAAAACCTTAAGAAATTCGATGGTTGATATTGGTTTGAGTATCATGACATCGAAAAGCCCATCATGCAGATTAGCATCGGGGCAAACCTGCATTCCTCCACCGTAAGATTGCCCATTACCAATTGCGATAAGCATCGCTTGAGTGTCAATAACCCTGTTTTCCAAAATGATGGAGTAATGACGCGGTTGGAATTTTACAATTTCTTGCAACATTGCGACGTTATATTTCGCAGGCCCTCGAGGCCATCGCATGTGATTTGCTCGTTCATTCACAATCGAATCAAAACCCGTAGACAAAATAGCGCCAAACCACTCACTATCTACGAGACCAAGATCTATTGGGGCAGGTCTCGTGGATAGAGCGCGCATTACTAACGTTTCTTCACTATCACTTTGCTGCACAGACCAACCAAGCGTTCTTGCAAAATCATTGCCCGTACCAGCAGGAATTACGAGAAAAGGAATAGAGGTAGATGCAACGTGTTGTAGAACCAGATGTGCTAAACCATCTCCCCCGACACTTATGACGCCGGAGGCAGTGGGAAATCGTGATAGAAATTGCGATAAGCGCTCTGAAGTTGCTGTCGCATTGGTTCCGGAAACGATCTCGAATGCAACATTTTCTCTATTGAGTATCGCGCAAACACGTGCCCCAGACTCTGAGCCTTTTCCTCTACCCGCAACAGGATTGATAACAACTGCCCACATTATGTTTCCATTGCGAACGAACTTTTTTTGAAACGTCGTCGATCCACAAATAGCGCAATTGCTCCGGCTAAAAAATAGAAAGCGCACAATGGCACTGCCAGTAGCGCCATTGTGAGTGGATCACCCGTTGGAGAAAATGCTGCAGTGAAGAACACGATAGCAAACACCCATAGTCTCCAAGGTTTCAATATCGCTCTACCTGAAACTAGGCCGATTAAGTTAAGCGATATGAGAAAAACAGGAAGCTCAAACGCTAAACCGAAGAGCAAGATAACTCGAAGGACAAAATCAAGATAATCATCAAATTTCACCAAATTCGACAAAGAATTAGGAGTAAAACCAAAAAGCACCTTCACCGCAATCGGCAGAATTGTGTATCCCAAATAGGCGCCTCCGGCGAAAAAGGGCGTAGCGGCGAAAAGAAAAAGGGCGGAGTTTCTCTTCTCTTTGCGGTGCAAACCCGGAGAAATAAAAGACCAGATCTGGAATAACCAAAAAGGCGCGCAGACAATTACTCCAACAAGTAAGGCAACCTTAATCTGCAAATTCAATGGTCCAAGAACGCCATTGATGTATAGCGATCCACAATGAGTTAACCCCTGCTGTTGCGCTTGCGAAAGATCGCAGACAGGCTTGGCCAGAGTATTGATTATGGGGTTGTAGAAAATCCAACCGCCGACGGACACAACGAGTATTGCAATCGCGGAAATGACAACTCTTCGTCTAAATTCTCGAAGGTGTTCAAGTAGCGGCATTCGACCGCCGATGGAGGTCGACATCAAGAATTACTTCTCCGCGCCGCCTTCTGATTTAGGCTTCTTATCCTCATCGCCAACTTCCTTAATCTCACTCTTGAATATCTTCAAGGAACGCGCGATAGATCTAGCCGAATCCGGTAGGCGCTTAGCGCCAAAAAGCAGTATTAAGGCAACAAGAAGGAGAAGAATATGACTAGGTTCTTTCAAAAACATGTCTGTAGCCTTTCATATGCAAGAGATAAATCCAGTGATATCTATTCGCTAACGCTACCTTAAAATTGCAAAACTGCCGATTAGGCTCCTAATAACAGGTTCCGGTAGCCGTTTAGAGCGAGCTCGGCCCGCATCTTCACTCGGTGGCGAATGTCAGCAGGCTTGGTCAGGATGCAAGATCCGCCCAACGTCAAAATCTCTCGAATCAACCAATCTTCACTAAACCCGAAAACAGCTATTGCTTTAACATTTGATGTTTTTAAGGTTTCAAGATCGATATTCAAACGCTCACACACATCACGTTCACGTTCCAGTATCGCGATCTCAAATGGCAATTTAACGTTTGACTGAGCAACGTTGGATTCTAACCAACGACCAGGCGAACTTGCGGGGTTAATTGTCAAAATTCGATCCAACCGGAAGGTTCTGTAATCGTTTACCAACTCACAAAAACCATCCACATATTCGATATTTTGGTTGATGGAAATATGCAATGGATGGATCGTTCGTAGAATTATTTCGTCTCTGGTTGGAGAATGATATTGGATTTCTAAAGGTTCTCTTTTGGCGATAGCGTTAAGGAGCGCACCCCGAATGTGAGCTGAAACTTCTATGTGCGCTGAAAGATTATTGGTTAAAGCGATTCGAAGAGTAGAAGACAATCGAGAGACCAGGGATTCAATTGCGGCAATCAAGGCTGCGCTCTCAGTCAATAATTGACCTTTGAGATAATCAAGGCCTAAAAGCAGTGCAACAACCTCTTCGTTATTTAGCGCTCGTGCATTTTGCAATTCATCCGCGTTCCTAATCGTTACGAAACCTGAATCGAAGGTCAAATCCATGAGTTCAAGTGGGGTGTAACCTGGAAGACCGCACATCCAAAGAGTATTGAGGTCTTCCAACAACTCAGTTTTACTAATCTCAAATTGTTGAGCTAGAACATCGATTTCTATTCCTTGGTGGGACATTAAATACGGAACCAAATCCAGCAATCGTGCTGCTCGTAATAGTCCTGCATTCGTTTTAGTCATGGCTTTTCACTAAACCTTCCAAGGCTGCGATTACTGATTCCCGCAAGCTTGCCGGTTCGAGAACAACCACATCCTCCCCGTGCCACAATATGAGGTCAGTAAAGGATTGCTCGTTTGGGTAAGGAATTGTGCATGTATCGAACTCTTCGTCCGGAACAATCATTGCAGCTCGAATTCTCAACTGACGACCCTTGTTTTTGCGAACACGGATAATCGCTGATTGTGTATCCTGGAAAAGATTTTCGTCGAGGTACTGTGCAACATTGAAATCGTTAGGAATACGGAAACTATTCAACGTATTTGATCTGGCAACTTGACCACGGATTCGATCTAGACGAAAGGTACGAATGGCGCTCTTTTCAGAATCGAATCCAACTAAATACCAGGCCCCAAATCTATTTCCTACCCCGTAAGGGTCTACATCGCGGTGTTGCACCTCCATATTTGATGCTAGATATTCAAAATTGATGTGAACACCATCAGCGATCGCTTTGACAAGAACAGCGAAATTGGGCGAATCTATACAGATACGTGGAGCCATTGCAGGAATAGATTGATAATCTGAAGCAATTCCCAATGAAGCAAGTTTTATTCGAGCCGATTGCGCGGCTTGGCTAAAGGAGGCATCCCGCCAAACCTCTGTGGCTAAAGAGAGAAGTGCAATATCTAGGCCACTGAGTTCACCCATATTGAGCGCGTAGGATTCAGGCTTGATTCGGTATCCGGGTTCATCATTGAAAAGAACGTCTAATTCGCCAACTTCAATTGCAATTCCCAGTGTGCGGAGATCATCTTTATCACGTTCGAACATTCTTTCATTTGCTTCGGCGCTTCCTTCATAACCTTCGATAGTTCTGAAAATTTCATTTTTCGTTAAAAATCTCTTTGAGGCGAGTAGAGCAATTGTGAGGTTAATCAAGCGTTCAGTCTTCCGGGAGGACACCGTAAGCACCTTTCGAGGGACGGCGACGCCTTTGCAGAACTTCAACGCCTGGCGCCATTCTTCTTGTTTGAATCAGAAATCCCGTGTGCGCAATCATGCGATGCTGTGGGCGCACCGCTAAGCCTTCGTGATGCCATCCTCTAATCAATGATTCGCAACTTTCTGGTTCTGTGAAATTTCCATCGGACTTGATTGCTTCAGCCATTGCCGAAAGTTGGGTTGTTGTTGCCACATATGCCAAGAGAACACCGCCAGGCCTGAGTGCTTGACTTGCTAAGGCGACACATTCCCATGGCGCTAA
>CAILKF010000035.1 GCA_903834705.1 uncultured Actinomycetes bacterium
GTGAGGTCGACAGTTCGATCCTGTCCCGAGCCACTTGGATTGTTTATATAAATCTCTACCAGATGAAAACTCTGGCCTTTGGGAACTATAAAAGCGTTGGATCTCCCACAAGTTCATTGAATCTATTCTGCATCTCTGTGATGTCGCCGTTAACAAGAATTCTTTTATCTCTGCCTAATTCACCAAAAACTATTGTGAAATCTCGTGGCCTTAAATTAAAAGATTTCGCTAACTCTTTCACTACGGCTTCATTTGCCTTGCCATCTACGGCTGGTGCTTGCACCGCAACAACAAGTCGTGGTGGGTCACCGACAATCCCGCCAACTTTGTTTCGTGATGAATTTGGCCTGACGCGAATTTCTAGTAGGAATTGCTCAGACATACTTCAAAAACTAAGCTCCGCCAGATTTGCGTTGAAATCTTTTTGGCGCGCCACCGGCTGCTTGTCCGCCACCTACTTTGGAGCCACTCGTGGGCCCGCCGCTATTGCCGGCACCGCCCTTTTCTTTCTTTTTTTCAAGGGCTTCGAGAAATTTAGCGCGTGCATCATCTGCAGGTTTCTTGGCTTCAGTCATGGCTGAAGTTTACTACTTAATCTTGGCTAGGAATTGTGAAAAAGAAAATCAACAAAATCAGCCATATTGCTGCGCTTGCGCTGATGAGCAGTGTGCCAAATGAATCTGGCCAGGCATATATTGCTAACGCTATTGCGCCAAAAAATACAGCAAGCAACCAAAGCAAAATAGCAGCTTGTTTACGAGAAGCACCTTTGCGAATTAAGCGGTGTGAAAGGTGATCGCGTCCTCCCTCAAAAGGAGAAATCCCTCGGTAAATGCGAGAGCAAACAGCAATCGTTGTATCGAGAATAGGAACAGCCATGAGTAACGCCGGAACAGCAAGTGATTTACCGACCGGAGTAATGCCTGGGTTTAAACGAATCGTAAGTACAGAAACAATGATGCCTAGAAATAGAGCTCCAGCATCGCCCATATAGATCTTGGCTGGGGTTCGGTTCCAGATAAGAAAGCCCGCTGTCGCACCTGCTGTCACGATGGCGAGGGCGCTTACCAATATTTGCTGGCGATCGTAGGCAATAAAGAAGAGGAAGAAAGTAATTACTGCAACGGTACCTGCCGCGCCACCATCGAGATTATCGAAGAAGTTAATGGAATTACACACACCAACAATCCAAAAAATTGTAATTGCGCTATCGAAAAAGCGATTGCCCAGTGCGTTGCCCATGGTCTCTGTTGAAATTAAAATACCTGCAACCACAACGGCAGTCACTGTTTGCATTGCCAATCGAGGCCATGGTCGAAGCCCTCGAAGATCGTCAATTAAGCCCATGATTGCAATAGCAACTGCTGGCAATAAAACTGATGAGGCAAGTCCAACTGACTTCCACGTGAAATCTGAATAAAGCAAAGCACCATAAGATGCCAAAACTATTCCGATAGCAATTGCCACTCCACCTAAATATGGAACTGGTTCTTTCTGACTTTTGCGCTCGAGTGTTGGATTATCAAATGCGCCAATCCGAATTGCGAGTTTGCGCATTACAGGAGTTAGTGCTCCCACCACGACAAAGGTTAAAGCTCCAAGTAGGAAAAATTGAAAGATTGAATATTCCATGAATAACTTCTCTACGTAAACTTTCTTAATCGGCCAAGTTTTGATTATTTTTTAAGAGTTCGCGAACTTCTGACTCTCGATATCTGCGGTGGCCTGGACGTTTAGAACCACCGAGTGTGCGAATTGAAGTTAATTTCCCTGCAACGGCCCAACGGGTAACGGTTTTTGGATCAACGTGAAATAGCGCCGCAACTTCTGCCGGGGTGAGGAGGACTTCTGACTCATGTCCTTGTGCCATTGCTCCCCCAATATTTCCTGCTTGTTCTGACGACTATGTGGATATGTCCGTTTCGTGCCGTTATGGGTGCAAGTATCGCCTGTCGTTACTCTATGTTGCAAGGGGGAAAACTGGATCTGCAATTACATCGCTTGTTCGAAAGCTGCAACCCTGCGCCATCTCGTTACCAAGCGCTCATAACCACGCCCGGCCATTGCTCCATCTCCTGCTGCTAAACCTGCAATAGAACCTAAGACATCTTCAATTGACGTATCAGCTTCTAAGCCATCTTCTCCCAATTGAGTCAATGATTTTTCAAGGTAACCCGCAAGACCGCCGTAATCGAGCTCGACATAAGACTGCGGATGAAACATTGAAAGCCAATCTCCTAGATCTTCAATCTCTTCTTCAACGGGCCCTGCACCGAATGCTGTACGAACCGCAGAATGCGTGTTTTCACAACGCGATTTTGCGTTTGCAATTGTTGTTCTCATGATTGTGAATGCGCCTTGATCGTCACGACCTCGAACTCGTTCTTCTGGGATAAAAAGTGAAAACCAACGTGGAGGAATAATCCATGTTTGAGTCAAGATGTGTGGAACTTTAGTATCAACGTATTCTGCACCTGATTCAATAATTTCTTCAAGAGGTGCCGGAAGAAAAAAAGAAATTACAGGAGTAGGGAGCGAATTTTTAAAATCTTCAAGTGCTGCCCAACAACGGGTAGCGGTTGACCAAGGAGAAATATATTTCTCACCATCAACTTCTAGAACATGTGCACCATCAAGTGCGAGCGCTGGAGATTGCGGAGAAATCACTCGAGTAAGTGCGCGCCTTTGTTCATCACTTCTGCTTTTCGAAGATGAATCAAGTTGGGCCCAGCGCAATCGATCGGCAGGTTCAAATGCGGAAAGAGGTTCGAAGATTCGAAGTGATGCAACGTACGGAGTTGGACGCATGAAATTTATGCGCGAGGAATGTAATTGCCCTCTGCAAATGGATCGTCGTCTTCGCGATCTTGCACTGGCTCTGGTTCTCCGTGAAGTTCTTTTGCTAAACGATCAAGGTCCATCTCTTGCGTGGAGTACTTCAAATCGCGGGCAACTTTAGTTTGCTTAGCTTTTGACCGGCCGCGCCCCATAGCGTGACCTCCTTACCTATGTTCAATCAGGGGGGTAGGTTATCGCGGAAGGTAGGTACCTTCCAAAGTGGCGCTCACAGGCGCAATTCCTGAGAATATTTCACCGCAAACCCATGCCTTCATGCCTCGAGCAGCCAAGGACTTAACCGCCAAGTCGGCGCTCTCTGGCGCAACCACAGCGACCATTCCCACCCCACAATTCCACGTTCTCTCAAAGTCGCTTTGTGGAACATCGCCAATCTTTGCTAAAAGTTGAGTCGCAATCGGCAACGACCACGTAGTGCGATCAAAGATTGCGTGGAGTCCTTTGGGAATAACTCGGGCAGTGTTTTGCGCTAA
>CAILKF010000036.1 GCA_903834705.1 uncultured Actinomycetes bacterium
AGATGTCAACATAATTCCGACAATGTACTTCATTGTATTTTCGGGAACTCGAGCCAGTGGTTTTCGTAATGCAAAACCTGCCAAGACCGTTACTGCAACTGCGCAAAGTGCTGCAAGGGACGCTAGCCCTACTTGATGTTGAATTGTTCCGAAAGTTAAAACAATGAATGCCACTTCTAGACCCTCGAGCAGAACTCCTTTAAAGGAAAGAGTGAATGCATACCAATCTGCGACACCAAATCTTTTATCTGCCGTGGCTTTGCGAGCAATTGCCAACTCTTCTTGAAAGATCTTGTCCTCATCATGGAGCTCTTTAAAGCCTGAGCTTCTTAAAATTGCTTTCCGTACCCATTGCAAACCAAAAATGAGAAGTAGTGCACCCACGAAAAGTCTCAAATCATTTATCGGCAAACGTGAAAGTGATGGCCCAAGCAAAGCAATAATTGCAACTAATGTGCCAAGTCCTGCACCTGTTCCGAGTAAGGCCGATTTCCAGTCGCGAGCCGTTCCTGCCGCCAAAACAATTGTTGTTGCTTCAACCGCTTCGACCGCACACGCGAGAAACACTGAAATAAATAGTGCCAACCCGCTCATGGCATCACCCTATCTTCCATTCCTGTTCGGTTTCCGAACGCCCTTTCGATAGTTATGATGAGACCGTGGAGATTCAGAAAATAATCTTGTACTACGGCTTCGCGCCAATTTCTGACCCTGAAGCAATTCGCCTTTGGCAACACACGCTCTGCGAATCCCTTAATCTCAAGGGTCGGATCATCGTTTCTCCTCATGGGATAAATGGAACTATTGGCGGAGATATGTCCGCACTCAAAAAATACATTCGCACCACAAAGCGCTATCCAGGATTTAGAAAGATCGACTTCAAGTGGTCTGAAGGAACAGGAAATGATTTTCCTCGGCTTGCTGTTCGAGTACGTGAAGAACTCGTTGCTTTCGGGGCACCAGATGAACTTGTAGTTGATGAAAATGGAGTTGTAGGCGGTGGCGTGCACCTACGCCCAGAACAAGTTAACGAGCTCGTTGAAGAGCGTGGAGATGAAGTTGTCTTCTTCGATGGTCGTAATGCGTTTGAAGCACAAATTGGAAAATTCAAAGGTGCGATCGTTCCGGATGTATCAACAACTCGAGAATTTGTTGATGAAATTGAAAGCGGAAAATACGACCACTTGAAAGAAAAGCCAATCGTCACCTACTGCACAGGTGGAATTCGTTGTGAGGTTCTCTCCTCGGTCATGATTAACCGAGGCTTCAAAGAGGTGTATCAAGTTAAAGGTGGAATTGTCCGTTACGGAAATCGCTTTGGCGATGAAGGGCTGTGGGAGGGTTCACTGTTCACCTTTGATGATCGCATGGCAATAGATTTCAGCACTAAAACTAAAGTGATTGGCGAATGTGAGAAATGTTCTGCACCAACCAAGCAGTTCTATAACTGCGCAAATGTGTCCTGCCATAAGTTAGTTTTGCTCTGTGGAAAATGTTCTCAAGATGATGTAAGCAGAGGATGCGGGCATGCACGAACTCGATATAACCATGCCGAAATCATCGGATAGTTTTGCTTCAATTCTCGAAATTTAGCCATGCTTGAAAAATGGACTCGAGTAGCGGTTCGAAACCGCTTCGCCATAATTGCAACCTGGATTGTCCTTGGAATCTTTGGATTTCTTGGAGCGTCACAACTGGATGGACTCCTGACAACTTCACTGACCGTACCGGGAAGCCAATCGGCGCAAGCAGATGAGATATTGACGAATAGTTACCATGAGAATATTGAAGGTAGTTTTACTGTTCTTTATAAGTTTAGAAATGCTACAGACACTGAAATTGAGAATTTCAAACATAGTATTGACGTTGCAGCATCGTCGGTTGCGACTGCGAAGGTAACGCAATCTCGCGCACTCGGTGGATACTTATATGCCAATATCGGAACATCGTTTAATCTGAGCGAAGCTGCGAAATTCACTCCACAATTGCGTAAAGCGCTGGCTCATCAAGGGCTGAACGAAGCGATGGTCACTGGGCCACCTGCAATCAAGTATGACGTTACCCCTGTCTTGTCATCGGATCTAAAACGCGGAGAAATCATCGCTGTCGTGCTTGCATTAGTTCTCCTGATTTTAATGCTCGGTTTTTCTTGGGCGGTAGTCGTTCCGTTTATCTTTGCTGGCGCAACAATTTCGCTCACTCTGGGCATCGTTTATTTACTGGCGCATAAATTCTTAATGGTGCTCTACGTTCCAAACATCATCGAACTTATTGGACTTGGATTGGCGATTGATTATTCACTTATAATTGTTCATCGCTTTAGGCGAGAGCGAATGCAAGATAGTGTTCAAAGCGTTGAAGATGCGATTGTAAGAACTATGCAAACTTCTGGACGTACCGTTGTGCTATCAGGTGCGAGCGTTGCCATTGGCCTAACTGTGCTGTTATTCATTCCCGTGCCCTTTATTAGATCACTTGGTACTGCAGGTGTTGTAGTCCCGCTTGTTTCAATATTCTGCGCTCTCACGTTGCAACCAGCGCTTCTTTCATTTCTTGGCAAGAATGAGGTCATTCCGTTTGGATTTAAAGGACTCATGTCCAGACGAGATCTCACGACAGGGCTAATGGCAAGAATTGCTCATTTCGTTATCCGAAAGCCCATTGCTGTGGCGCTGGCTTCACTTGCAACTCTTGGACTCATTGCGAGCTCACTTTTGTGGTTACAAGTAACTCCAAGTTCTCTCACTGCTTTGCCAGCAAACCTTGAATCATCGAAGGCGCTCACAATGGTCACATCACGTATTGGCCCGGGGATTATTACACCTACACAAATTATTATTGATCTTGGAAGTCCAGGTTTAGCAATCACAGATAGTGTTGAAACTGCGCGAATATCACTCGCCAAAGAAATCTTGAAGAATCCAGAAGCGTTCACTGTTGCAACGGATGAATCCAGCGCATACGTTGACGAAACTGGTCAATTCATACGCCTCTTTGTCATAGGTCAACATGCACTTGGCGAAGAGCAATCTAAGAACTTTGTCGATCAACTTCGCACCACATACTTGCCTCAGGCTAACTTTGGTGAAAATTCCACAATCTATCTTGCTGGTGCGCCTGCGCAAGGCCAAGATCTCCTCAACAAAATCGGAACTTCTTTTCCTTGGATAATTGTTATTACGCTGCTTATTACTTATCTCATTCTGCTCCGATCATTTGGTTCGCTCATACTCCCCCTCAAGGCCATTTTCATGGACCTGATTTCGATTGCTGTTGCCTACGGCTCTATGGTTTTAGTTTTTAAATCCGGGATTGGAACATCGGTTTTGGGCACTTACCAACTCGACCAAATTGAAGTTTGGGTCTTAGTGTTCTTATTTGTTGTGTTGTTTGGGCTATCCATGGATTACGAAGTTTTCATCGTTTCACGAATGAAGGAAGCAAAGGACCGCGGTGCAACAAATAATGAGGCAATAGTTGAAGGCTTATCCCACACCGGCGGCGTAGTGACGTCGGCCGCAGTAATACTTGTTGGCGCACTCTCAGGTTTAGTTTTTGGACACTTTGCAGGACTACAGGAGCTTGGCGTTGGCTTAGGTCTAGGAATTCTTGTTGATGCGACAATTATTCGATGTTTACTGCTGCCAAGTGTGATGGTGCTTCTTGGTAAATGGAATTGGTGGATGCCAACATCAATTGCACAACGTGTAAAAGGTAAAGCCTCGCCTCTCAGTCAATGAGGGACGAGGCCTTAACCTCTAACGATCTGGCTACTTACTTTTCTGCATCAGCTTTCCCTTTACTTCACAATATTAATTGCAAAGTGGAATGCAGGAATTTGGTAGCCAATTGCTAGCCCCGGGAAGTCACGATCAAATGTAAGCACTGGCGCCATTCCGTATGGCGTACTAGCAAATGAAGGTTGTTGTGTATAAAGCAGTGGACGAAGATCAATTACATGCGTACCAATGCCACCTACAGCCTTAAGGTGAACTACTAGATACCCATTGGAATTGAAGCCGCATCCATAACCTATGTAGCTGTTGTCATACGTAACAGCCAATGTGTTATCAAATTGTGTCCAACCAACACCCTTAAGGCTGATCGTAAATTCATCGCCTTCTTTGAAAGTGTTAGTAGGAGTACCAGCGCCACCCTTTGCAAAAGCCTCTGCGGAACCAGATACATCTGCAGTTGCAAGCCCCATTCCGATTACTTTGCCAGCTTTGTCATAGAAAGGCATGATGCTTTCTTTAACGTAGAAAGTTGCTTGAGCCTCGATAGCATCACCTTGTTTTACCTGGATGACGTGCCATCCACCTAAGTGATCAGGAATAGTTACTTCCTTGCTGATGGTGTTACTTGCTACATCAACTGTTGCCAGTGGAATTGAGTTATACACCCAACAAGTACCAGTGCAGTTAACTCGGTTGCCAACAACGGTTGCCCAAACAATTTGGTGTGAACCCGTTGTTGAAAGACCTGAAACTGTAATGGTGGTTTTGCTTCCTACCGGACCACTTTCAGCCGAAAGAGATGCTGTGGCCTTTGTCGCTGGATCCAATCCGGCAGTTGAATATGTTGTTCGTTGTACAACAGTTGGCGTTACTTTTGCTGGCCATTGAATGTATGGCTTGAATGCACCGTTATCTTTCGTGATGGTAAATACGCCGAATCCACTATTTGCATAAGGAACCGGTGATTGCATCACATTGAGATAGGAGAATGAAATTGCCTCGTTGGCTTGCACATAATGCTTTCCGACTTTACCTGAGGCAATAACTACCGCTTTTGCAGTTCCGCGAGTCCAGCGTGCCATCATTTCGCCAGCAAAGTGGTTATCCCACAAGAGTGCAGAACCTGCGGCGTAAAGCTTTGGTCCAAGTCCTGTGTAAGTAACAGTTACGGGAGTGCCCACTGGGCCACTCTTTGGACTCATCGTGAATCCGCGTGCAACTTGAAGGCCACCGTGTCCAACACCAACACCATCTTGAACAGCGTAGATGTCGTGGACTCCTCCCCAATCAGATGGAACTTTTGATTTCAAAGTAAATGCGCCAGTTGCATCCGTTGTGACAGTTGCCATGTTGACGTAGTAGTTAGAAGTACTTGTTCCCATGTAATTAACTGTGTTTGGTTGAATTTCAGCAACCCAACTGGCGTCCGACGTTGACCATGTCAAAGTGAGCGTTGTACTTGGAGTTAAGCCTTTACCGGCTACAACAATGGGATCTCCAACAATTGCTTGAGCAGGAGTAACACTTAATGTTGCCATAGATGCTGGTGTAGTAAATGTTGCAGCTTTTACTCCAGTAAATGGAATGGCTGGAATATCTGGAATTCCTGCAGGTGCCACCAACGTTGTTGGTATTGGAGCGTCTGCCCCCATTGCTGGAGTAACCATTGCAATCGGAAGGATCGACGCTACTGCGATTCTTAGTACAAGTAATCTATTTCGTCGTCTAAGCATCTTCTTTTTCATGACAAGCCTTTCATTCTCCGTTTTGAAACTAAGTGTTTCTTAGTCTTTAAGCCTTCAAGAACTTCCCTTAAGAGTCCGAGCGCGCTATCTCCGTAGTTTGCGCTCGGACCATAAGGACTCTTATTTCAAATCAAGCCTTTGGAACCGCATACAAGGTGAGTTGTGATGCAGCAGTGAAGTTTGATTTCCATGTTCCAACAGCTCCAACAATTGGGTTCAATAGAGCTCTTGTGCGGTAGTAAGAAACATATCGATAAGAACTTTGTCCCGTTACTGGATCTTTAACAATTGCACGCTTGTTGGCTAGCACCCTGGCAGTTGTTGTGTCTTTTGCAACCATGGTGACCTTGAAGTTAATCAAGCCAAGTGTGCTGTATAGGGCAGCATCTGTTCCTGTCTTAAGGATTCCGGTCCAGAATGCAACGCCACTGTGGTTTCCGTAAGCCAATTGGATTGGAGTAGCAACGCCAGCAACTTCAATAAAAGCTTTGGCAGTATTGGATGAATCCATAACTGCTCCACCTAGATCAGAGTTGTTGGCATAGACGCGGAACACAATTGTTTGACCAATGATGTACTCACTTGAAACTGTGCAACCAACACCAAAACGTGGTGCAAGTGCGCCTGTAGATCCACTAGCTAGAACAGTGTCCACGAAAATGTTTATCGGTGAGATGACACCTTGTACAGGTGCTCCTACCTTGGCTGTAAACGGCACTGCGTCAACGGATGTAAATCCCACTGCATCAGTTGGTGTCAGTGATGCTGTTAGAGCAGTTGCTCCGCTTGCCTTTGGAAGCCACAAGCACTTTGCCACAAATGGTGCTGCGGCTGTTGTGGCAACTGCTTCGCATCCAGCCACTACTGCGCCAGCTGCAGAGAATTTCACTGTGCCCGCCGTGCTTGCTGTTGCAACGATATTTACTGGATCAAGTCCGAAAACTGCGTTACCTCCGGAGAGGACCAGTGTTGGAGTTGTTGCTGCAGAAGCAGGTGCGCTCCCAATTACGGCACCGCCAACAAGTGCAAGTGCACTTACTACGATTCCTGATATTAGCTTTCTCATTTCCTTGCTCCTTCTTTTTGTAAGTACCCGGGTGTACTGAGAACTATTTGGTCGTGATGTTTCCAGCGATGGTCAAAGTAAGAGGACTGCTCTCCTTGAAACCAGCTGCTGTTGACTTGATGGAGAATGAACCGGTGACTTTAAGAGTTCCGGTTGCTCCTGCGTACTTGCCTGTTCCGCCAGTGATTACTGCATTGCCAGTTATTTCCACTGCGGTAGGTGCTTCGGCATCTTTTGCACAACCTTTGGAAGCGGTATCAAAGTTTGCTTTCAAAGTGTTGGTGCCATCGCTGATCGTTCCAGCGCCGTTAATCGAATCGCATTGGCTCGCAGGTGCAGATGAACCGCTGCCTGTTAATTGATCCAATCCGAAAATGTTTCCAGAACCTGTGGCAGTTACTGCTGTTGCTTGGACGCTGCTATCACTCCATAACATGGCAATGGTTCCTTTGTATGTCCCAGAAAATGCGAGTGCGCCGGCCTTAGCTGGTGCAGAGGATGGTGCTGGGGTTGCTGCTGGTTTTGCAGTTGTCTTTACAACAGGTTTCTTAGTTGACCAACCAACTGCGCACTTAGGATTTGCGCTACTTACTTTCTTAACAGCGGTTCCTTTGTAGCAGGTAATTGTTTTTGTAGCAGCATTTGCTGATGAACTATTTGCTAGAACTAATGCAAAAGTGGCGAAAACAACTAACGCCTGAGCTACCTTCGATTTTCTGGTCATTCTCATTTTCTCTTCCCATCTCTCCCTGAGTTATCTCTATTTCCTTACGAGAGAAGTTTCCCAGCGAGGAGCAATGCCTGGTCGATTTATCTTGGGGGTAGCACTTTTGGAAGTATTTGATAGGTCACTAAATGGCCAAAAATGTGGGTATTTCTATTCCTTGCATCACAGAATGTGAGGCGCTAGCGATGGCTATTCCTAAATTGTTGAAGCCCAAAGTAGAACTCGGTGTGCATCGAAAGTGTTTCCAGAGAGAGTGTCATCAAGGTTGTAACAAAGACCTTCACCATCGGCAACAGCACATACATTTGCTTGCATTTCTTTGACTTGCTCAGGTGAGACTCGATATTTCTCTGCAAGATGTTTTTTGGTCGATACAGTTTCTTTAGAATCTGGTTGCAACTGAAACGCACGGTGGCGAATGACTACATCTTCTTTATGGCCAAACTGCTCCAGCGTCTTTTCGAGCCTGCGTTTGCCAATAAAACACCAAGGGCAAACAACATCAGACCAGACATCAATAATCATTGCGCCAGCCTACAAGCAATAAAGATGAGTGACTTCGACTATCCCCAGAATTTCTTCGG
>CAILKF010000037.1 GCA_903834705.1 uncultured Actinomycetes bacterium
ATACCTAATTACTTAGAACTACGCGCAGCCTCGATCTTGGAGGTAGTCAATTTAGGAACTGCATAGGCAACAAGGGCTAGGCCCAAAACTGCCGATATGAGGAAAGTGCTTCGAAGGGCCCAAACCCGGGTCATGAAATGGACGTTGACTGTCACGAGCAAGCCACCAAAAAGTGTAGCCACAGGAATCGTGCCCCAAGCAAACATTCTGTACACGCTATTTACTCGTCCCAACAAGTGCGTGGGGATAATGCTCTGGCGCAGTGAAACGGTGATTACATTCCATAAAACTGCAAAGAAACTTTCGATTGCAACGGCAACCCAAACAACTTCCCAGGAACTAGTCAATCCAACAATGACTGAAAACACGGGAAACAAACTCAATGTGATTGCTAGAGATGGTCCACTACCGATTTTCTCTGCAAGCTTTGGACCCAGTGTGCCACCGAGAATTCCACCAACTGCGCCAGCTGTGCCCAAAACGGCAAAGACAAATACAGATGTATGCAGAACCTCTTGGGCAAAGAGAATGTAGATAGCGCCCGTAATGGATCCGCAGAAATTAAGTAAACCTAGAATTATTGCCATGGACTTCAAAAGTTTATGTTTCCAGAGCCAAGTAAAGCCTTCGCGCATTTCGGTGCGAAATGAGAGTCGTTCTTCTTTAACGATTGCCGGTTTGAAAGTGCCGGTAAGGGATGCGATCAGCCCAGCACAGAAAAAGAATGTTCCGGCATCTACAAAGAATGGCAGCGCGATAGCAAGGCCGAGCAAGAGGCTTCCAAGTGGTGGCCCAATAAAAGTATTTGTGAGTGACTCTGCAGACCACATTCGACCGTTAGCTTTTTCTAGATTTTCCTCGGCTACCACCGATGGCATAAGCGTCTGTGCGCTGTTATCACGCAAAACTTCCATGAATCCAAAAAGTAGCGCCGTAATAAGTAAGAGTAAATAAAGTTTGAGATGCGTTGGGTGCGAAGTCTCAACATGTTTCAGATTAGGTAGCTGTGTTGCACTCCAATAAACGCCAAAGCCAACAATTAATGTGAGCACACCACGCATAAAATCCATTGCGACAATTATTTTCCTGCGGTCATAACGATCGGTAATGACGCCAGCAGGCAGTGTGAAAATGAGCCACGGTAGCTTTTGGGCCAATGGAATCAAGGCAATAAGCATTGGTGAGCGCGTGGTTGCAGAAGCCAGCCATGGATAGGCAACCATCGAAATTCCATCGCCCAGGTTAGATATTGCTGTTGCGCTCCACAGCTTCCAATAGGAGCTTCCAAGTTTGGACATTTAGGAAGATTACACCACTGCTTAACTCTGGTTAGATTGGGCAAATGAGTTTCTCTTTCGAAATCACCGCCGAGACATCACCCGGCAATGGCGCACAAGCAAGATCTGGGCGCATTACAACTCCTCATGGCGTTATTGAAACTCCTTGTTTTATTCCAGTAGGAACAAAAGCGACAGTTAAATCTGTACTCCCAGAATCGATGAAAGATTTAGGAGCACAAGCGCTTTTAGCAAACGCTTATCACCTTTACTTACAACCCGGCCCAGATGTTTTGGATGAAGCTGGTGGCGTTGGAAAGTTTATGAATTGGGATGGCCCTACCTTTACTGATAGCGGTGGATTTCAAGTTATCTCACTCGGTGTTGGATTCAAAAAAGTATTGGCAATGGATGCACAAACTTTCAGAGCAGATGATGTGATGGCAACAAAGAAAGAGCGTTTGGCCCATGTAGATGATGAAGGCGTCACTTTCAAATCTCACTTAGATGGATCGATGCACCGTTTTACTCCAGAAATATCTATGCAAGTGCAACACCAAATCGGGGCGGACATTATGTTTGCTTTCGATGAATGCACAACACTTCATAACACCCGCGGTTATCAAGAAGGAGCACTCGATCGTACTTTCGCCTGGGCGATTAGATGTTTAGATGAACACAAGCGGTTAACTGAGGAACGAAGTACACATCCGTATCAAGCACTCTTTGGTGTCATCCAAGGTGCCCAGTATGAAGACTTACGTAGAAAAGCATCTAAGGATTTGGGTGGAATGAACTCGTCTGGAATTTCCTTTGACGGGTTTGGTATTGGAGGTGCCTTAGATAAAAACGCTCTCGGCACCATTGTGGGTTGGGTAAACGAAGAACTCCCCCGAGAAAAACCTAAACATTTACTCGGTATTGGCGCACCGGAAGACCTTTTTGTTGGGGTAGAAAATGGCATAGATACTTTTGATTGTGTTCTGGCATCTCGAATAGCCCGCACAAGCTCTGTCTACACAATGACTGGGCGCTTTAATGTTTCAAACGCTCCCTACCGAAAGCAATTTGTCCCAATAGATGAAGAGTGCGATTGCTACACCTGCACGCACTACACCCGTGCTTACCTGCACCATCTCTTTAGAGGTAAAGAAATCCTTGCAGCGACACTTGCCACAATTCATAATGAGCGATTTATTGTGCGCTTAGTTGATCAAATGCGAGCAGCGATTGCGGATGGAAGTTTTTCAGAGCTTAAAGCGCAGTTCCTCTCGCGCTATACCTACAAAAATCCCTCGTCTACTTAACCGTGGCTTACGGTAAATCCACCATCAACAAGAAGTGACGCACCAGTTATAAATGAAGCCTCGCTGGAGGCCAAGAAACACACTGCAGCAGCTACTTCTTCAGGTTGCCCAACGCGGCGCAATGGTTGCATCGCGCTGAGTGAATCAATATAACTTTGTGGCACGCCATCCCATGCAGCCGTCATGATGGGTCCTGGTAGTACTGAGTTGACTCGAATGTCTGGGCCATACTGCACCGCAAGTTGATTGCTTAATGAAACGATCCCACCTTTAGCGGCTGCGTACGCAGAATAATTGAAGAGGCCAATTTTTGCATGGACCGAAGATGTGTTAACAATTGCACCCTTATTAGCGCGCAAGTCTTCTACAAAAACTATAAGTGATTTATGTATAGCGCCCATATTTACGGCAAATTGTTTATCCCACTCTTCAGGTGTTGTCTCATCTGCTGGCTTAAGGATCGCAATGTAGGCATTATTGTGAACAACGCTAACCGTTCCAAAATCTGCATGCACTCGATCAGCTACAGATTTCCATGAAGCCAAATCTGTAACATCTAAAACAAGACCTAAAGCTTTACCGCCTGTTGAGTTGATTTCTTCGGCAACGCTTTTCACGTTGGCTTCAACAATGTCAGTAACAACAACTTTGGCTCCATGAGATGCGAATTTGAGCGCAGTTGCTCGGCCAATTCCTCGACCTGCCCCTGTAATGAGTACTACTTTCCCTGTGAAATCCACGAAAATCCCCTTTGGCTCAATAGTTTTGCAATCTATTGAGCGAATATAACATCGTTCCTAGGGTCTCAAGAAGTACATCGGGTAATCTGCTCATGGAATATGTTCTGGTTCAGTGAATGGAAAGAGGTGGCCCTATCAAAATTTGCTACGTACTTGCCATTACTTCCACAAGTGGATTTCTTGAAATTGAGAATACCTCAAACGTATCTCGCGCTTTTAAGGTGCTGCAGGAAGTGGCTGGAAAGCAAGAAATTATTATCGCTCTTGCGCCTAGTAGCGAGGAGCAATTGCAACAACAGCTCCAATTAGCAACTGCGCAATTCATGACCGTAATTATTGATCCTACCCATGCAGAAACATTTCATTTAGCAATTAGGAGCCACATCAATAGCGCGGATGCGGTATTGATAGTCGACGCAAGTTATGGTCTCGTTACAAAAGAACAGATTATGAGAACGCTTGATTCACTCACATCAGAAATCGATGCGGTCCGTCCAGTCTTGCCATTTACCGAAACTCTTAAAATCATTGAAAAAGACTCTGTAGTGAAAGAAACACTCGACCGCACAACTGTGAAAAGAGTTTCAACTCCCGAGCTCATTAGAGTGTCGGCAATTGCAGATTCCAAAAGCGATCAAGGTTGGTTCTTGCCACTAAAATCTGGCGCCCACACTCTTGAAATTGAAGGCGATAGCAAGATCACTCGAATCAATAGTGAGCGAGATCTTGCGCTATCGGCGCTGTTACTACAGTAAACGAGTAAGTAAACCCCGACGGGCAGTCGTTAAGTCCTCTTGATATGTAATTTTGATATTGATGGGTTCGCCATCTACGGCAATCGTTGAAAGTTTTGGAAAGTACTGCTCCATACAAGCAGCAGTATCTGTGCCAACAAAACCTTCAACTTCGGCTTTTTTATATGCAGCCAATACTTCTTGAGCTCTAAATCCTTGGGGAGTTTGCACGCGTGCAACGTGTGCCGTACTCACTACATCCATCTCAAGGGGATCAACATCAATAGATGGCAGCGCTCCCCCGTGATCAAAAGCAGTTTTTGCCACCCGTGCAAAGAGATCACTCGACGCCAATGGCCGTGCTCCATCGTGAATTAAAACAACGTTGAGCTCGCCTTCCACTATTGCTTTAGAAAGGTGCTTAAGTGCGTTGAACTCAGAGCCATGTCGTGTTTGTCCGCCAATAACTATTTCGATATTTACATCAGGTAATTCTTCTGCAACGACTTTCTTTGCTAACTCCTGGTCTGCTTCACTTACTACTAAAACCGTACGACATTCCTTGAAGGCTCCAATTGCGTTTTTAATTGAATGAGTTATGACTCGACGATCATCTAGTGCCAGCCAAACTTTATTTGTATCACTACCAAAGCGCACACCACTACCTGCAGCTAAAAGTACGACGGCTACTTTCATCACGCGTAGGTCAAGCCCATCTCATCTTGTTTGCGACGAAGTTGAACTATTAAGCTGGATTCGTCGACAGCAACTTGATCGTATGTAATGAGATCGCCCACTTTAATATCTTTGGTAACGACAGCGCCTGCGATGATTCCAATTGGCACCAAGTTATCGCGCTTAGAATCATTAGCAATATCGGCATATCCTCGTACTGTGTAACCACCGATGGAATCAATGACATCGCCTGGCTTCATGTCTTTTTTAGCCATAGTTGCAACTTCAGCTTTCAAACTTGGCGAATAGAGTGATGCCTCGCGATCTAACACTGCGCGAGCAAGTGAGAGCGGTGCCTCGACCGAAGCTAAATGGAACGGACGATAAAGAGCAAAGTACGGGCCAGTTCCCAAGTTGAGATACTTCAGCTCATCATTAATATATGGCGCATCGGTTCGAACAATGACAAATACACCAGGTGCAACATCGCCTGTGCAGTAATCAATAACTCCGGCGCGATCTAAAACTCCGCCATCTTTTTGTAATGAGTAAACGCTATGCAAAGTTTTGATTGTTGCCTCTGGGCCATACATTCCACGCTTTGAAAGCTCAAGACCTGTGGCATTTGCAAGTGCTGCCATTTCAATCATGGTTTTTGAGCCATCAGTAAATGAGCAGAGCATCTTTGGGTTCATGCCCTTTGCAACGGCACGCTCGCGAACGGTATCTGGCGTGCTCAGTGGCTCAAAAGGGTTGTTCTTTCCTTTTCCAGCAGCAATAACCTCAAACTGTAGATCGCGGGCATAGTCAACGAGAACTTTTGCCTCTACTGGTTCATCACCATGACAGACCGTGTAGACCGCGCCCGTTTGTTGCGCGGTGTGATGCAGAAGTGGGCCAATCGTGACATCCATTTCCACATTGAGAACTGCAACATCTTTTTTCGCAAGCAATGACGTATATGCAACATGTGCTCCAACATCAGGGATTCCTGTTGATTCAACAATAATGTCAAAAGGAAGTTCGGCAACAAATTTTGTCGTTGTTGTACCGGCAGGCTTTCCATCTAAAAGCGCTTTCGTTAGGACCGCAACGTCATCACTGATGACTACATCTGTTGCCCCAATATCGTCATAGAGGCTTCTAATGCGGGACTCATCAATATCAATGACTAAGGAAAGTGACATTCCTGGAATTCGATTTACTTGGCACCCAAAGCCATGGCCCATTTGGCCTGCTCCAACAATTGCCACGCGGATATCTCGACCTTGTGCTTTGGAGTGAGCAATGAGTCGCTGCGTAAATGCCATCGGGCCCATCCATTTCATCTATTGCTTACTCTGATGCGAAGGTGTGAGTCTATCTAAGGCGTTTGAAAACCTCTAGGTGTAATTCAATCAATGAAAATTTAGGCCTACAAAGATGGCAATTGGTGCACCTCAATCTATGAGAAACTGACCTTCATGATTGCTACACAGAGCCTTGAACTACGTGCTGGGGCTCGACTCTTGGTCTCTGGAGTAACAGTGCGCATTAATCATGGAGATCGCATCGGATTTGTTGGTCGAAATGGCGCAGGTAAGAGCACCCTTGCAAAAGTACTTGCGGGCGAAACAATGCCAGCGGGTGGGCAAGTGCTACGAAGCGGAGCCATTGGTTATTTGCCACAAGATCCTCGCACCGGTGATGAAGAAGGAAGCGTTGTCGATCGCATTCTTTCCGTGCGCGGCTTAGATTTAATTGTTGACCGAATGCGCCAAGCAGAGGAGGCCATGGCAACAGCCCAAGGTGAAGACCTTGAAGCGGTAATGAATCGCTATAGCCGAGCAGAGAGTGAATTCAGCGCAGCAGGTGGATACAGCGCAACTTCTGAAGCTGAAGCTATTGCAACAAGTTTAGGAATTCCAGAGCGCTTACTTGATGAGCCCATTAATTCACTGAGCGGTGGACAAAGGCGCAGAGTAGAACTTGCTCGTATTTTATTTAGCGGAGCGCAAACTCTTTTACTTGATGAGCCCACGAACCACTTGGACGCCGACTCGATTACCTGGCTTCGCGATTACTTGAGTAAGTATCCCGGCGGATTAGTTGTTATTAGCCACGATGTGAATTTAATTGAGACTGTAGTAAATAAGGTTTTCTACCTCGATGCGAACCGTAACGTTATTGACGTTTACAACATGGGGTGGAAGAAGTATTTGCAGCAACGTGAGGCAGATGAACATCGCCGAAAGATTGACCGCGCAAACGCCGAAAAGAAAGCCGCCATCTTAGAAAAGCAAGCGGAAAAACTTCGGGCAAAGGCTACAAAGGCGAAAGCTGCACAGGGAATGTTCCGTCGTGCAGAGAAATTACTTTCTGGCTTAGAAGAAGTCCGTAAGTCCGATCGAGTAGCCAAACTGCGTTTCCCAACACCAGCACCTTGTGGCAAAACTCCGCTCACTGCAACTGGATTAAGTAAGTCCTACGGTTCTCTTGAAGTCTTTACTGATGTGGATCTTGCAATCGATAAGGGATCTCGCGTAGTAATCCTTGGCCTTAACGGTGCTGGTAAGACAACACTTTTGCGCATGTTGGCTGGTGAATTAGAGCCAGATACTGGTGAAGTGCTTCCGGGCCACGGATTAAAAATTGGGTACTACGCACAGGAACACGAATCCTTAGATTTCGAACGAACAGTGCTTGAAAATATGCAGAGCTCATCGCCCGACATCCGCGAACCAGAGGCACGAAATGTTTTAGGTTCATTCCTCTTCACAGGAGATGACGTACACAAGCCGGTAAAGGTGCTCAGTGGCGGAGAACGAACTCGTTTAGCACTTGCAGTCCTGGTTGTTGGCGCAGCCAATGTGCTCTTACTTGATGAGCCTACAAATAACTTAGACCCAGCATCCCGTGATGAAATTCTTGGAGCACTTGGCGAATATCAAGGGAGCGTTATTTTGGTATCTCACGATGAAGGCGCTGTGCAAGCGCTACGCCCTGATCGTGTATTGCTCTTGCCTGATGGCGATGAAGATTTGTGGAACGAAAGTTATCTCGACCTGATTGAAATTGAGTAATTAACTCTTCGCAGCTAAACGCGCTTCACGACGCAAACGCTGTTCTGCAGGATCTGGAACAGGCACCGCTGCAAGCAAACGTTGAGTATAAGGATCCTTTGGATGTTGCAAAATCTGATCACGGTCTCCGATTTCAACCAAACGTCCATCCTGCATCACAGCAATTCTGTGTGACAAAATATCTACAACTGCTAAGTCATGGCTAATGAAGAGACAGGCAAACTTTAACTTCTCTTGCAACTCTTGTAGAAGTTCTAAGAAGCGTGCTTGAACTGACACATCGAGCGCTGAAGTTGGTTCATCAGCAATCAATAAATCAGGGGTGAGAGCAAGTGCGCGAGCAATACCAACGCGCTGGCGTTGTCCACCGGAAAGTTCGTGCGGATATCTATTGCGATAACTTCTTGGCAACTCTACTTGATCTAATAAATCTTCAACTTTATGCGCAAGGTCAGCGCCCTTGGCTAGTCTCGCCAAGTAAATTGGCTCTCCAATACTTTCTCCGATTGGCAAGCGTGGATTAAGAGAGCTTGCAGGGTCTTGGAAAACAATTCCTGTGTGGCGACGAATCGCGAACAAATCCTTTTGGGTTGCATGACTAATGTCTGTGCCAACTATTTCTATTGAGCCACTCTTGATTGGCAAAAGCCCAATTGCTGCACGGCCCACAGTAGTTTTTCCAGAACCAGATTCACCCACTAGGCCCACGATTTCACCTGGGTATATCTCTAAATCAAAATCTTTAACGGCAACAAATGCTGGAATACGCCCGCGCTTTGGATACTCAATGGTGACATTGCTCAGTTTCAATACTGGAGCAGGATTTGATTCAGATCCACTTGGTAGCGAGCGCCGAGGACTGTGTCCCAATTTAGGAACGGCAGCAAGGAGTTCTTGTGTATAAGGATGTGCTGGGCGATTAAAGATTTGATCGGCGCTGCCGTGTTCAACCGTGAGGCCATCTTTCATAACCAAAATTTCATCGGCAATATCTGCAACTACTCCCATATCGTGTGTAATCAACACAATTGCAGAGTTGAGTTTGGTACGAAGTCCGCGCATCAGATCAAGAATTTCCGCTTGTACTGTTACATCAAGGGCCGTTGTTGGCTCATCTGCAACCAATAGGCCGGGGTCGCACGCCAGTGCCTGAGCAATCATGGCGCGTTGGCGTTGTCCGCCGGAGAGTTGATGCGGATACTTATTAAATGATTTCTCTGGATCGGGAATGTCGACCATAGTGAGAAGTTCGATAGCGCGCACTCGTGCCTCTTGTGGGCCCATATCAAAATGGTTACGAAGAGTCTCAACAATTTGAAACCCAACTGTATAAACAGGGTTAAGAGCCGTCATTGGCTCCTGGAATATATAGGCCACTTCTTTTCCGCGGGTTCGGCGCAATGTTGAAGTATTTGCACCAATCATCTCTACGCCCTTAACGCGAACATTTCCGCTGGTGCGCGCATTAGAAGCCAATAAACTCATGAGTCCAAGAGCAGTTGTGGATTTTCCAGATCCTGATTCACCCACGATTGCTAAAACCTGGCCAGCCTTCACCTCAAAGTTCATATCAATAGCGGCTGGATACCAAACCCCATCTACCCAAAATTCAATAGTTAAGTTCTCAACTTTTAACACTGGCTCAGTCATTACTTCACCATGCTTTCTTCTTTGAAACCCAATAAGAAATGAACATCATCTAAGATGGCACTGTGAGCAACGTTGAAGTTTTCAGGCCATGGAGTAGTTACTTGCTGGCCGGCACCGTGTTCTTCCTTGCCGGCGGGCTCTGTATTGAACTCATTCTCACTGCAAGTTTCCACGACATTCTCGGTGGAATTGCTTGGGGAATTTTCGTTTCGTGGGGTGCCTACCTGCTCTTCATTCGCCCCAAAGTCAGCGTTTTCGACGAAGGAATAACAATCACTAATCCATTTGTTGAGATCACTGTCGGTTGGCATCGTGTTGAAGAGATTGACGCCAGATACTGCATGTCCATTGAAGTTGGAGAAAAGTTGATCTATGCCTGGGCCGCTCCCGCTCCCAGCAGATATCACGCCAGAAACATTCACAGTTCTGATGTTCGTGGACTCAAACTTGGTGACAACACCTTGATTCGTCCGGGTGAATCTCCTGGTACTCATTCTGGTGCTGCTACGTATATGTCCCGCATCCGTCTTGATAACTTTAGAAAAACTAACAACACGGCTCGTATCGACAGCGCTCTTCATTACAACACCATTGGTGGCGTGATTTTGGGCAGTAGCTTCGCTATTGGCGCGCTCTTGTTGCTTATACATTTTTAGCACCCTTATTTAAGAGCGTGACCGACTGCTTCTTCACTTTCTTTGTCATCTGACGGCGCTGACGAGGATCGAAAGCATCGCGCAATCCATCTCCAATAAAGTTAACGCACAGGGCGATAATGATGATCAAAATACCTGGGTACCAAAAAAGCCACGGACGAGTTGTAAACGAATCCTGATATTGGCTAATGAGTAGACCAAGCGACACATCCGGTGCGACAACACCAAAGCCAAGGTAGCTCAGAGCCGTTTCAAGCAAGATTGCGCCAGACATCATCAAAGTAACTGAAACGATGATCACACCAACGGCATTTGGCAAAATATGTTTGAAAATAATGCGACGGTTACTAGCACCTGCTACTCGAGCTGCGTCAACAAATTCTCGCTCTCTAAGTGTTAAGAACTCGCCCCGAACTAAGCGAGAAAGGCCTGTCCAGGTGAATAAACCAAGGTATAAAGCCAGGAACAAAACTCCAAGATTCCCAAAATGGAAACCAATGACAGATCCAATAATGATTACAGGAATAGTGATGATGAAATCTGTGAAACGCATCAAGATTGCGTCAATCCATCCGCGATAAAAACCTGATAGAGCTCCAATAACAGTGCCGATAAAACCTGCAACCAAGCCGATAACAACCATCACTAAAATTGAGCGTTGAGCGCCTTGCATGACTAATGCAAAATAATCACGCCCAATATCATCTTGTCCGAATGGATGCTCCCCAATTCCAAAATTCTTTCCTCCCAAGAAACCAGGCACTGCGTGCAAAGTTGGGCACCCCACAATTCCCTCGGGGCAACCTTCAAAGCGCAAATCTGGTTGATCAATAGTGTTGTATTTCCACCATCCAGGAATTTTAAGTGGTCCAATTTTCTTATCAAGGGCGCTAAACACGGTAAGAATCAAAAATGATAGAACCATGATTGAAATCATCGCTCCGCGATGACGCAAGAATCTTCCAAATACTATTTGGGATTGACTTAATCCTTCGGTTTCTTTGTTGGCAATTGCACCCTCACTGGAATCCAAAGTGGCGGACTCAGCGTTCTTACGTTTTCTCATCATGATTTGCTGACCACCCGAATGCGGGGATCAAGTGCTGAATACAATAGATCTGCGACCAAGTTGGCTAAAACTGACAGGGTTGCAGTAATGAAGAAAACACCCATAAGTAAATTCAAATCAAAACTCGTTATTGCTTTGTTGAAGAGCGTCCCCATACCTACCCACCCAAAAACACGTTCAGTAATAATCGCACCACCAATAATGGCCGCAAAATCAACGACAATAATTGTTGTTAATGGGATCAAAGTATTTCTAAAAGCGTGGCGCATGATGACTGTGCGTTCGTTGAGTCCCTTAGCTCTTGCGGTACGAATGTAATCTTGATTAAGAACTTCAAGCAATGTACCGCGTGAGTACCGAATGTAGCCCGCAAATGAAATCAAAGTGAGAGCGATTGTTGGTAAGAACAAGTGAACCAAGGTATCAAGGGATGTAAACCAAAAATTGTCATCGCCAAGCAAAGGATTAGATTGTCCTATCGTTGGAATCGGGCGATTATTCACCGCATCAGTTTGCATATATGGCTGCCAAGTCTGCATGAACTTATCGACAAGCATTAGGAGGCCAATAAGTAGCGAAGTTATGATGGTAGTTCGCAAAATTGGCCCACGATCAATTTTCGCTACGACAAATGATGTGGCGATGGCAATCGCAATAGTTACGAGCGCCATTTCGCCAATGAGTGTAAATCCAGGATATGAATCAAAAAGACTCTGCACTGGGTAATAGAAAATCAAACCAAATACCGGCATTGCGAGTGACGCTCGTAGAGCGGTTTTATTTTGAAGTCCAGTTGACAAAAGTGTGACTGAGAATGCGACACCTACTCCAAGGGCTAGCAGAATAATTGGACCAAGTCCTGGGTCGGCAAACCATTTTGTAGCACTTAAAATTGTGCTCAAAGTTGCCGATGCCAGCGCGGAAATTGAAAAGATAATCATTACCTTTTTCCGACTTCCGCTGATAATTCCCGCCCAGAAGATTCCGCTAATGATGCTGCTACCCAGAATCCACCCAGGTGAGATTGTTGCATTCGCGAGGAAGTTATTGAAACTAATCGCTAAGTACTGCTTGAGTAAAACTGCAACCCAAAAAATTGGTAGTGAAAACATCAGAAAAGCTACGAATGTCATCGCGTAGTCGAAGCGACTGTATTGGCGAAGTGCTGAAACGATTCCGAAAGAGATGCCCAATACCACAGCGATGATTGTGGACATAAGGATTAAGCGAATCGTTGTTGGGACAGCAGAGGCTAAATCTAAACTCACTGCGTGCGCATCACGCGTTTTACCAAAATCCAAATTGCCAGTAAGGCCACCAAGGATTCCTTTAAGCCATAAGAAATAGCGTGCTGGTGGTGGAACGTCGAGTTGAAGATTTCGAATGAGTGCGAAAAGTTGTTGTTTAGCTCGCGGATCTGTGCTTCCGCGCAAACCCTCTGTTGGATCGCCAGAAACCGCTGCTAAGTTATAAAGAATGAAGCTGGAACCAAATAAAATGACGAGCAGAACTCCAAGTCGACGCCAGATATAGGCAATCACTTTGGGGAGCTCCTTCGGCTAATTGAATAAAAGAAATTACGTGTTCGCAACTTTGTTAGCAAATATTACAGCAAATGAAAGGCGTCGGATTTCATACCCGACGCCTTTCATTTGCTTTTACTTCTTTTGTTACTTCTTTATAGTAGTTCGCAAACTAAGAAACTAGTTCTTAGTAGTGCCACTCCCAGAAGTTCCAGAACAGGCTTGGGCTGTACTGTCCTGGCTTAATGCCAGAAAGTGCACTATCCCAAGCAGATACGTTTGGATTTTGGAAGATGCCAGCAACTGCTGCATCATCCATAACGTACTTCTCCATAGTCATACGCAAACGGCGCGCTTCTGATGGAGCAAGTTGCTTAGCCTGTAGTTTTTCGCAAATAGCATCAACTTGTGAGTTGTTATATCCGATGTAGTTTCCGCCACCGGTGCTCTTGTAGATGCCACATGCTTGACCATCTTGCAACGCAGCTGTTGAGTCGAAAATAAAGAAGTGTGCATCGTATGCACTGCTATCTAGTTTTCCACCCCAGCCAGAAGTTGCAGGTGCTGTAACAGCAAATCCCGCTTTCTTCTCTTCAGCAATAACCATTGCTGCTTCAGATGCACGACGTGTGTTTCCTGGAGATCCCCACAAGAGGTTGATCTTTATAGGTTGATTATTCACACCAGCAGTTGGGTAGTACTTCCGTACCAACTTAAGAGCTGC
>CAILKF010000038.1 GCA_903834705.1 uncultured Actinomycetes bacterium
CGCATCTCACTCGGCTGGTTGCAGTAATTTCATTTACGTTGCATCCGGCGGCGCAATTTATGATTCTGATTCATCCATGCCGTTAACTGAGAAAAGCCCCGAAAGGCCAGTTTCTCCTTATGGACTTTCAAAACGGCTGGGCGAAGATTATGTAAGGGTCTTAAGTGCGAAAGCTGGAATTTCGTGGACCTCGCTAGCTCTTTCAAATTGTTATGGCCAAGTTGAAGATCATCAAAGGGGTGTGATTTTCCAGTTTTGGAAGGCTCTATCTGAAAATCGAATTCCGACAATTTATGGAAGTGACGTGATGCGCGACTTCATTCATGTGAGCGATGTAGTTGCTGCAATCCTAAAAGCTATTGAGAGGCCAATTAATGCCAGAGTGAATATATCTTCACAGACCGAGATCTCATTACTTGATCTATTCAATAAGATCGCAGATTTAATGAAAAGTGATATTCGTCCTGTGGTTCTGGATGCGAAAATCGGTGATGTGTTGAGAAGTTGTTTAAGTAATCAAAAAGCTGAAGAATTACTTGGTTGGAAGCCGTTAGTTAACTTAGATGAGGGTCTTAAATTAAGCTTGCCACTTACCGGGACAGGGAAGAAATGAGATCTCCAAAGGAGAAATGGCGAGCTTCCGTTGTGGGCCGTTCAGCCAGAATTTTATCCAGACGCGACCAGCGCAGAATTATCGCAATATCAATTACTCAAATTGTCTTGGGAGCCTTGGATTTATTGGGTGTAGCTGCAATTGGTGCGCTCGGCGCTTTAGCAATCAGTGGGATTGAATCACGACAGCCAGGAAATCGCGTTAGCTCCTTACTAACTTTCTTAAAACTTGATGGAATGTCGTTTCAAGCACAAGCAGCCATTTTGGGTGGGTCGGCGGCGATACTTCTCATAAGTCGAACACTGTTGTCGGTATTTTTTACTCGTAAGACACTTTTCTTTTTAGGCCGCCGTGGAGCGCAAATATCGGCTGATTTAATCGCTCGCTTGCTTTCTCAATCTTTGATTCAGATCCAATCAAAAACCACACAGGAAACTCTTTACTCGGTTACAAAAGGTGTGGAGATTGTAACTCTGGGGGTTCTAGGCACATTGACGACGTTGGTTTCTGACATTTCATCACTTTTGGTTTTAGCGATTGGTTTGTTCGTTGTGGACCCTAGCATTGCTCTGAGCACCTTTCTGATATTTGGAGTAATTGGTTTCACTTTGTATCGGCTTATGCACAAGAAAGCGCGTGAATTGGGTATTAGGCAATCTCAACTTTCCATAAAGGGAAATGAGAAGATCGTTGAGGTACTTAGTTCTTATCGTGAATCTGTCGTGAGAAATCGGAGGGATTACTACGCCCGAGAAATTGGTTCAATGCGCATGGATCTAGCTAATACTTTGGCCGAGATGAGTTTTATGCCCAATGTTGGAAAATATGTTATTGAAACAACGGTAGTGCTAGGCGCTCTATTGATTGGTGCGGCTCAATTCTTGCTGCAAGATGCAACGCATGCCGTAGCTACACTTTCAGTTTTTCTAGCAGCAGGTACTCGCATCGCACCCGCTGTCTTGCGAATTCAACAAGGTTCTTTGCAGATTCGTAGCAACCTTGGACAGGCCGCTCCAACCCTTGACTTGGTCGAATCTTTGATTCACTTAAAATCGGTTGAAAGAGTGAGTGACGAAGTAGATACTGCCCACGTAGGGTTCAGCGCTGATGTTGAACTCAATCAAGTCTCGTTAACGTATCCTGGTAAAAGCACCCCTGCTATTTCGGATATCACGTTAAGAATCCCTAAGGGAAGTATTACCGCTTTTGTTGGGCCCTCTGGCGCAGGTAAAACCACTGTTGTAGATGTTTTGCTCGGAGTGCTCCACCCAGATTCAGGAAATGTAAAAATATCTGGCCTATCCCCACTTGAATCTATATCTCGTTGGTCAGGCGCTATTTCTTATGTTCCCCAAGATGTAATTATTTCAAATGGAACAGTTAGGGAGAATATTTCTTTAGGTTTTCCTGTTGATGTTGCGAGTGATGATTTGATTTGGAGTGCAATCGAAGTTGCGCAACTTAGCGAATTCGTTCGCCAATTACCTTTGGGGCTTGATTCGCAAGTGGGTGAGCGTGGAACCCGGATTAGTGGTGGACAGCGCCAGCGATTGGGTATTGCTAGGGCAATGTTCACAAAACCTAAATTACTCGTGCTTGATGAAGCGACAAGTTCGTTAGACGGTGAAACCGAGGCATCTATCTCTGATGCCATTCAAGGATTGAAGGGTTCGGTCACTGTAGTTCTTATCGCACATAGACTTTCCACGGTTCGCAACGCAGATAAAGTTGTTTATCTGGATGCAGGGAAAATCATCGCCGAAGGTGCCTTTGAGGAAGTACGCAAATCTGTACCGGACTTTGATCGTCAAGCAAAGCTAATGGGGCTTTAGGCTTATATATCTGAAATGAGTTTTACATCAGCATCGACCATAATGCTTGCAAGCTCTTTCCAGTGCGTTTTTGCTTCCCAGCCAAGCGTCTTTTTAATCTTTAATGGATTGCCAATAAGGGCATCAACTTCTGTCGGGCGGATATATCGATCTTCTGAGATAACAAATTCTTTGTAGTTTAGATCTAACCGGGAAAAAGCAACTTCACAAAAGTCTCGCACTGTGGCTCCAACGCCAGTTGCTACTACAAAATCGTCTGGCTTATCTTGTTGCAACATCAACCACATACTTTCAACGTACTCTGGTGCATATCCCCAGTCGCGTGTGGCTTCTAGATTTCCTAAGTAGAGTTTTTCTTGTAGTCCCAATTTAATTTTTGCCGCAGCCATTGTGATCTTACGAGTCACGAATGTTTCACCTCGACGCGGAGATTCATGATTAAAAAGAATGCCATTAGTCGCATGAAGTCCATAAGCTTCACGATAATTTCTGACCACCCAATATGAATACAATTTTGCTGCGGCATATGGGCTACGGGGAGCAAACGAAGAGATTTCAGATTGAGGTGGAGGAGTGCTTCCGTAGAGTTCGGAAGTTGATGCTTGATAAAACTTTGTATTTATCTTTGCCGCACGAATTGCTTCAAGGATTCGAATTGTTCCTATTGCATCAACCTGGGCCGTGAAGTCAGGCATTTCAAATGAGACTTTTACATGGCTTTGCGCCGCAAGGTTATAAATCTCTGTTGGCTCGAGCTCGCGAATCAAATTTGCAATGCCAACCCCATCGGTAATGTCCCCATAATGTAAGTGGAACTTGTTTCCCTTTTCATGGGGATCTTTGAATAGATGGTTGATTCGGGAAGTATTGAAAGTTGAGGCTCTACGAATAAGTCCGTGCACTTCATATCCCTTTGAGAGAAGCAATTCTGCTAGGTATGAACCATCTTGGCCGGTTATTCCAGTTATTAGGGCATTAGCCATTCTTAAAACCTCCGCTGAAAATCATCGAGGACAGAGCACAAGTGAGAAATTTCTTTAGTCAAATCATAATGATGATTTCCAACAAAAAGGCCACTATCGTGAATCTCATCCGCTCCTGGCAATGGCCCGATTTCAGCATGATTTAAATGTTTGATGACTGGGTTTCTTGTGAAATTTCCAGTAACGATAGGCCGTGACTCTATTCCAGCTGAGTCTAGAATTTCAATAAGATCAGTCCTGCGATTTTTTAGCTTCTCTTCAAGAATGATTGAAAAACCAAACCATGACGATGTGCCATTTTCCTTCTGCAAGCGGAAGTTGGGGATTTTGGCCATATTCTTTAAGAGTATTTCCGCATTAGCTCTGCGAGTTTCAACAAAACGCTTTACTCTTTCGATTTGGACTAAACCAATGGCTGCCTCAAGTTCTAGTGGCCTTAGGTTGTATCCGGGGAGTACGAATCGA
>CAILKF010000039.1 GCA_903834705.1 uncultured Actinomycetes bacterium
ATCAAAGCCTTTGCTTCCACGTTCAATAGCGCTTCGTGCAAGTTGATCGGCATCAACAACTCGAGCACCTAAATCAGCGAAGAATCCTGCAGCTAAGGATTTTCCGGAACCAATTCCACCGGTGAGCGCAACGACTAGCACAGTCAGACCTTAACGTTAAAAATCGAGTGTGAAAAGAAAACGGCCCACAAGATCTCTCTCATGGGCCGTTTTGTATTCAAATTATTCTGAAACAGGTGCTTCCTCGACAACTGTTTCAGGAACTGCTGCCGCATCGGCTGCTTGCGCCTCTGCTTTTTGTTTCTTATGCGCGATGAAGCGTGTTTGAGCTTCAGCGTATTGACGCTCCCACTCTTCACGTTGGGTCTCATAGCCAGGCTTCCACTCTTGGGTATCAGCATCGAAACCTTCAGGATAAATGAAGTTTCCAGCCGCGTCATAACGTGCAGCCATTCCATATTGAGTTGGATCGAATGCTTCGATTTCCACTTCGTGACCCTCATTCGCTTGCTTGAGAGAAAGTGAAATACGACGGCGCTCTAAATCGATATCAATAATTTTTACAAATAGTTCATCATCTACTTGAACAACCTGCTCAGGTATTTCAACATGGCGCTCAGCAAGTTCAGAGATGTGAACCAAGCCTTCGATTCCTTCGTGGACGCGAATAAACGCACCGAATGGAACTAATTTAGTTACTTGGCCTGGCACAACTTGGTTGATTGTGTGCGTGCGTGCGAATGCTTGCCATGGATCTTCTTGAGTTGCCTTCAAGGAAAGTGAAACGCGCTCACGCTCGAAATCAACTTCTAGAACTTCAACAGTTACTTCGTCGCCAACTTCAACAACTTCACCTGGATGATCAATGTGCTTCCATGAAAGTTCGGAAACGTGCACGAGGCCATCTACTCCGCCAAGGTCTACAAATGCTCCGAAGTTAACAATCGAGGAAACCACGCCCGTGCGAACTTGACCCTTTTGAAGCTGATTAAGGAAAGTCGTACGTGATTCAGATTGAGTTTGCTCGAGGAAAGCGCGACGTGAAAGTACAACGTTGTTGCGATTCTTGTCGAGTTCGATAATGCGCGCTTCAACCTGCTTGCCAATGTAAGGAGTGAGATCGCGAACACGGCGCATTTCGACCAATGATGCCGGAAGGAATCCGCGAAGCCCAATGTCAACGATGAGACCACCCTTAACAACTTCAATAACAGTTCCAATAACAACTTCGTCGCGCTCTTTCTTGCCTTCGATATCTCCCCATGCGCGCTCGTATTGTGCGCGTTTCTTGGAAAGGATAAGGCGACCTTCTTTATCTTCTTTTTGCAAAACTAAAGCTTCAACTTTTTCACCGACCTTGACGATTTCATTTGGGTCAACATCGTGGCGAATTGAAAGTTCGCGCGAAGGAATAACACCTTCTGTTTTATAGCCAATATCTAGAAGTACTTCGTCACGATCGACTTGTACAACTATGCCTTCAACAAGGTCGCCATCGTTAAAATTTCGAATGGTTCCTTCAATTGCGGCGAGAAAATCTTCTGCTGATCCAACGTCATTTACTGCTATTACTGGTGAGATGCTCAAGGTGCTCCGTAGGGATAGATGAGTAGTAGGGATAGGACTGCTAAGGGTAGGGTTTGCGCCCGCTTTGGGTCAATTCGCGTGAGTAGACTCAAGGCCTATGAAGCAATATCTCGAGCTTTTGCGCAGACCGCATACGAAAGTCCTTCTCTTGGCTGCCTTTCCTGCCCGCATTGCCTACGGGATGATTGCTCTAGCAACATTTTTTAAAGCAGAAGAGGCAACGGGTTCGATTGCCGTTGCAGGCTTGGCCATTGGACTTGAGTCTTTGTCTTCAGCACTAACTGCGGGACTTCGGGGTTCACTTATGGATCGCTGGGGACAGAAATGGCCACTGCGAATTTTCGTACCAGGTTATTCCATCCTCATTCTTGCTCTTAACTTTTCTCAAAGTCGAAGTTCAATTCTCTTCTTTGCATTTGTATTAGGACTATCTGCGCCGCCAATCAACCTCTCTATTCGACCGTTGTGGCAAACAGTTGTACCACCCGAGTTATTAAGAACTGCCTACGCACTTGATACTGCAGTAATTAGCGCCGCCATGGTTGTAGGACCAGTAATTGCTACTTCACTTGCACTTTCATCACATCCTTCAACTGCGCTCACAGCATGTGCTCTCTTAATCTTTATTGGCGGCACATCATTGGGCTTTACTAAAGTTTCTCGTAATTGGCGACCAGAGAAAAAAGATGCCTCAGAAACAGGCACTTTCAGAAGCCGAGCCATGCAACTTCTCATGCTTGAGGGTTGCATCATTGGTTTTGGATGGGGCGCCTTTGATGTGGCGGTTCCGGCATTTGCAACGATAGAAAATGTCGCAAGTCGTACTGCATGGATTCTGGGGACGCTGGGAATTTGTAATATTGCTGGAGGGCTTATTGGTGGACTCATTTCCAAACGTGTGACTCCGTTGGTCACTATGTCACGAACATACGTCTTATGGTTCGCCGCCTCTCTGCCACTTGCTTTTACTTATCCTGGATGGAGTTTGGCGTTGGCGGCAGCATTTTTAGGACTTACAGGTGGTTCACTTCAAGTTTTTTATTGGGAAGTAATGGAAGCTGTAAGGCCACGAGGAACTGCAACTTCATCTTTGGGATGGTTGTGGACTGCAGAAGGAACATTTATGGCGCTGGGTGCAGCAATTGGTGGTTGGATTTCTAATCAATATTCACCACGATATGCCTTGGGTATAACAACTATCACTCTTGCTATCGGATGGATTGTCTTGCAAGCAGGTAAATCCAGATTGTTCGCAGCCAACAAGTTACCGAGCGAAGAACAAGATCTGCTTGCAATGAAAGACAATACGCGTCCTGCTATTTAATTCTTATCGTGCGTTATTAATGCGCGGCTTCATTCCAGCTTTTACCAATGCCTACACTGACCGCTAATGGTGCATTCAATGGGTACGCCGAACCCATTTCTTTGCGCATGAGCGCTATAAGCACTACTTCTTCGCCAGTTGCGACCTCGCAAATAAGCTCATCATGGACTTGTAACAACAATCGGGATTTCAACCCTTGTGAAATTATTGCAGATTCTACATTGAGCATTGCTTGCTTAATAATGTCGGCTGCAGAACCTTGAATAGGTGCGTTGAGTGCCATCCGCTCGGCTATCTCGCGACGCTGGCGATTATCATCCATTAAATCTGGCAAATAGCGACGTCTTCCCATAATCGTTTCGGTATAGCCAACTTTGCGTGCTTGCTCCACAACGCTACTCAGATAATCGCGAATTCCTCCAAAGCGTTCAAAATATCGATCCATCAGTTGTTGCGCTTGTGGTGGCGAAATAGAAAGTTGTGCAGATAAACCATAGGCAGAAAGTCCGTACGCTAATCCGTAAGACATCGCCTTAATTTGTCTCCGCATCTCTGGATCTACGCTCTCTGCAGGTACTCCAAAGACTTCAGAGGCGATAGTTGAATGTAAATCCTCTCCTTTTGTAAATGCTTCAAGGAGATGTTCGTCATGCGATAAGTGGGCCATAATTCGCATTTCAATCTGACTGTAATCGGCAGTTAAAAGGGATTGATACCCACTACCTGCAACGAAGCAGTCGCGAATCTTGCGGCCTTCTTGAGTCCTTACGGGAATGTTCTGCAAATTTGGACCAGTCGACGATAAACGCCCGGTGGCCGCAACCATTTGTTGAAAATGTGTTCTGATTCTGCCATCTGTATCAATGGCTTCGAGAAGGCCGTCGATGGTGGTTTTGAGTTTATTGGTCTCGCGTATTCGAAGAAGTTGATTCAAGACTGGATGTTGAGTTTTTTCAAAGAGCGATTGCAAGGACTCCGCATCGGTTGAATACCCGGTTTTAATCTTCTTTGTTTTAGGCAACTTAAGCTCATCGAAAAGCAAAACTTGGAGTTGTTTTGGAGATGCCACATTGAACTCATGGCCTGCCTCCTGATGTGCTTTCTTAGTCTCGCGCTCAACTTCTGAGGCAAAGAAATCGCGAAGATTGGTGAGCTCTTTTGCATCAACGGCGATTCCGCGCCTTTCCATCGCGGTTAAAAGATCCGCAATAGGCATCTCTAAAGCGTTAAAGAGGGTTAGGAGATTACGATCGGAAAGTTCAGTTGTTAATGACTCCTGTAACCAGAACAGCTTCTCGGCCTGTAAGTATGCATCTCCATCCCAGTCTGAAATTTCTTGAGGACGGCCTCCAGGATTAACTAAATAGCTGGCAAGACTCGTGTCAAAAATAACGCCGGCTAGCGGATGATTACGGCCAAATGATTTGGCGTCATGCATGATTTTTGGGATCTTGGGATCACTAATCCAATCCCCCATCTGTGAGGAATGCACAGTAAATGCTTGCGAAGAGTTAAGTGCAACTCCATAGCGATGAACCTTCCCGTCACGAAATTCTGCGTTGAGAGATATTGAACCGGTGTGATTGTAAATTCGTGCAGTTGCTTCTTCG
>CAILKF010000040.1 GCA_903834705.1 uncultured Actinomycetes bacterium
AGACCCTCATTGCAGTATTGAGTGACCCACCGGTCACTATTCATATTGATAAGGCCATGGCAGATGTCACCGCTGAAGATGTGCAGGCAGCATTCCCGTAGAACCCACAAATCGTTCTATGGGAATGCTGCCTACCATGGCACGCTTTACTACTCGATTAGCTGAAGCCACCAGCTCTGAAAGCATTAAATAGACCCGACAAGCCTATTTTCCTTCTAAGCCAGCAGGCGGATTGTTTGGATCCCAGGTAAATCCACACTTTAAGCACTCGCAATCGCCGCTCCACTGCCCGCCAAATACCGAACGTTCTTTTGCGCTCATTCTGATGGCTAGATCAACCAGGCGGGTTGCCCGAGCGGCCAATGGGAGGGGACTGTAAATCCCCATACCTTCGAAGGTTCAAATCCTTCACCCGCCACCAGTAGTTGTTCCAGTCTTCGGTTTTGGCAGAACATATAGCCTTTTCCACTAGCGTCGCCCAAAGAACTGCGAAAGGTTATTAGCCATGAGCTCCATCGAAAAAGATGTCAATTGGAAAACACTCTTTGAAGGTGATCCAAAAAATGGCTGGATGCACTCTGGAATCGGAATCTTTAGCGACGGGCATATAGTTTTTGAGTCCCCTGGTGGGCGTGCATTTATTGTTCTCAATCCCCAAGATGGCACTTTTACAAAGGTGGACGTTGATGCCGCTGTTCTACATGGCATAACTGTTCTTCAGAACTCCGATGAAGATTCTTTCTGGATTTGCGATCCAGGTGCTAATACTCCAGCGCAATTACTACTTGTCAATCGCAAAGGTAAAATACTTCGAAAAATTCTAAGACCCAACACCACTGAAGGTGATGTTGTGACATGGAAGCCAACAACTCTTGCAGTTGTTGCAGTAGAAGGACCTTATAAGGGAGATATCTGGATCGGGGATGGCTACGGAGAAAGTTTAGTTCACCGCATTCGTCCCGATGGAAGTTCCCAAACTTTTGACGGATCGACAACGTCTATGGTTTTCAATTGCCCTCACGGAATTGCAATCGATACTCGTGGGCCTGAACCTCTTGTAGCAATCGCTGACCGACGAAATAAGCGGATGGTTTTTTTCACACTTGATGGAGAATATGTTAAATCAGTCAGCTCTGATTCCATGATTGGTCCATCATCAATTGCAATTCGCAACGATCTTCTTATTGTCACTGACCTTTATGGTGCAATGCTTTCTATAGATCTTGAAGGTAAAGTTGAGATTCTCGTACCCAGCATTAAACCCGAACGCGGTGAAGGTTGGCCGAATCAAATAATAGATGGCGAGACCGTGGCTCCCGATGTGCGTGATGGGGCAGTCAATAGCCCACACGGAGTTTGCGTTGCTCCAAATGGAACTGTGTTCTTTACAGAGTGGTATTTCGGAGGCCGAGTAGTTCGTATTTACTAAATAACCCCTACTCGGGCTCTCCTAGTTGTAAACCCTTATTTCTCTACCACCCACGTATCGCCACTTTCGAGAAGTGTTTTTAGATCCCCTGCTCCTTGTTTCGAAATAATGTCGGCAATCTGATTATTGACTTGTGAGCCGTATTCAGAGCGTTCAACATCGCGGAAAACTCCAACAGGAACATGGTCTAAGGCCGATGCTGACAATCGTGATAGCGCAAATGCATAAGAAGGATCTGCATTATGTGCATCATGAATGACAAGTTGGTCTTCAGACACTGAGGAAAGCTCGACAACTTTGAGTGATGCTCCTTCATGAATGAGACCGTGAGTATCAGATTTAATTGCTTGTCCGTGCACCATCTGTAAAAGCGCAGCGCCTTTACTAGTTGAGTCCTTCACCGAATCGAATGCTCCATCATTGAAGATTGGGCAATTTTGGAAGATTTCGATAAGAGCAGAACCTTTGTGCGCAGATGCTTGACGCAATACATCTGTGAAATGTTTGCGATCACTATCTACGGTTCGAGCAACAAAAGATGCTTCAGCTCCAAGTGCTAGAGAGATTGGATTAAATGGAGCATCCAATGAACCTAGGGGAGTGGATTTTGTAATCTTTCCTTGCTCACTTGTTGGCGAATATTGGCCTTTAGTTAAACCGTAAATACGGTTGTTAAAGAGCAATATCTTGAGGTTAACGTTGCGGCGCAGAGAATGAATCAAGTGGTTTCCACCAATTGAAAGTGCGTCGCCGTCACCAGTAACCACAAAAACTGTTAAATCTGGTCGAGCGATTGCTAAGCCAGAGGCAATTGTTGGAGCACGTCCATGGATCGAGTGCATTCCGAAAGTCTCTAGATAGTAAGGAAAACGAGATGAGCATCCAATTCCCGAGACAAAAACAATGTTTTCGCGGGGAACGCCAAGTTCGGGCAAGTATGCCTGCATCGTTGAAAGGATGGAGTAATCACCGCAACCAGGGCACCATCGCACTTCCTGGTCTGAAGTAAAGTCCTTCTTAGTAAGCGTTAAATCAGACATGAAGCACCTTCATAACTGCCTCCATCATTTCTGCGGTAGTAAACGGTAATCCACGGACTTGATTGAATCCGATGACATCTTTGAGGAATTCAGACCGGAGCAACATTGCCAACTGGCCCAAGTTCATCTCGGGCACAATCACTTTGGGATATTTCTTAAGAACTTCACCAAGATTTTTAGGGAATGGATTGAGATGGCGAAGGTGTGTTTGTGCAACAACTTCGCCATTTCCACGCAATTGCTCAATTGCCGCCGAAATTGGCCCAAATGTTGAGCCCCATCCAAGAACAAGTACTTCGGCATCTCCGGATGGATCATCGACAACTAAATCAGGAACTTCAATGCCCTTTACTTTTGCAGCTCGTGTTCGAACCATGAAGTCATGATTGTTTGGGTCGTAGGAAATTGCACCTGTTTTGTCAGCCTTTTCAAGACCGCCAATTCGGTGTTCGATTCCTTTTGTTCCTGGAATCGCCCAAGGACGGGCAAGAGTTTTTGGATCACGTAAGTATGGTTGGAAATTCTCTTGTGACTTAGCAAATTCAACGTGTAAATCTGGAAGCGAATCAACTTCAGGAATTTTCCACGGTTCAGAACCATTGGCTATGTAACCATCGGAAAGAACAATTACCGGTACGCGATAAGTCGTTGCGATACGAACGGCTTCGATTGCCATGTCAAAACAGTCACTTGCGTGTGAAGGGGCTAAGACCGCAACAGGTGATTCGCCGTTTCGGCCAAACATCACTTGCAATAAATCTGATTGCTCCGTTTTGGTTGGCAATCCTGTTGAGGGACCACCTCGTTGAACATCGATGATAACGAGAGGAAGTTCCAACATGACGCCAAGGCCAATCATTTCACTTTTGAGTGCGATACCTGGCCCAGATGTTGTTGTAACACCAAGGGCTCCTCCATAGGAAGCTCCTAGCGCTGATCCCACCGCGGCAATTTCATCTTCTGCTTGAAATGTGATTACGCCAAACTTTTTATGTTTGGAAAGTTCATGCAAGATGTCCGAAGCGGGAGTAATGGGATATGAACCAAGAAATAATTTCAGTCCACTTCGCTGCGAGGCCGCAATTAAGCCATATGCCATTGCAGTATTACCGCTGATGTTTCTGTATTTACCTGCAGGCATTGTGGCTTTTGCAATCTCATATGAGACCGCAAAATCTTCTGTCGTCTCGCCATAATTCCAACCAGTCTTGTATGCCAACAAGTTTGCGGCAAGAATCTCAGG
>CAILKF010000041.1 GCA_903834705.1 uncultured Actinomycetes bacterium
AATAGTTGCGCTTGCTCTTGCACCAACTCTTTGAGGTGCACCATGGATGCCGGATGCACGATCAGCATCAATGTCTTTAATAACGTTTGCAAAATGTATTGCTGCTCCAAAAAGAGCACCTGAAATTATCAGCCATGTAGGCACAGTCGATTTCTTGCTTAAGACTATGCACGAAGGTAACGCACTAAAAGCAATAAGAAAGGGAAGAGGCGAAAGAATAGATTTCTTAAAGTGAAAGTTATATGCAACACCACAACCAACTCCAAGCAGATGTACAACGCCACCTTTGAGACCTAAAGGTCCAAGAAGTGAAAATGCGATACAGAATCCAAGTGCAATAAATGTTGCAAAGCGCACTGCTGCGGCAGAAATTTGACCCGATGCAATTGGTTTATTTATGCGCCCTTCAAGCCTGTCAATTTCTAGATCCACGAGGTCATTTGTCCAGCCAACACACAATTGCCCAGTGAAAACGGTGAAAGCAATAACAAAAGCGGGGCCCTCCCACCACAGAGGCACTGCAAGTAGAAAAGATACAAGCGTCACCACCAGTGTTGGCCCTAGGTGTGAGGTCTTAAGTAATCGCATGCGAATATTCTCCCGCAAAGTGGCACACTATGACGTATGCATGAGTTCACGTCAGAGTTAGAAATTCTCGCAGGTAAAGCTTTGGCCTACAGTCTTGAGCGTTTGAAAGATGACCCGCCTCTTGATGGACCTCGTTCAGCACAAGACCTATTTGCAGAAGTTGGTCAAACTATTACCGCACAAGGTATGGGCGGAATTGAAGCGCTTGCAGTATTTACAGATGTCTTAGCGCGCGCATGTATTTCTACAGATCATCCTCGTAACTTGGCATATATTCCTTCAGCCCCCAGTGAGCATGCAAACCTTTTTGATCTCGTTGTTGGCGCGAGCGCTTTATATGGTGGCTCGTGGCAAGAAGGAGCCGGAGCAGTCTTTGCTGAAAACCAAGCGCTCCGTTGGATTGCTGATTTAGCAGGACTTCCAAGCAGTGCTGGCGGAGTATTTGCTCAAGGTGGCACAGTAGGTAATCTTTCGGCGTTAGTTGTCGCAAGAGCGCAAGCTCGTAAACGTTGGCCAGATACAACGCGTTGGGCTATCGCATGTAGTGCAGAGGCACATTCCTCTATTGCATCGGCTGCACAAGTAATGGACGTTGATCTTTTACTCATTCAACCATCTTCTGACGGAAAACTCACTGGCGTCGAGGTTGCGCGCGATCTAGTTGAGTTCCATAAAAAAGGTAGCGCGCGCGTTTTCGCTGTCGTGGCAACTGCAGGAACAACAAATTTAGGAATTATCGATGATTTGAAATCCGTCGGCACTGAGACTAAGAAACGAGATTTATGGTTTCATGCTGATGGCGCATACGGTTTAGCTGCACTTTGTGCACCCTCAGCACGCCCAAAATTTGATGGTATTGAATTAGTTGACTCATTAATTGTTGATCCACATAAGTGGCTCTTTGCACCATTCGATGCTTGTGCACTTATTTATAGAAATCCAGAATTAGCAAAAGAAGTGCATTCGCAAAACGCCTCTTATTTGGATGCGCTACATGAAGGTGGGTCTTGGAATCCATCAGATTATGCAATTAATTTGACGCGCAGAACTCGAGGGCTTCCGTTCTGGTTTTCTCTCGCCGCAAACGGCACCGATGCCTATGCGACAGCAATGGAGAAAACGCTAGAGATTGCTCAAGTTGCCGCAGAGAAAATTCGTCAACACCCTAGACTTGAATTACTTCGTGACCCAGAACTTTCAGTCGTTGCGTTCACAAGAACCGGCTGGCAGAAATCAGATTACAAAAAGTGGAGTGATGATTTATTGGCCGACCAAATCGGATTTATTCCAGCATCATCACATCAAGGTCAGCCTATTTTGCGTTTCGCCATTGTGAATCCATGGACGAAAGTAAGTGATATTGAACAAATTTTAGCGACGCTCTAAATCCCACGAATTCGCGACCTCTTGGCTTAGGCTTGGGGTATGGATGAGAACGCGAGGATCGACACCGTTGCGCAAGGTTCGACGTTGAGCGATCTCGAATCCCGAATCTTGGATTTCGAAGGCACCTGGTGGCGTTTCGCTGGGGCCAAAGAGAGCGCGATAAAAGATCTTTTTGACCTCACTCCTCCTCGTTATTACCAACTGCTCAATGACCTCATCGATCGCGAAGATGCCCTTGAGGTTGCTCCTATGTTGGTCAAACGCCTGCGCCGACTTCGGCAGGCACGCATGGCCCAGCGCGCAACTCGCTAAGCCCCTACCCATTACGCCTCGGTTTGCCGATGGCCGAACCCTGCTCTAGATTTAGCGTTAGCACTCTCGGGGTGCGAGTGATAAGTACCCCATCCGTCCCTAACGCAACATCTGAAGGAGCACAAAAACTATGGCAAAGCAGATTGCCTTTAATGAAGAGGCCCGTCGTGGCCTAGAGCGCGGAATGAATATTCTCGCCGACGCTGTCAAAGTAACACTTGGACCTCGTGGACGAAATGTTGTCCTTGAGAAGAAGTGGGGAGCTCCCACAATCACCAACGATGGTGTTTCCATCGCAAAAGAAATTGATCTTGAAGATCCATGGGAGAAAATCGGCGCAGAGCTGGTTAAAGAAGTTGCAAAGAAGACCGATGACGTTGCGGGAGATGGAACAACAACTGCAACTGTTTTGGCTCAGGCACTCGTTCGCGAAGGACTTCGCAACGTCGCAGCAGGTTCAAATCCAATGGCTCTGAAGCGCGGAATTGAAAAGGCGGTCGAGGCAGTTATTAAAGAACTCGTAGCCATGGCAAAAAGCGTTGAATCGAAAGAGCAGATTGCAGCAACTGCATCTATCTCTGCAGCCGATGCAACCATTGGCGAAATGATTGCTGAAGCAATGGACAAGGTTGGCAAGGAAGGCGTAATTACTGTTGAAGAATCCAATACTTTTGGTCTCGAACTAGAACTTACCGAAGGTATGCGCTTTGACAAGGGTTACATCTCTCCATACTTCGTTACTGATTCAGATCGCATGGAAGTTGTCCTTGAAGATGCTTACATCTTGATTGCAAACTCAAAAATCACCAATATTAAAGACTTGCTTCCAATTCTAGAAAAGGTGATGCAATCAGGTAAGCCACTTGCGATCATTGCTGAAGACATTGAAGGCGAAGCACTTGCTACTTTGGTAGTTAACAAAATTCGTGGAACTTTCCGCTCTGCTGCTGTGAAAGCTCCAGGATTTGGTGATCGCCGTAAGGCAATGTTGCAAGACATCGCCATCCTTACTGGTGCAACTGTTGTCTCTGAAGAAGTTGGTTTGAAGTTAGACCAAGCTGGCATGGAGCTACTAGGTCGCGCTCGCAAAGTTGTAATAAGCAAAGAAGAGACAACTATTGTTGAAGGCGCAGGGGACGCAGACCAGATCAAGGGTCGCGTTACTCAAATTCGCTCTGAAATTGAGAAGAGCGACTCTGACTATGACCGTGAGAAGTTGCAAGAGCGCTTGGCTAAGTTGGCCGGAGGCGTTGCAGTTATCAAGGCAGGAGCTGCTACAGAAGTAGAGCTTAAAGAGCGTAAGCACCGCATTGAAGATGCTGTGCGTAACGCGAAAGCCGCTGTTGAAGAAGGCATCGTTGCCGGTGGTGGCGTTGCACTCTTGCAAGCAGCAAAGATTGCGTTTAGTAAATTAAAGCTAGAAGGCGACGAAGCAACTGGTGCCAAGATTGTTGAAGCATCTGTTGAAGCACCTCTCAAGCAGATTGCAGTTAACGCAGGACTGGAAGGCGGAGTCGTTGTTGAAAAAGTTCGTCACCTTGAAGCAGGTTTCGGACTTAACGCAGCAACAGGTGAATACGTTGACATGATTAAAGCTGGCATCATCGATCCAGCAAAGGT
>CAILKF010000042.1 GCA_903834705.1 uncultured Actinomycetes bacterium
AGGACAGTCACTGAAGATGAAGAAAGTGGAACTTCCTTCGATGGCCGTTTGAGAAAAAAGAGGTTTAAGCAAGTATTAAACAACAACAACGCTGGAAGCAGAACGAGTGCAGTATTCACAGGGGCGCCGTATTAAGGTCGGCCTAACCAGCGGGAGAAAACATAAGGTGCCATTACAGCCCCAAAAACAATTCCGCCGATGAATGCAACGCCTGGGCGACTAAAAAAGAACAAGTTTCCAATAACTCCGGCAAATAGCGTCCAGAGTAAGAAGATATCAACAACTGCAAACCCGGCGCTAGATTTTCGGCGATCTCGAGGTAGTAGCACGTGCAACAGCGCGGTAATCACAATTCCAGCAAAGAGCCATCCGAATGCGTTGGACAGTGGAATGTCTCTTTGAAACGGCACGTGCGCGCCATCGAAAGTCCACGTCCATCGATTGGCTGAAACCATTTGTGGATCTAGGAATAAATCCCAGCCCATCAGCGCAATTCCGCCAACGAGAAATACCCAGTTTTTGCTAATACGGCGAGCGAGAACTAAAACAGGATGAGCCATCATTACCCAAGCAAATGGAACGACTAAAGGAACTCCAAGAACTTGAAATCCTAAACTTGAATCGTAGGCATAACTGCCAAATGGCCAAGTTGTCCGCATGCCCAGCTGTTCGATTCCGAAACCAAAAAGTAAAGTGATGGGAAAATATAGTCCGACATATTTAGAACCGAATGAATAGTAGGCGTGGAGAACCATTGCGAGTGCGCTGAAATAAACGGTTGCGATAGTGATTAAACGTAAAGTTTCACCGTTGGTGAGTGGATAAGATATTTGAAGTGCAATCGAAATAACCAAGACTGTTTGCAAGAAAACTTGTGCGCGATGCGAAATACCAGATCTCCGGTTGCGTCGTGAGTTGTACTGGCGGATTGACATGGGAGGTAGTCTGCCCTATTTCAGAGTGAGCCCCGTACTTCACGTACTGCAAAGCGGGCAAATAATTCTTCTGAATACCATTTATAGGTAGCCGTGGCGGTAATTGCCCTTGTATGAGCCTCGCCTGTATATGCAAATTCTTTCAATGCGTTAGATGATTCCCAAAGCGAAAATGTTCCTTGCAATCCAATTGGGGCTTCTCCAATTCCGATTGCTGCAATGAGACCCTTGGATCCAGCAAGACTGATTGTTACAGGCGGTACGGCCTTCCAAAATCTAAAGTTCTGATTCCATTTGATTCGGGCTCTAGTAATTGCTGCGATCTGCCCATCAAAATTTTTGGTGACAGTTGGAGTAAATGGCTCATTCCCAGACCATTTACCGTGAGAGGAAATCGGATCAAGCACTGCGCGAAATTCATTGACAGAACCGGCTCGCCACTTTTGAACAGTTGCAGATTCATCAAATTCAGATAAAAACTTTTCATCGATCGTGACAAGAAATCCCCAGCGGTGAATATCGGCATCGGCCGGAGTGAAAGTTTCGCCTTTGCCCGTGCCTAGAACTTTCACAAAACTTACACCATTGAATCGCCGCAATGTAATTTTCTGTGTTGCCATAAAGTAAAAAGCCCGAGGGATTAATCGTGTAGGAATTTTCCATAAATAAATAAGAGTAATCATTGTGCAATGCCTGCAGTTGCCAAGATTTCACTGACAACTAACTGCGGGTGATCCCACATTGGTGCATGGCCACACTGTGCAAATGTTAGCCATCTTGCGTGTGACGACACCAGCGATCGCTCTTGGCTCGTTGACGCGGGCAGAGTTTTGTCAGAGTCTCCAAAAATAATGGTGACGGGAATTGTTGGGGAAATATGGTTCTCAAACCTCTTTTTCAAAAGCGCATCCCAAGCTGGGTAGTAACCAGCAGAAGTTGCCATCGCATTTGTTGCATCAAGGCATGTTTCATAAGAGAACTCTTTCCAACGTGGACTTACATTCGCAAAACCCGCTTTGCGTGCCCATTCGAAATGGAGCAACATCGGTGAAACTATCCAGACACTTGCTGAAAGCATCCGAGCGACGGCAGTTCCTGGATAGCGTGCATTAAATGGAGCAAGCCAAAGTCCAGCAGGTGCTAAGCCAGTGACTGACAAGATTTGTTGAGGCCGCATGCTTGCCATTTCAAGAGCAATCCAGCCACCAAGGGAATTTCCTACAACATGAAATTTCTCAAATCCTTGGTCTTTCATTGCGTCAAAGACACTTTGAGCCAGAGATTGCGGATCCATCGGTTGAGTTTTATCCATAGGAGTTTGCCCATGACCAGGTAAGTCAATGGTCACTACAGTGAAGTGTCGAGCGAGCGGTTCGATAATCAGTTTCCATGCAGTTGAAGCAGAACCCATTCCATGAATGAGTAAAACTGTTTCTTTCGTAGAACTCTGTGAGTAAATTTTTGATACGAGCTCCACGTCAATCACCAGCAATCATTGGTTTAGGGTCGTTGGTTTCTGAAAAGTTTGTGGTGTACAAGAAAAATCCGACACGGCCTCCCGTAGAGTTTCCAATAGCAGCTGTTTGTTTCTCATTAGTAGCTTTAGCTAAAAGTATTTTCGCCCCATCTTTACTGGGAGAAACAACAACCCATCTTTTCTCTGGCGCTAATTCTTTATCCTCTATCAATGTAAAGCCCAAATCATTCACGTAATGTGAAATTGCCAGATCATATTCATCGACTACGATCGCGATCATCCCAAGGGTATTCATGATTAGTCACCTACAACCATAGGTGTAGCACCGGTAAATTTAATGAGCTCATTAAAAGTGGTAGGAAATACTGCATGAGGATGGCCTGCGGCTGCCCACACAACCTCGTAGTCATTGAGTGCTTCATCAATCAAAATTATTCCGGGTGGAGAAATCCACCCCAGTGGACTCACGCCACCAATTGCAAAGCCAGAACTTTCACGGACAAAATCTGCATCCGCTCTATGTAACTTTTCTACCTCTAATTTTGTTGCAACGAGTGACGTATCGACTCGATGCCTGCCACTTGTGATGACTAGTAGCGCTTTCCCATTGGGTAATTTGAAAACAATTGATGAAGCAACTTGCCCAACTTCAATATTGAGTGCTTCTGCTGCCTCTAGCGCCGAACGTGCGCTATCTGAAAGAGTTCTTATTTCATCTGAGCCACCTTGAAGTAAAAGTTGCTGCCGAACTCTTTCTACGGCTGGGTGGTCAGATGGCATGTACTAATCCTGCCTTTGAACTACGAATTATTCAAAAGAAATGTATGAATAAGTGTAAATGCGGCAATCGAAAAGAGCACGATGGAAAACGAGCGCCGCAAAACCAAGGGTGCAATTTTTGCGCTGAAGTGAGATGCCAGCGCAGAAATGGTTACTGCTGCAAGTGCTATGAAAATTGGCACATGCCATGAAATTCCACTCCAGGAACTGGCATGGGCTAGGAAAGCCGTTAAGCAATTAAGAGAGATGATCAGAAGTGATGTGCCAGTGGCTTTAGCGAGAGGTGTTTTAAAGAATTTAACCAGTATCGGAATAGCTAAGAATCCGCCTCCGACACCGAATAGTCCCGTCATAAGACCGATGGCGAGGGAGAATAAAATCAGCAGAAAGAGCGGGACTTTCTTTTCCTCTTCTTGCTGTGGAGGCCTGAGCCACATAGATGTTGCGGCGCCGATCAAGACGAGAGAAAATCCAAACAAGAGGGCGCTGTCGCTGATGAAGCGAGAGATCCATGAACCACCAATGTTTGCAACCATGCCGAGGAGCCAAATAGTTAAGCCTTCGCGAATGAGTACTTCGCGTTTTTTAAATTTAGGTATGACGCCTGCAGTTGCAGAGGCGAAAACAATTGCTAACGCTGCGGTAGATGCATGGTGGGGCGTAAAACTAAAGAAATAGATAAGAATCGGAACCGAGAGCATTGCTCCGCCTGCTCCAACAAAACCCAAGACCGAACCGATGAAAGCACCTGCAAGCAGAGCCCCCAAGATTTCCATTGCCCGATCATGACAGAAGCCCGCAACGCTTTCGCGCTACGGGCTTCTTACCTTTGTCTTGGTGTCTAGAAGTTAAAGAATGCGGAGGTGATGTGCCATCCGAAGTCAGCGCCGCTTCCGATCATCGCGAAGAGAATGAGCGCTGCGCCTGCTAGTGCTAAATCTTTAAAGAAGGCGATGTTTTCGTTCATTTTGGCCGTTGGATCGGTTTCTTTCCAGAACGCATGCATCAAGAACGCTGTTGGGATAAGGAAGATTGCTAACAAGAGAGCGCCTAGATCTGCATAAATTCCAAGGGCAACGTAGATGCCACCAAGTAGGAGCATGACTCCACTGAGTAATACTGAGAACTTTGCTGCTGGGACTTTCTTGTACTTTGCATAGCCAGTCATTGCTTCAAGCTTTACGAAGTGGTTGATTCCTGATGAGACGAATATGAGTGCGAAGAGAATTCGCCCGATTGCTAATACTGCGTTCATGAAACTCCTTTAGTGATGGGTACCGACTGCGAAAGAGTAGTGCATATAGTTGAAAGTTCAACTATATTAGGCTCGCGACACGCTTAACTCAGCCCCGGATAACCCCACTTGCCCTTGTCAGTGGGAGGCGCTATTTTTCGAACATATGTTCGAAAACTCAGCCCCAGAGCCAGAGGTCCTGGCAGATGGCGCTACCCCAGTGGAGTTCACGTTCGCGGGTAAGCGCTTTCGCATCCATAGCGTTTTATCCAGATGGTGCGAAGCCGGGGGTTGGTGGAACCGCATTAGCGATGGCATTTACAGACCCGATGATCGCGCTCGCGCACTCTGGAGAGTAGAAGCGGCGCCAATCGGCGCTCTCACAACTTTTGAACTCGAACGTGATGAAGTTACAGGTCACTGGCGTATTACCTCGATCTAATGCGCTCAACTTCCATGAACACTTTTATTCATTTGCGCACCCATAGCGCGTACTCATTTAAATATGGAACCACACAACCGCGCGATCTAGTTGCTCGCGCAAGTGAATATCAGATGCCTGCGCTCGCTCTTACTGATCGCGATGGTCTAGCCGGGGCAATTCGTTTTGCCCAAAGTTGTGTCGATTATGGAGTCGCACCGATTATCGGGATAAATATTGCTATCGATCTAGAAAGTACTCTCTTTACGAAAGAGGCGAAAAATTTACCACGCATTACTTTGTTGGCACACGGCGATGGGGGATGGAGCTCGCTCTGTCGTTTAGTGAGTTCGTTGCATACGTATCAACCTTCACGTCAAACATTTAATCAAAGTTCTCACCATGGCAATGGCGTATTGCAAAGAAGTACTACACCGATTCTTACTTTAGATTTCCTTGACCGGTTTAGTGAGTACAGCACCAATCTTTTAGCGATACATGGCCCAGAATCATCTGTTGGCATTGCGTTAGGGAGGCGACGCCCGGATATAGCTAGGCAAACATTTGCACAGTTGCGCGAGTACTTTGCGGCTAATGCAATTGAATGCGTTTCTCACTTAATTGCTGGCGATGGCCCACGTTCTAGTACTCATGCTGGCCGGTCACTGGCTTTCGCTCGAGACAATGACATTGATGCAGTTATTACAAATGCTGTTCGCATGCGAGAACGTGAAGATGCACCGATTGCCGACATATTAGATTCTGCACGTCAACTTACTCCTTTGCATGCCCGTCATATTGAACGCAAAAATGCAGAAGCTTTTCTTAAATCAACTCAAGAGATGTTTGCAGTGGCACAAGAGATTGCCCACGTTGCAGGCGAGCGCAATCCGAGTCAGTTACTTGCTACAACTCAGGAGTGGGCAGAGCGGGCAATTCTTTCTCCCACTCGCGACATCGGGCTAGGTGGAATCCATCTACCTGAGCCATCGGTAGTCGGAGCTAGCTCGCAGAAAGAAATGCAATCTTTATTGCGACAACGATCTCAAGCAGGCATGAATTGGCGTTATAGCGATAGTGCAACTATTGCAAAAGCACATGAACGTTTAGATGAAGAGTTAGCAACTGTTGCAACGTTGGGATACGAATCGTATTTCCTTACAGTTGCAGATATTTCCGATATGGCTCGTAGCGCAGGTATCAGAGTTGCAGCAAGAGGAAGTGGTGCAGGATCACTCATTTGTCATCTCTTAGGAATTTCTGGTGTAGATCCCTTGCGTCATGGATTATTAATGGAGCGGTTTTGCTCCCCTCTACGTAGGGCACTTCCCGATATTGATATTGATGTCGAATCTGCCAGACGACTTGAAATATATGACTTAGTTTTTAAACGCTATGGAGATCCTCAATGGAGCAATCCTGGCAATCTTTCACGTTGCGCCACAGTTGCAATGGTTGATACATACCGTGCGCGTCATGCTATTCGCGATACGGGTGCGGCGCTTGGCATGTCTGGGATGGAAATTGATTTGATTGCAAAGTCGTTGCCTCATGTTCGAGCCCGCCATATTTCGAAAGCGTTAGCAAATCTTCCTGAATTACAAGGGCTTAATCTTTCGTCCTCTCTTACCGCCATGGTTCTTGCTATGGCAGAGCGCCTAGATGGATTACCCCGCCATCTAGCTATGCATCCCTGTGCCATTGTTTTATCAGATTCAGGATTTCTCGACCGCGTACCACTTCAAGTCAACGCTAGTGGATATCCGATGGTTGAATTTGATAAAGATGATGTCGAAGCCGTTGGTTTACTTAAGCTCGATATTTTGGGCGTCCGAATGCAATCCACGATTGCTTATGCAGTTTCTGAAATAGAGCGTACTGAAAACAAAGTCATCGATATCGATGCAGTCGCCCTAGATGATGGGCCGACTTTTGACCTCATTAAATCAACGCGCACTCTGGGAATTTTTCAAGTCGAAAGTCCAGGACAACGCGAACTCGTTGGAAAATTAGCACCAGAAACTTTCGCAGATCTCATTGTTGATATTTCACTCTTTCGCCCAGGCCCAGTTAAGTCCGACATGATTAGCCCTTTTCTTTCCGCCAGACATGGATGGAGCCAAGCCCAAATCATTCATCCAGATCTCTATGAAACTTTGCATGAAACCCAAGGTGTTGTTGTCTTTCATGAGCAGGTCATGAAAATTATTTCCATCATGACGGGTATATCGCTGGCAGAAGCTGATGAAAAACGTAGGGCGTTAGGCGAGCCTGAAAATCAACAAGAGATTTGTGATTGGTTTTATCCATCTGCGCTAGCTCGTGGGTATGACCAAGCTGTAGTCAGCCAGATTTGGGAGGTTCTGCGCGCTTTTGCATCCTTTGGGTTTTGCAAAGCACACGCTGCAGCTTTTGCACTACCTACCTATCAATCTGCTTGGCTTAAAGCACACCACCCAGCAGCTTTTGTTGCTGGAGTTCTCACGCACGACCCAGGTATGTATCCCAAGCGTTTAATTCTTGATGATGCCAGGCAAATGGGAGTCACAATTTTAGGTCTCGATGTCAATGCATCATCTGCGTCATATCGAGTCGAGGAAGTGGATGCGCAGAGCGCGCGAACTCCTGTCGCACTTATCGATACAAGGAGTACAGGGGTCTCACTTGTTTCACCTGATGCACGGGGGCAAGGAATTCGCATTTCATTTGCTGATGTGGCGGGAATCAGCGGGGGAGAAGTTGAATCAATTATTGCAGGGCAACCCTATGCTGATTTAGGAGATTTCTATTTACGTTCAGGTGCCTCTTTCCCAACTACAGAAAGACTCATCCTTATCGGCGCCTTTGATCTTCTGCATAAAATAGGAAGTTCAGAGAAGAAAACTAATCGCCGCGATTTGCTCCTACATTTAAACGATTTACACCGCTCTCCAGATCGCTCTCCAGGAGGAGCTCAGTTACATTTTGGTTTTGCTCCTCCATCTCTTATTCCTAGCGGACTTCCTGATTTGCATGATTACGAACGCGTTCGCCATGAAGTGAAGTATTTGGGTATGGAAATTTCACATCATATGCTCGAGTTCTATGCCACTTTCCTCAACGAGATTGGTGCGGTCAAGTCATCTGATCTTCTTAGCCAGCGCTCTAACGCATCGGTCTTGGTTGCTGGAGTCAAAGTGGCACTACAGACTCCGCCAGTGCGTTCTGGCAAACGCGTTCTTTTTCTCACTATCGACGACGGCTATGGCTGTAATGATTTAACTTTCTTTACTGATGTGCAGAAAGAATATGCAGGAGTACTTTTCAACTCATCGCTATTTCTAGCTAGAGGGCACGTGCGCCGAACTGGACCACGCGGGGTTTCTCTCCGTGCGACAGGGGCATGGGAATTACGCGCTGCTTACGAAAAATGGTTGGCAAGTAGAAGTACGCTCGTAACGTGAGCGCTTCAACAATTCTCCATGTAGATATGGATGCTTTCTTTGCCTCCGTTGCAGAGCACGATGATCCAACTCTTAAAGGTAAAGCCGTAGTTATAGGCACAGGCGTTCGTTCAGTGGTGAGCTCTGCCAATTACCTAGCTCGTACTTTTGGTATTCATGCAGCGATGCCAGTAAGTAAAGCAAAACGTCTTGCACCCCATGCCGTATTCGTTGCACCAAATATGGCTCGCTATAGCGAGGTCTCACACAAGATCATGGAGATATTTCACCAGTACACGCCACTAGTTGAGCCACTTTCCCTAGACGAAGCATTTCTTGATGTGACTGGCTCTCAGCGCCTACTTGGTTCTGGTCGCACAATTGCAGAAGCGATAAGAGCGCAAGTAGAAGCCCAAGAAGGAATTACATGTTCGGTCGGAATTGCTTCATCAAAATTTATTGCAAAACTTGCATCCGGCCGGTGTAAACCAAATGGAATTTTAGAAATTCCCGACGATCGCATTTTGGGTTTCTTACATCCATTGCCAGTATCTGCAATGTGGGGAGTCGGCCCTAGGACTCAAGAAGAGTTAGAGCGCCTTGGGCTCTTCACTGTGGCCGATATTGCTAATACTCCACGCGCGACTTTGATACGAGCGCTCGGTGAAGCAGCAGGAAGTTCATTGCACGAACTGGCCTGGGCGCGCGACTACCGAGAAGTTGTTACAGATGACCCCGATAAGAGCATCAGTTCAGCTGTCACATTTGATCGAGACATAGATGACCCCGAAGTGCTTTTGCAAGAGTTGTTGAGAATGACGGAGAAAGTTGCATCACGATTGCGCGAAAAAAATTACTTTGCTAAAACAATCAGCATAAAAATTCGTTACGCAGATTTCGCAACTATCAGCCGAAGTAAAACTGTGCCAATGGCAATTGATAGCACCCACGATATTTATGAAGTTGTAAAGACTTTATTCATAGCGCTAAAACTCAACGGCGCACGTTTACGCTTAGTAAGTGTCAATGTGGAAAATTTCTCGGATGAAGCACCTATTCAATTGGAGCTGGGAGCACGTGAGAAAGGCTGGCGCGAGGCGGACAGCGCAGTAGATAAGGCTCAAGCCCGTTTTGGCTCGGGAAGCGTTCGCCCCGGGCGCCTTATTGAGCCTGAAGAGTGAGAATTCTCGGCGTTTTCTAGGTATGCACGGGTGACAATTGTGTTCTATTGTGTGTTCTAGAGCGGTGAAAGTAGTATCCGCAGACGAAAGGGGGAGTACACGTGCCACTATCTGATCACGAAAGAGCTCTCTTGTCCGAGATGGAGCAAGCGCTCTCGGCTGATGACCCCCGCCTAGTTTCGGCTCTGACTGGCACACGCCTTTACCCTGGTCGTCCTCGCATCCTGACTGGGTTAGCTCTTGTGGTGAGTGGCCTGGTTATCCTCTTTGCTGGCTTGATTATCAAGACGCCAGCACTTGGCATCGTCGGCTTCATGATTTCCCTCGTCGGCCTCATCTCAGTTATTAGCGGATTTTCAGGCATGAGCACCTTGCGTGCGCCTAAGAAAGCGCGCAAACCTAAATTTGGTTCCCGCCTTGAAGACCGCTGGGAGCGTCGCAACTTCGATCGCTAACTCCTAAGCCCCACCCAAAGCCGACCCTGTGAGGGTCTTTTTTTATGCCCAAAATCCGCCTCCATCCATGGGGAAGTTAGGGGGCCAAAAGGGGGAAAAGGGGAGAAAGGTGGTTGAAAAGGGGGAGAAATGGAGTAAAGTGGGGAATTATCACTCTGGAACCTGGGGAAGGGGGCCAGCTACATGTTTCTTGGCACCCATGAACCTCGCCTTGATGAAAAAGGCCGACTCATACTTCCTGCGAAATTTCGCGATGAACTTTCACCAGGTTTAGTAATAACTAAAGGACAAGAAAGATGTCTTTATGTTTTTCCTGCAAGTGAATTTGCATCAATAACACAATCGCTAAAACAAGCGCCAGTCACTGCTAAAGGCGCTCGCGATTACATGCGCGTTATGTATGCCGGCGCACACGATGAAATTCCAGATCGTCAAGGTCGCATAACAATTCCGCAAAGTCTTCGTACATATGCAGCGTTAGAAAAAGATTGCGTAGTTATTGGCGCAAATACAAGCGTTGAAATTTGGGATGCAACTTCATGGAACGAATATCTCGCAGATCGCGAGAAGGGTTTCGCGGAAGTTTCAGAGGAGGTATTCCCAGGTCTGTTTTAAAAATTAACACAACTGAATATGAGTGGCTATCTCTTGTGGCCACCGCCGACCTAACGAAGCGGCGCCCCTTCCCCGGCGCCGCTACACAAGTTCCGTCGGCCGGCGGTGACCAGAGGAGATAGGGACGAACAGTTCTAGCAATACACGTAGTACCACGATGAAAGGGGGAGAAGATGTCAGGAAGCACTCAAGAACGTATCGGCGATAAACATATTTCCGTAATGCTTGATCGTTGCGTTGCACTTCTCTCACCTGCAATTGAGTCAGTGGAAAATCCTGTAATTCTTGACGCAACACTTGGCCTTGGTGGTCATTCAGAAGCGATATTGAGAAAGCACTCAAATGTTGTTGTAATAGGGATTGATAGAGACCCCGAAGCGATCTCCTTAGCTTCAAAGCGATTAGCGCCATTTGGCAATCGTTTCAAAGCAATTCATGCTGTTTACGACCAACTACTTTCGGTTATTGCAGAGTGTGGATATACCAAGGTCAACGGGATACTTTTTGATTTAGGAATTTCATCTATGCAGGTCGATGAAAATCAACGTGGTTTTTCTTATTCGCAAGATGCCCCTCTTGATATGCGCATGGACCGTAGTGGCGGTTTATCGGCTTCAGACATTCTCAATACCTATAGTCGCGAAGAGCTCATCTCAATTCTTCGCAATTTTGGTGAAGAGCGTTTTGCTCCAAGAATTGTTGATGCAATTATCCGAGAGCGTGAAATCGCACCGCTTAACTCCACAACATTCTTGGCCGAGCTAGTTAAAGCAAATATTCCAGCTGCCACTCGCCGTACCGGAGGCAATCCAGCAAAGCGTACTTTCCAAGCACTGCGTATTGCAGTCAACGACGAACTAGGCGCTCTTAGTAGGGCAATGCCAGATTCACTAGAGGCCTTGGCAGTCGGAGGACGAATTGTTGTCATGTCTTTCCAATCACTCGAAGATCGCATCGTCAAAGAGGTTTTTGTTAAGGCGTGCACCTCTTTAACGCCACGAGATTTGCCCGTCGAACTTCCACAGTTTGCTGCCAAGTTCTCATTCGTGATTAAGAACAGTGAAACTCCAACACAGTCAGAGATTGAACAGAATTCCAGAGCGCAATCGGTGCGTCTGCGCGCAATTGAAAGAGTGGCCGCATAATGGCAATAACTTCCTTCATACCAACAATTTCTCATACAAGAAATAAGGTTGCTCAAAAAGCTGCAAGGGCCGCTCTTTCTATAGCACCTGACGTTGCTCCAGGGCAAAAAGTTGGACAAGGTTATTTTGTTGCATTTGTTTCAGGAATCGGTGTTCTAGGTTTACTCACACTTCTCATCATCAATACCCTTTCAGGCCAAGATGCGTTTCAACTACGGCACCTTCAATCATTAGCGACTGCACAAAGTGATCAACGCGAGGCCACCAATCGTGCTATTGCTCGCGTTTCATCTCCCGAGAGATTGGCATCTGTTGCGCACTCACTTGGAATGATCCCTTCGGTGAACCCAAACTTTTTAACAATCACTGATTCCGCGGAAAAGAAGGGCTAATAATGGGAAACTTCTCGCTAGCCCATCAAAGATTAAGAGTGCTCACAGCAATCTCCCTCGTTGTACTTATGTTATTTGCTTTGCGCCTAATTGATATTCAAGCAGTTCAAGCTCAGTCATATGCGCTACGTGCGTCCAATGAAATGTCTCGAACGACAATTGCTCCGGCTTCGCGAGGAAGCATTACCGATGTCAATGGGACAGAATTTGCTCGCAGCGTTGCAGCTATCGATGTTGTAGTCGATCAAAGTCTCATTAAAGATCCTCTCCAGGCTGCGAAAATTGCTGCCCCAATCTTGGGGATGACGGTGTCGGATGTGCAGAAACAAATCACGGGTAAGCGACTATGGTGGCGGGTAGCTAGAAATGTAAAACCAGCAACATGGATGTCACTCAATAACGCTTTCACTCGCTATAACGCATCCCTTGATAAGGACCATCAAGACAAGCGAATTTTCGGATTTTTTGGTGAGCGGGTGTACACACGTGAATATCCTTCTGGATCTCTGATTGCGTCATTGGTGGGATTCGTAAATCAAGAAGGCGTGGGCGCTACAGGACTTGAATCAAGTATGAATTCGCAAATCTCGGGCACTGCCGGCAAATATATGTATGCCTATGGTTATGGAGCTCAAATTCCTGGGTCTCAGCAAGAACTTATTACCGCCAAATCTGGAACTACAGTCCGGTTGACTATTGATCGAGATGTGCAATGGGTTGCATCGCAAGCTATTTTACAAGCAGTAAAATCTGCGCATGCAATAAGTGGAACTGTCATTGTCATGGACCCTAAAACGGGACAGATATTGGCCCACGCAACTGCGCCAACATTTGATCCAAATAATACAAAGAACGTTTCACTCGTTGCCATGAGGAATCCTTCGGTGCAAGACGTGTATGAGCCAGGTTCGACCGGAAAAGTTATGACAATGGCAGCAGCCATTGAAGAAGGAAAAATCACCCCAACGAGTGTGTTCACAGTTCCATGGGCCTATAAAGTTTCTGACGTAGTTTTTCATGACCACGAGAAGCATGCGACAGAGAGATTGACTACTACGGGCATCTTGGCAGTTTCAAGCAATACCGGAACAATTCAAATTGGTGAACAAATGTCTCACAGCACTTTGTATAACTACTTAAGGTCATTTGGCATCGGAAGTAGCACGGGTTCTGGATTACCAGGCGAGTCTGCAGGTTTACTACCAGCACTTAAGGATTGGTCCGGAACAACTGCTCCTACTGTTGCATTTGGTCAGGGCTATTCACTCACTGCGATGCAAGCGACGAGTGTCTTTGCAACGATTGCCAATAATGGGGTTCGTGTTTCGCCAACCGTGGTGGCTGGAACAAGTGATGCGAGCGGACATTTTACGCCGTCCCCCACTCGTGAGAGCGTGAAAGTTGTTAGTCCAGAAACAGCAAAGATTATGCGAGCCATCATGGAAAGTGTTGTATCAGCAAATGGAACTGCTCCAGAAGCTGCTATTGAGGGATATCGCATTGCAGGTAAGACTGGTACTGCGATGCGCCATAACGATGCATGTAATTGTTACAGCGGTTACACCGCTTCCTTTATTGGTTTTGCTCCAGCGGATGCTCCTAGATTTGTTGTAAGTGTGACCATTCAAGGTCCGCAGGGAATCCATTGGGGCGGAACGCTCGGTGGCCCCGTATTCAAAAAGGTGATGTCTTTTGTACTTGCTACTAAACATATTTCTCCCACTACGACAACTTTGACTCCTTATCCGCTTAATGAAAAGCAAGTTGCACGTGCAACAGTTAAAAAGGCCAAGGCTTAATGGAGCGGCCACTACTGACGACTACGCAGTCGTTGTCAGATATTGCTTCACTGGTGGGAAGTTCACTTTCTAGCCATGATTGCAAAATTACGGGCCTTACTAACAACAGCTCTGCAGTTGAACCTGGTGACATCTTTCTCGCACTTCCAGGCGAAAAAGTACACGGTGCAAGTTTTGTTAAGGATGCGAAGAGTCGAGGCGCTGTTGCAGTTCTCACCGATAAAAAAGGTGCAGAATTAAGTCAAGATTTGCCCACAGTTGTTGTAGCAAATCCCCGTAAGTCTGCAGGGGATGTCAGCGCTTGGTTCTATTCAGAACCAATGCGTGATCTATTTAGCGTGGGAATAACTGGAACAAACGGGAAAACTACAACAACAACACTTCTGCACCAGATTTGGATGGGGGCACATCGGGAAAGCGGACTCATCGGTACTGTTGAAACACGAATAGGAACTGAAGTTTTGGCTAGCGCGAGAACAACTCCCGAGAGCTGCGATCTCCAGTCATTGATTGCGGTGATGAGAGAACGTCATCTGAGAAATGTTGCTGTAGAAGTTTCCAGTCACTCATTAACGTTGCATAGAATCCAAGGATCGCATTTCAATATTGTTGGCTTTACAAATCTGACGCAAGATCATTTGGATTTCCATGTGGACATGGAAGATTACTATTTAGCGAAAAAGCAACTATTCACCTTTGAATTTGCAGATTTAGCCGTGATAAACATTGATACCGAAATCGGATTGAGGCTTTCTAGAGAAATCGAATTGCCATTCCTTAGCTTGTCACGAACTTCGACATCTGCTGATTGGAGTTACCAGTCGGCCACTCCGACAAATCACGGTACGGAGATTTCTATTAGAGGAACTGGTGGAGTGTTAATCGAGGGAATTCTTCCGTTGCATGGTGAATTCAATTTGGACAATGCACTCATGGCGATTGCAATCGCTGTACAAAGCGGTGTTGACCCTATTGAAATCGCAAGTTTGCTTCCGCAATTGAGAGGCGCGCAAGGACGATTTGAATCGGTCAATGTTGGGCAGCAGTTTCACTGTTTTGTAGATTATGCCCATACTCCCGACGCCGTAACTCAAGTACTAGATGCAGTTCGCTCCATGACGGCAGGGAAAGTTATCGGAGTTCTTGGTTGTGGGGGAGATCGCGATAAGAGCAAGCGTCACTTGATGGGTTTGGCGTTACTTCAAGGTTGTGATGTTGCAATTTTTACCAGCGACAATCCGCGCTCTGAAGATCCATCGGCGATCTTGAAAGAAATGGTCGGAGACAGACAAATTGTGGCTCCACATCATGTAATTGTTGATCGAAAACAAGCCATCGTCCAAGCGGTTAAATCTGCGTCAAGTCAAGATGTAATTATTGTCTTGGGCAAAGGACACGAGAACGGTCAAGAAATTTCTGGAGTTCAGTACCCCTTTGATGATCGCCTAGAGCTTGCCTCCGCGATTGAGAGCAATTCATGATCGCACTTAACGCTGCTGAAATCTCAAAAATTGTAGGCGGAGTTCTCCATGGTGACGCTTCCATTATTGTTTCTCAACCACCGGTACTGGATTCTCGTCACGCAACGGTCGGTTCACTTTTCTTGGCTCTTAAAGGGAGTTCCAACGATGGACATGATTTTGCGAAACAAGCAATTGCTAATGGTTCGGTATTAGTTTTATCTTCTCTTAAAGTTGATGCCCCTTGCATAGTTGTCGCTGATGTTCGAGAAGCACTTGGAAAACTAGCTCATTATGTTCGTGAACATTTACCGAAACTCATTGTTATCGGCATAACGGGGTCGCAAGGTAAGACAACAACGAAGGATTTGCTTTCCTGGGTATTAAACATGAGAGCCGAGACAGTTTGGGCGGAAGGTTCCTTTAATAATGAACTTGGCGTCCCACTCACGCTTTTGAGGTGCACAGATTCAACTCGCTACTGTGTTTTAGAAATGGGTGCACGTCATAAAGGCGATATCTCCCTTCTTTGTGAAATCGCTTCACCAAATATCGGAGTCGTTTTGAAAGTCGGAAGTGCACACCTCGGTGAATTCGGATCCCAAGAAGTCATAGCCCAGACAAAGGCTGAATTAATTGACGCACTCCCTGATTCAGGAACCGCTATTTTGGGACTTTACGATCAATTCACTCCTAACATGGCAAAAGGTCGCAAGATTCGCACAATAACTTTTGGCGAAAATCATGATGCAGAGATCCGTGCAACGGATGTTGATATTCGGGAAGGCCGTGCACATTTTGATTTGGTAACTCCGCAAGGACGAGAAGCGGTGGGATTGCGACTTGTTGGTACGCATCAAATTCCAAATGCACTCGCAGCGGCATCCGTTGCAACGGCGTTAGAAATTCCAATAGATGTGATTGCTGTTGGCCTCTCTACTGCCGAAGTTGCAAGCAAATGGAGGATGGAACTTCATGAGCTCGATGGGCTACTTCTAATAAATGACACATACAACGCAAATCCTGATTCCACTTCTGCAGCACTTCGAACTTTGGCCTTATTTGCGCAGGAACGCGGTGGGCAGTCGTGGGCGTTCTTAGGGAAAATGCATGAACTCGGCGAGTCATCCCATCAAGACCATGCAAACCTTGGCACCCTTGCTCAATCATTAGGAATCGACCACTTAGTGGCTGTTGGGGCAAGCGAATATGGTGCTGACATAACAAATCAATCATCAATGCATGTCCACTTATGTTCCGACCAAGATCAGGCCCAAGAATTTGTGCAACATTTCCAACAAGGAGATGTAGTTCTATTTAAAGGGTCAAGAGCTGAGAAATTAGAAGAACTTGCAAAGAGCGTTGAGCAATTGTGGAATGAAAAGATAGGGGAAGAGGAATGAGAGAAATTCTCGTAGCTGGCGGGTTTGCACTATTTGTCAGCCTCTTTGGAACTCCAATCCTTATTCGCTTCCTAGCAAAACGCGGTTATGGGCAAATAATTCGAGATGACGGACCACAAAGTCATCACACAAAAAGAGGAACCCCAACTATGGGTGGACTCGTCATTATCTTTGCAGTGCTCTGTGGTTACTTTTTGTCTCACGCCCTGACGCGTGTGTCACTGAGTGCGTCTGCGTTGTTAGTCCTTGGTTTGGTGTGCTCCCTAGGATTTGTTGGATTTTTGGATGATTGGTTAAAGGTTTCACGTCAACGTTCTTTGGGTCTTACAGGAAAACAAAAGATATTTGGACAAAGTATTCTTGCCGCCTCTTTTGCTGGTCTAGGAATTCATTTTGCTGATCAAGATGGTTTCACACCAGTTTCTCTTTATCTTTCTACTGTACGTGATACTTCAATCAAACTTGGAGCCGTGGTAGTTGTGATTTGGATTCTCTTTATGGTGATAGGAACCAGTAACGCCGTGAATCTCACAGACGGACTTGATGGCTTAGCAACTGGTGCTTCAGTAATGACTTTTTTGGCATTCATTTTGATTGGTGTTTGGGAATTTGGCCAAGGATGCGCAGTTGCCCCGGGACTTAATTGTTATGAAGTAAGAGATCCTCTTGATCTGGCTGTGTTAGCTGCAGCTTTTGCGGGATCTTGCACAGGATTTCTGTGGTGGAATGCATCTCCCGCCAAAATCTTTATGGGCGATACCGGATCACTTGCATTAGGTGGAGCATTAGCAGGCCTTGCTGCAACTTTGCGAACTCAAGTTTTACTTGTTCCGCTAGGTGGGCTTTTCGTCATCATCACATTCTCAGTCATTATTCAACGCCTGTATTTCAAGATTTCCGGGGGTAAAAGAGTTTTCAAGATGGCGCCATTGCAACATCATTTTGAATTACTTGGATGGGGCGAAGTAACAATTGTTTTACGTTTCTGGATAATTGCTGGACTCTCGGTAGCAATTGGCCTCGGTCTTTTTTACGCTCAATGGGTGGCAAAATAATTGTGAAAATTAGCGAACTTCTAGAAGCAAAAGTACTTGTAGTCGGTGCTGGGATAACGGGTAAATCTGTTGCCCGTGAGTTAACAAAATTCGGAGCCACAGTAACTCTCACTGATGAAAAGCGCAGCGTAGATTCTGAAGAATCAATTTCAATTGATGAAGCGATCCAAGGAAAATGGGATTTAGCTGTTGTTTCTCCTGGTTGGCGAATCGATCATCCCTTTATTGCAAAATTGAGGGCACGCGAAATTGAAATCATCAGCGAAGTGGATTTAGCGTGGGAGTTACGAAACGAGATATGTCCTTCGCAGAAATGGATTGGCATCACAGGAACAAACGGTAAAACAACTACTGTCGAATTAACTGCAGCAATGTTGAAAGCTGGAGATCTTAAAGTTACCGCTTGTGGCAATCTGGGAGATACGGTTATTGAAGCTGTTTGTGGGGGACTATCTTTTGATTGGCTCGTGGTGGAACTTTCATCGTTCCAGTTGGAGTGGAGTCAAAAACCTAAATTCCATTCGGTCGCAATTTTGAATATTGCCGACGATCATGTCGATTGGCACAAGGATTTTAAGAATTATGTCTCGGCCAAATTGAAAATATTGGATCGGGCAGAGCAAGCCATACTTAATGCTGATGACGGTGAATTAGTTCTTGCAACTCAATCCTGGAAGGGCAAGAAGACCTATTTCACTTTAGACTCTCCAAGACCAGGGGAGGTAGGGTTGGTCGAAAATTTACTCATTGATAGAAGTTTTGTCGCTGATTCACAAGAGGCGAGTGTGATTGCTGAGTTGGTTGAAGTTTCTCCTAGCGCTCCACATAGCGTTTCTAACACTTTGGCCGCGGCTGGCTTAGCCAGGAGTGCTGGAATATCACATCAAGATATCCGAGGTGCGATAAAGAGTTTCTCACCGGGAAGTCATCGCATCGAGACTGTTTTAGAGGCGGACGGAATTCTTTGGATCAATGATTCAAAGGCTACGAATCCCCATGCTGCACAGGCATCTCTCATGTCACAACTTTCAGTTGTGTGGATCGCCGGCGGCTTGGCTAAGGGCGCAAATATGTCCGAACTCATTTCAAAGACTAAGAATCGCATTAAAGTGGCAATTCTCATCGGAACAGATCGAGAACTCATTGCAAAAGAAATAATGGAGCAAGCTCCTGAAATCAAAATCATCCGCGTCGACGATACGCAATCTGATTCTTTGATGGAGCGAGTGGTAAAAATAGCTAAAGTTGAAGCTCAATCAGGTGACAGTGTGCTCCTTGCCCCCGCTTGTGCATCGATGGACCAATTCATCTCTTACGCAGACCGTGGGGATCAATTCTCCAAAGCCGTTCAAGAGCTAGTGGCGCAAAAATGAGAACTCAAAACTTCCTTTCCAAGCCGATTAGTTCTTATTATCTGCTCTTAGTCAGCGCTGCATCGTTAACAAGTTTGGGCTTGGTGATGGTTCTGTCAGCTTCATCAATTCGTTCTTTGGAAACCAACGGTTCATCCTTTTCGATTGTTGGAAGACAGATTGTTTTTTTGATTCTGGCATTACCTGTCGGGTACATCGCATCTAAATTGCCCTTCGATCGCTGGGTATCCATTGCGAGATTTTCATTAGTTGGCTCAGCACTCATACTTTTCATCGTTCAAATTCCTGGAGTTGGACACTCTGTGGGTGGTAATAGAAACTGGATTGGGTACGGACCAGTTGTCATTCAGCCCAGTGAATTCGTGAAGTTTTTTCTCATTTTGTGGGCTGGATATATGTTGTCCCGTCGAGAATCTCGAGGTTCTGGATCAGAAAACGTTATAAAACTTCTAGTTCCGGCCTTTTTGGTAATTATGGCTTTAATTTTGCGAGGAAGAGATCTAGGCACTGCAGCAGTATTTGCTGCAATTCTCGTTGGATTACTTTTTGTTTCTGGAATTCAACTTCGCTTACTAGGAATAACGTCAATTCTTGGCTTTTCTGCAATTGTTGGCATGATCATCACCGTTCCTCAAAGGATGAGTCGACTCCTTGCAGTACTGAAACCCTTTTCTCCAGAGTATTACAAATTAGCTGGATGGCAACCAGCGCATAGCATCATGGGGTTAGCAAGTGGTGGCCTATTTGGCGTAGGACTTGGCGCTAGCCGCCAAAAGTGGGGCAATCTTGCAGAAGCACATACTGATTTCATTTTCTCTGTCATTGGCGAAGAGCTAGGACTTCTTGGAACTCTCGCTGTTTTATTCTTGCTCTCGGCTCTCATATATTCGATATTTAAGATTGCAATAAGAGCTCATGACGCGATGACACGTTATACATGTGCTGGCATTGGTTGTTGGATACTTATTCAGACAGTTATGAATATTGGATCAGCTACGAGCGTGCTTCCAGTTGTCGGGGTAACCCTTCCTCTAGTTTCTTATGGTGGGTCATCTCTTTTCGCAACAATCATCGCACTTGGTTTCGTATTGGGTGCTGCCAGACGAGATCCTGCAATTTCAGCGGTCTTAAAGCGTGAACAGCCATGAGCCCTAGGACAATAGTTTTTGCTGCAGGCGGCACTGCTGGCCACATCGAACCAGCCTTGGCAGTGGCAAAAGAGTGGAGAAGGCGCTTCCCATCCGATGAATGTATCTTCATCGGAACCCAAGAAGGTTTAGAAAATACTTTGATCCCCCAATCAGGGTTTGCCTTGAAGAATATTACTAAAGTCGTGATGCCTCGTCGACTAGATTTAGATTTGATTACCTTCCCACTACACATCTGGAAATCTGTGCGTCAAGCAAGAAGAATTAGTAGAGGCGCATCGTTGATTATTGGCTTTGGCGGTTATGTGAGTGCGTCAGCATATTTAGCCGGTAGGCAGGAAAAAATCCCATTGGTCATTCATGATTCGAATGCAAAAATCGGGTGGGCAAATCGTCTCGGATCGTATTTGACTAAGAATTTGGCAGTTTCGCGAGAGGTGCGCGATTCACGATTTTCAAACGCGACCGTTACAGGTCTGCCACTACGAGCAGATGTCCAAGAGGCAATTACGCAATCCGAATCTGATTGGGCCGGTGCCCGGCTTAGTGCAAAGAAAACAATGGGCTGGGAAACTGCACCGCACACACTGTTAATTCTGGGCGGATCTCAGGGTTCGTTCTGGTTAAATAATGAAATTGCTTCAGTCTTACCTCAATTACAAGAGATGAACATTTCAATTTTGCATGCAGTAGGAGCTAAGAATTCGCTACCGGCCTCGACTGGAAATTATCGGGCAGTTTCATATATTCAAGACATGGCAAGCGCGTATCTGGCTGCAGACCTAGTTATTTCCCGTAGCGGAGCCGCAACATGTTCTGAAATCGAAGCACTTGGCCGCTTTGCATTATTTATTCCACTCTCGATTGGAAATGGCGAGCAAGCACTCAATGCCAAGAATCTTGTAGATTCAAGTCGTGCAACAATTGTTTCTCAGAAGTCATTCTCTGGTCAATGGTTGCTTTCGAATTTACCAGCGTTACTTGCAAAAGTGCACAGCGTGCCAATGAATGGTCTTTCTGATGACCGAGATGCGGCAAGGAAAATTGCAAACATGATGGAGAGTGCCATGAAAAAGGAGGGAATGTGACAGTTTCCCTTCGAGATTTTGCAGGCAAACGAGTTCATTTTGTGGGCATCGGCGGTACAGGCATGAGTGGGCTCGCGCGAATCATGTCAACGTATCCGATTGAAGTCACGGGATCAGATATGAAAGAGTCTTCAGTTCTCACCGGATTGCGAGTTCTAGGGGCAACAATCTCGAGCCAACATCAAGCTGAGAATGTGAATGGTGCTGACTTCCTTGTCTATTCAAGTGCAATTTCGAAAACAAACCCGGAGATGATGAGAGGCAAAGAGCTGGGCATTCCGATTCTTTCACGGGCGCAGGCACTGAGCGCTTTGATGTCAGAATCGATTTCGATTGCAATTGCTGGCACGCACGGGAAAACGACAACAACGTCAATGTTGACGGTTGCCGCGCAAAGTTGCGGAGAAGATCCATCTTTCGCAATTGGCGGAACACTTAGCGCATCAGGTTCAAATGCACATAAGGGGACCGGAGAATTCTTTATCGTTGAAGCCGATGAGTCTGACGGATCTTTCATTGAGTACCGCCCATATGGCGCGGTGATAACAAATATCGAACATGACCACGTTGACTTCTTTAAGACACCGGAATCGGTAATGGATGCATTCGCCTCTTTCGTCGACACAATTGCAACAGATGGATTCTTGGTTTATTGCGCAGATGATTCGGGTTCAAGCACTCTCGGAAACGCGTCAACGATTTCGCGCAAGATTTCCTATGGGGTGAGTCCATCTGCTGATTTACGTATTGATTCCATCGAATTATTCCCACAAGGTTCAAAGGCTCGCGCATTGTGGAAAGGTAAATTGCTAGGCACTATGGAGCTGCAAGTACCAGGCCATCACAATGTACTCAACGCATCTGCAGCGCTGGCTGGGGGATTGGCACTTGGATTACCTGGCGCTCAACTCATTGCCGGACTTGCAACTTTTCGGGGTACCGGACGACGCTTTGAATTAAAGGGGCAAGTTCAAGGAATTCGGGTCATCGATGATTACGGTCACCATCCCACTGAAATTGAAGTAACCCTCACTACAGCAAAGCGTTACGCAACAGATGGACGAGTACTCGTTATTTTCCAGCCCCACAGATATTCCAGGACTCAAGCGTTCATTCCGGGGTTTGCGCGAGCATTAGATATAGCAGATCAAGCGTGGGTGCTAGAGGTGTACGGCGCTAGTGAACAACCAATCGCTGGAGTGAGCGCTGAATCTATAACTCAATTAATGAAACATGGCGTATTCGAACCGAATTTTTTAACAGCTACCGATGCAGTAGTTGCAAAGGCGCGTCCCGGCGATGTCATCGTAACGTTAGGTGCCGGTGACGTCAGTTCCCTGGCCCCAATCATCGTAGAAGCGTTGGCCAAAAAATTTCAACCCTAACTGCTGCGAAGAGAAAACGAAAATCTCCACGAACATTTTTTCGAATCGTCATCGCCAGTCTTGTACTGGCATCAATGGCGTATATCTTGGGATGGTCGCCATTGTTAACAGTTCAAGATGTGCAGGTATTTGGAGCACCAGATTCCCAGAGCGCGTCAGAAATTAAAAATCAATCCAACATTGTTGAGGGCGAAAAATTAGCGCGTCTAGAACCGCGAGTGACGCAACAACTGTTAGAAAAGAATAGTTGGATTAAAAGTGTGAAAGTAAGCAGAAATTGGTTAAACCGGAAAGTTGACATTCGAATTACCGCACGCTCTCCAATAGCAAAACTCGGAGATCGCTATGTTGACCTCGAACGAAGAGTTTTCACAGCACAAGAGAGCTCGAAATTAACTTTGCCCACATTAAAAGCACCCACACTGAGCGCCCAGGAGTTCGCCATTGGGCTTCTCGTTTCTTTGCCCCCTGAAATTCGAAGAGAACTTCGTGTCTTAGAGGCAGAGAATCGAAACTCCGCAACTTTAACTCTGCACAATTCAAGAACGGGTTCTCCGCGTACCTTTACTGTGATTTGGGGAGATGAAAGCGCACTTGATTTCAAGGTAAAGGTGTACAAGGCACTACTGGAACTTCCAGAAAATAAGAAAGTTTCGCTTCTGGATCTTTCGGCTCCTCATGCTCCGATAGTTAAATAATCCTTTAATTTCGTTACAAAAGCTTGCTATTGCAAGGTTTTTAGAGATTCAGAATTTGCAATAACTGCGCATTCAAAAAGTTTTTTTCAGGTGAAAATCTTTAAAGAACAAGTTGAGGTATCTCTTCGTGTCGGTGTTTGATTCGCTTTCTCACCCCCTCTACGGTCGCCACACGCAGAGAGTTAACGCTAAATCTCAACTTGAGGGTTGGCGATTCTTGAGGAGGATACACAGTGGCTTCACCGCAAAATTATTTGGCAGTCATCAAAGTTGTTGGAGTTGGTGGCGGTGGAGTTAACGCTGTTAATCGCATGATTGATGTCGGCCTCAAAGGCGTCGAATTCATCGCAGTCAATACAGATGCACAACATTTGTTGATGAGTGATGCAGATGTGAAATTAGATATTGGTCGTAAATCCACCCGTGGATTAGGGGCCGGTGCATCACCTGCACGCGGACGCGAAGCCGTACTCGATCACGTGGATGAGATTGAAGAAATTTTACGTGGCGCTGACATGGTATTTGTCACCGCTGGTGAAGGCGGAGGCACAGGTACTGGAGCTGCACCAATCATCGCAAAAATTGCTCGCGAATTAGGCGCACTCACAATCGGTGTTGTTACTCGTCCATTTTCTCATGAAGGAAAAATTCGCACAAAACAAGCAGAAGAAGGAATTAACGAACTTCGGGGACACGTAGATACCCTGATTGTTATTCCTAATGACAGACTCTTAGCAATTTCCGATCATTCAATAACTTTAGTTGAAGCTTTTAAGAGCGCAGATCAGGTTTTGCTTTCTGGCGTACAAGGCATCACTGAAATTATTACTCAGCCTGGTTTGATTAATCTAGATTTCGCAGATGTAAAAAGTGTCATGACTGATGCTGGTTCGGCATTGATGGGCATCGGTTCTGCTCGTGGAGAAAATCGTGCATTGCGTGCAGCTGAGTTAGCAATCTCATCTCCTTTGCTTGAAGCATCAATAGATGGAGCGATGGGTGTACTTCTTTCCATTGCAGGCGGATCAGACTTAGGATTGTTTGAAATCAATGAAGCTTGTGAACTTGTGCAAGCTGCTGCACATCCAGATGCAAACTTGATTTTTGGAACAACCATTGACGACGCCCTCGGTGACGAAGTCCGAATAACCGTTATCGCTGCAGGATTCGAAGGTGGGTCTCCTAAGAAAGTTTCGATGCCTGTCATTGACATGGCAACACTTGGCGGACAAGCCGACCCAATTGCAGCAAATGATCCATTGGCTGTTGCTCTTGAATTGCCCGATGAATCATCATCCCGTAAACGAGTGACTTTCGAAGAACTCCTTTCCGAAGATGAAATCGATGTCCCTGACTTTATGAAGTAACCGTTTTGGTTTCGACCCTATTCACGACCAGATCTTCAGATGGGTCTGGATTAACCGAACTAGGGGCTAGTTCTCCTCCTTATGATTGGTTCAACTTAGCTTTGCATGTTGGTGATTCTAAAGATGACGTCTGTGCAAACCGGGCTTTGCTTTCGCAAGAAGCGGCCACACCTATATTCATGAATCAAATACACGGCGATGGAATTGTTGTTATAGATGGAATTTCTCAGATCGAACCAACAGCAGATGCGCTCATCACCCAAGAATCAGGCATCGCTCTCTGCGTTTTAGTTGCAGATTGCATACCGTTACTTCTCTGGGATTCAAAAATTGATCTCGTAGCTGCGGTACATGTAGGCCGTCGGGGTTTAATGAACAACATAACGGGCAAAGTAGTCGAACGCATGGAGGCCATGGGCGCAAGAAGTATTATTGCCAGCCTTGGCCCCTCAATTTGTGGAACTTGCTATGAAGTGGGTGAAGATGTCTTCACCGAAGTTGTGAATCAGTTTCCACTAGCGAAATCTCAAACCCGCGATGGCAAGTATGCTCTTGATCTACCTGCTGGCTTGGTGGGAGTTCTTTCTGAATGTGGAATTGCAAGTGAAGTTAGCCAGCAATGCACAGCCGAAAGCTCGGATTTGTTTTCCTATAGACGCGATGGAGTGTGTGGAAGACAGGCAGGTGTAATTTGGATCTAGATTCTCGGTACATAGAAATTGAGAAGAATGTAAAGGCTGTTCGAGCACGAATCGAAAGTGCCAGCCAAAAAGTAAATCGCTCTTCGGCCGACGTGACACTCATTGCGGTGACGAAAACATATCCTGTCAGTGATGCAATGATCCTTTCTCAGCTAGGCATCTCGAATTTTGGTGAAAATCGTAGTTCTGAAGGTGCAGCCAAAGCGGCTGAAATACAAGGTACTTGGCACTTCCAGGGACAAATACAGAGCAACAAAATTAAGCAAGTTCTCACGTGGGCAAATTCGATTCATTCGGTGGATGATTTACGGCATATTTCACTGATTAAGAAAGCTCTGCCGGATGATAAAAATATTTCAATATTTCTGCAGGTAGCCCTTGATGGTCAATTGCATCGTGGGGGAGTTTCTGAAGAAATATTGCCTTTACTGGCCGAAGAAGTGCTTTCCAGTGATGGTTTGATGCTCGAAGGTCTCATGGCCGTGGCTCCACTAGACCATGACCCTCACCGAGCATTTTCGGAGTTAGCTCGAATTCATAGTGTATTTAGCCAACAATTCCCGATGGCTACAAATCTCTCTGCTGGCATGAGTAATGATTTCGAAGTAGCCATTGAATATGGCGCGACACATCTGCGCATTGGCAGCTCAATCCTCGGAGTTCGGACTAGCCCCCTGTAAAATTTCGGCATGGCTAATGCAATGCGAAAAGTAGCGAACTATCTCGGACTCATGGAAGATCTTGAATTAGATTCTTCACAAGAAGTCCAACAACGTCCAACTGCTGTAAGAGTTCCTGATGTCAAGATTCGAACACGCGAACCACGTTCATCGACGTTAGCGCCAGCTCCTGCAATGGAATTAGATTTGCCAGTGCTCGATCGCATCGTCACATTGCACCCACGTTTTTATAATGAGGCACGCAGCATCGGTGAGCATTACAGAATGGGCAACCCTGTAATCATGAATCTCACCGACATGGAAGAAACGGAACGTAAACGGTTAGTAGATTTTGCAAGTGGTTTGGTTTTTGGTCATAACGGAACGATCGAGCGAGTAACCTCGAAAGTATTTTTGCTTTCACCAGCAAATATAAGAGTAAGCAACGAAGACAAAGCTAAAGCTGCTGAAGCAAGTTTCTTTAACCAAAGTTAAGTTATGCCGGGCATTGGTGAGTTGCTTGTAACAGTTATGCGAATGTTTTTATTCGCACTTTTTGGAAGATTGATACTGGATTACATCCGAATGTTTGCGCGATCATGGCAACCAAGAGGCGTCTTTCTATTTCTGGCAGAAGCGATTTATTCCATTACGGATAAACCCACTGCACTTGTTCGAAAATTTGTACCACCACTTCGATTGGGCTCTGTGAGCTTAGATCTTTCTTTCTTGGTGTTGTTTTTTGGTGTTCAATTGCTTATTCCACTTGCAGGTCGACTCTAACAAACGCTAGTTGGCCAGATTGCTACTAGTTTTTTACAATGTGAGCGTTAAAGCCCAATTCGTTATCTCCGTGGGGAATATTCTCATCCCGCTTCATGGAAGTTGCGAGTACTTCGGCAGAAATCTCGCTAGTCCCTGATTCAATAGCCTGAGCCACTTCGTTCGTTGAATTCCAGGTGACGGAGATGCGGTCACTAATCTCGAACCCATCTGTCTTCCTTTTTTCTTGCAAGAATCTAATCGCTTCTCGGACATTACCTTGGGCAATAAGGGCTGGGGATAGTTCGAGATCAATTGCAACGCTTTCTGCTTCATGACTTGCCACAGTCCAGCCACTTTTAGGGACTTCAGTGACAATCAAATCTTCGATGCTGATATCCCATGCTTGATCTCCTGATGAGATGCTGGTGGCGGCATTTGCCCGAAGTGTTTGGACTAGTTGTGCCGCTGGTGCAAGAGCTATTGCTTTGGCAATGACTTGTACTTGTGCGCCGAATTTTGCGCCAAGGGTTTTGAAATTGGCTTTAATACTCACATCAACCAAATCTCCATGCGCACCTGCGATGTCTTCGAGTTCGATGACATTGAGTTCTTCTGCAATTTGCTCTTTCATTTCATTAGGAAGTTCTGCCCACCCAGCTGCTGAGATAAGAGCGCGTTGGAGTGGTTGGCGAACTTTCACTCCAGACTCTGCACGGGCTGCGCGACCTAACTCAACGATTCGCCGAGTTTGTGAAACTTGACTAGAGAGACGAATATCAATCGCAGGATCTTGTGCAATGGGAAAATCTGCCAAGTGCACTGATGCGGATGCGTTTACTTCAACTGGGCGGATTAATTCTTGCCATACATGTTCAGATATAAATGGAACCATGGGTGCTAAGAGCAGAGTTAACGTGCGTAGCGACTCATGCAAAGTAGCAAGTGCACTTGGCTCTCCATCCCAGAAACGACGGCGTGAGCGACGGACGTACCAGTTCGATAAATCGTCAATGAATATCGCCAGCGCCTTGCCAGCGCGTTGAGTATCAAATTCGCTAAGGGCGGCATCAACTTCTTTGATCAAGACATTCAGATCGGAATTAATCCAGCGATCCATAAGTGGTCGTTGCGAGATTGGGGGAGCAGTTGTTAGGTCAAAATCTGCAGCCTTTGCATAAAGGGCTAAGAAAGAAACCGTGTTCCAGTACGTGAGGAGTGTTTTCCTTACAACATCGTTGATGACTTCGTGACCAACGCGACGAGCGGCCCAGGGAGAGCCAGCAGCCAACATAAACCAACGAACTGCATCAGCACCGTGTTGATCCATAAGGGCTATCGGTTCAAGAGTATTTCCTAGATGCTTACTCATCTTGCGACCATCCTTATCAAGGATGTGTCCATGGCAGAGTACATTTTTATAAGAACTTTCATCAAAGACTAAAGTTCCAATTGTCATCAAGGTATAAAACCACCCACGAGTTTGATCGATGGCTTCACAAATAAAATCAGCAGGATATGCGGCCTTGAATTTTTCAACCGAACCCTCTTGATGCGGATAACCCCACTGGGCAAATGGCATTGCACCTGAGTCGTACCAGCAATCGATTACCTCATTCACTCGAACCATCGCCGAACCACATTCTGCACATGGCCACGAAATATCATCGACAAAGGGTCTGTGAGGGTCGAGGTTGGAAAGTTCGGCACCCGCTAATTTCCCTAATTCATCAAGTGAACCAATACAAATATCGTGTTTATTTTCGCATCGCCAAATTGGTAATGGAGTTCCCCAGTAGCGATTTCGCGATAAAGCCCAGTCAATGTTGTTTTTAAGCCAATCCCCATAACGTCCAGTCTTAATCGTTTCAGGATGCCAGTTAGTTTTTTCATTTTCGCGAATGAGGTCTGACTTAATTGCAGTTGTCCGGATGTACCACGAAGGTTGCGCGTAATACATTAAAGGCGTGTGGCAACGCCAACAGTGTGGATATTGATGCTCGTACGGCACGTGCTTGTAGAGCACTCCGTTAGAACGCAGTTGCTTAACTAGAACCTTGTCAGCATCCTTGAAGAACATTCCACCGATTAAATCTAATTCGGGTGAGAAAGTTCCGTCGGCAAGAACGGGATTAATTACTGGCAATCCGTAAGCCCTACACACCTGTAGGTCGTCTGCTCCAAAAGCCGGGGATTGATGGACCAGCCCTGTTCCATCCTCCGTTGTTACATAATCTGCAAGGACTGCAAAATGTGCATCTGGAATCTCAACAAGGTTAAGAGGAGCTTTATAAGTGGTGCGCTCAAATTCTGAACCTTGCATTTTCTTTACTATTTTCACATCGCCCTTGAGGAATCCCACGAGTGGTTCTGCCAAGACCAGTACTTCGGTTCCATCAGCGGTTGTTTCTTCGACCACGACGTAAGTAACTGTTGGATTGAGTGCGATCGCAGTATTGGAAACGAGAGTCCATGGGGTGGTCGTCCAAACAAGAAAACTCGCTCCAAGTTCGGCAAGGGGGCCGGAGGTTATTGGGAACCGAACATAGACAGATGGGTCAGTAACGCTTTCGTAGCCTTGTGCTAATTCATGATCGGATAATCCCGTTCCACAACGCGGGCAGTAAGGCGCAACGCGATGATCTTGGACAAGTAGGCCCTTGTTCCAAATTTGTTTTAAACTCCACCAAACACTTTCAACATATTCAGGCGACATCGTCCAGTAAGCCTGATCAAAATCCACCCAGAAACCCATGCGGTCGGTCATGGTGGTAAATGCGCCTACATGTCTTTGTACAGACTCTTTACATTTTTCATTAAATTGAGCAATGCCGAATTTTTCAATGTCACCTTTTCCCGCGAATCCAAGTTCTTTTTCGACTGCAATTTCTACCGGTAAACCATGGCAATCCCAGCCGGCTTTTCGGGAAACGTATTTGCCTTTCATAGTATGAAATCTCGGGAAAACATCTTTGAAAACGCGAGCTTCAATATGGTGCGTTCCGGGAGCGCCATTTGCGGTTGGAGGGCCTTCGTAAAAAGTCCATGGTGTCGCCCCAGCGCGAGCTTCGAGAGATTTTTCAAAAATAGAGTGAGATCGCCAGAAATCTAGAATCGAGCGCTCCATGACTGGTAAGTCCACTTGGGCTGGTAGCGCGCGATAGTTGCTCACTGGTGAACTCTATTCCATCGTGGCGGGAGTGGCATTTCAGTCAATATCGGCATAGGGTGCGCGCCGTGGCCACCAAAATCAAGAAGAAGCCAGCCTCGAAGAGCGCTGGAAAAAAAGTGAAGGCAAAAAAGGCAGAAAAGAAAAAACCTGCAAAGCCTGCGAAAAAAACCGCCAAGAAGGCAGTGAAGAAAGTTGCAAAAAAAGCGGTGAAGAAGGTTGTTAAAAAAGTAGCGAAGAAAGTTGCCCAGAAACCTGTAAAGAAAGTTGCCGAAAAGAAGCCTGCAGGTCGTCCTTTTCCTTCGAAAGCGGCGGTAGCGCCAGTTGCGACACCTACTCCTGCCGTTGTTGAAGAACGTCGTTTAGTGATGCCACCACCACCGCGCCCATCCAAAGGTTTGAAAAAAGGTGTCCCTCTCAAACCAATTAAAGTTGCCCCAACGCCGGTTGTTGTATCTGAAAACGAAGCCCCATGGACTGCGGCTGAGCTAAAAAGTATTCGCAGTGATATTTCGCAAGATCTACAACGCCTCAGAGCAGAGCTGGTTTCCGTAGAGCGTGAAATGGATGAACTAATTCACGAATCCGGTGAAGGTGCTGGTGATGATCAAGCCGATGCAGGAACCAAAACTTTTGAGCGCGAACATGAAATGTCTCTCGTTATTAATGCTCGCGATATGGTGCTACAGACTGAGCGCGCACTCGAGAGAATCGACCAGAAACGTTACGGTCAGTGTGAAGAATGTGGAAACTCCATAGGAAAAGCGCGCTTGCAAGTATTCCCTCGCGCAACCCTGTGCATGATCTGCAAACAGAAGGAAGAACGGCGTTAATTTTGGGTGCCTCTTGGCCCATAGTGCGCAGAGTTGCAATTACAGCCTGGGTAGTGTGGCTTTGTGATCTGCTCAGCAAGACTGTGGTTTTACATTTTCTCGAAGGCAAGAGTTCACAGCATCTCTTAGGTTCATTCTTGCAACTCAATCTCACCCGAAATTCTGGAGCCGCATTTAGTTTTGCTCCTGGAGGAACGGTTTTCCTGACCAGTTTTGCACTCATTGTTGTGGCAGTAATTATCTTTGTGATGGGTAAAGTGAAATCGAACTGGTGGGCTATCACATTGGGTTTGGTTTTAGGGGGAACGCTAGGAAATCTCACCGATCGGATTTTCCGTGGAAACCCTTTAAAGGGTGAGGTAATTGACTGGATTCAGTTACCCATGTGGCCGGTTTTCAACCTGGCGGACTCGGCTATTGTTATTGCTGCGGTGTTTGCGGTGGTTCTGTCATTTAAGAATATTTCCCCTACTTCACCGCCAACCATGAATGACGACGATAAAGAGAGCCATGATGGCGCGTGAGTTAAGAACATTAGTAGTGCCAGAAGGTGTCGAAGGCGAGCGAGTTGATAGCGCTCTCACACGAGTATTAGGCCTTTCGAGAACAGCAGTAGTTCGCCTACTTGAAAATGATGAAATTAGGAGTCAAGGGTCACCCATGACAAAGTCTGATCGAGTTCTGGGTGGTCAAGTCATTGAAATATTGATGCCTGATACAACAATTCAGGAAGCAGTTCCAGCCACACCCTTGCAAGGACTTTCTATTATTTACGATGACGATGCAATTGTTGTTATTGATAAGCCTGTTGGTTGCGCAGCGCATCCAAGTCCTGGATGGACCGGGCCAACTGTTATCGGCGCACTCGCTGCTGCAGGTTACTCAATTTCAACAAGTGGAGCGCCAGAGCGTGCAGGAATTGTTCATCGTCTAGATGTTGGTACTACTGGTCTCATGATTGTCGCAAAGACCGACCGTGCGTACACGGTACTGAAAGATGCTTTTAGAAATAGAGAAGTTGAAAAGGTTTATCACGCTCTTGTGCAGGGACATATGGATCCGTCGACGGGAACAATTGATGCACCGATTGATCGCCACCCTAAAGAAGATTACAGATTTGCCGTTGTTGCCGATGGCAAAATGAGTATTACTCACTATGAAGTCATCGAGTATTACCGCGGTGTTTCTCTAGTGAAGGTCGAGTTAGAAACTGGACGCACTCATCAGATTCGAGTTCATTTCTCAGCTCTTCGCCATCCACTTGTTGGGGATATGACCTACGGAGCCGATCCAACTCTGGCAGCAAGATTAGAGATTTCACGTCCATGGTTGCATGCACTCGAATTGCGATTTAAACATCCCATCACTGGCGACCTGTTGGACCTGCGAACCCCTTACCCAGCTGACTTGGTTCGGGCCTTGGCGTTGCTTGACTCCGCAGTACTGCCCTAGGGACTAGTCTCACCAGCCGTGGACTCATTTGCGCACCTTCATGTACACACCGAGTATTCAATGCTCGACGGTGCCGCGCGCGTAGGTGATTTAGTAGCCGAAGTAGCTAGACAAGAAATGCCGGCAATTGCCATGACAGACCATGGAAATGTATTTGGCGCATTTGATTTCTACAAGCAAGCCAAAAAAGTTGGCGTAAAGCCAATCATTGGAATTGAAGCATACGTTGCCCCGGAATCTCGATTTGATAAGCGACGAGTTAAGTGGGCCGAAGGCGGAGACGATGATGTTTCCGGAGGTGGCGCATATACGCATATGACTTTGCTTGCAGAAAACAATGAAGGTTTAGCCAACTTATTCAGACTTTCATCGCTGGCGTCACTCGAAGGTTATTACTACAAACCTCGAATGGATCGCGAACTATTGGCTAAGTACGGCAAAGGAATTATTGCAACTACTGGTTGCCCAGGTGGGGAAGTACAAACTCGTCTGCGCATGGGTGCGTACAAAGAGGCGGTCCGCGCGGCGAGTGAGTTGCGCGATATTTTCGGCGCCGAAAACTTCTACTTAGAAATTATGGATCATGGGATTGAGATAGAAAGTCGCGTAAAAGCTGATTTACTTAAATTGGGCAAAGAGTTGAACCTTCCGCTTTTGGCCACAAATGATTTGCACTATACATATTTAGAGGATGCGGCGGCCCATGAAGTTCTCCTGTGTGTGCAGTCGGGGTCCATTTTGGCAGATCCTAAGCGATTCAAATTCGATAATAATCAGTTCTATCTTAAGTCTGCAACAGAGATGCGCGAACTTTTCAAAGAGATACCTGAAAGTTGCGACAACACACTATTGATAGCCGAACGTTGCAATGTGACTCTGCGAGAAGGCGAAAATCTGCTTCCGAAATTTTCCGTGCCAGAATCTGAAACCGAAGACAGTTGGTTAAGAAAAGAATCACAAAGAGGATTAGCGGAGAAAATTTCCGGAGCCATTCCAAACCAATACCAAGAGCGCTTGTCATATGAACTCGATGTCATGATAAAAATGGGATTCCCCGGCTATTTCCTTGTTGTTGCCGACTTAGTAAGCCACGCTAAACGACAAGGTATTCGTGTTGGCCCGGGTCGAGGTTCGGCTGCAGGCTCTCTTGTTTCCTATGCACTTGGAATAACTGCATTGGATCCAATTGAACACGGTTTACTTTTTGAGCGATTCCTCAATCCAGAACGTATCTCTATGCCCGATATTGATCTCGATTTTGATGAGCGTCGGCGCTCGGAAATGATTCGATACGCCACAGAAAAATATGGCGAAGACCGTGTGGCTCAAATTATTACGTACGGAACCATTAAATCAAAACAATCTATTAAGGATTCAACTCGAGTACTCGGCTATCCATACGCTATAGGTGAGAAGTTAACCAAGGCGCTCCCACCAGCAATTATGGGTAAAGACATTTCCCTTTCAGGAATTTTTGATGTTAAGAATGAGCGCTATGACGAGGCTAGTGAATTCAGAACTCTTTACGAAACAGATCCTGATTCAAAAAAGGTTGTAGATACTGCTCGCGGTCTTGAAGGCTTAAAGCGTCAATGGGGTGTACATGCTGCGGGAGTTATTCTCTCCAAAGAACCTTTACTTGACGTAATCCCAATTCATCGGCGAGAAGCAGATGGAGCGATCATCACCCAGTTCGATATGGGTGCATGCGAGGCCACTGGTTTGTTAAAGATGGATTTTCTTGGGCTCCGAAATCTTTCGGTGCTTGATGACTGTCTGCTCAACATTAAATCAAATTGCAATCAAGAAGTAGTCTTGGAAACTCTGACGCTAGATGATCAAAAGACTTTTGCTTTGCTGGGGCGTGGAGATACGTTGGGAGTATTTCAGCTAGACGGTGGGCCGATGCGTGCACTTTTGCGTTCAATGGCACCCGATTCTTTCGCCGACATTTCGGCAGTTATCGCTCTTTATCGACCAGGCCCAATGGGTGAGAACGCGCACAATAACTACGCTGATCGTAAAAATAATCGCAAACCGGTTGTTTCGATTCATCCTGAGCTTTCGGTTCCACTCGAAGAAATTCTGGGTGATACCTATGGACTAATTGTGTATCAGGAACAAGTAATGGCGATTGCCCAAAAAGTTGCTGGTTTTTCACTTGGCCGTGCAGATTTATTAAGAAAAGCGATGGGTAAGAAAGATCGTGAAATTCTGGATAAAGAGTACGTTCATTTCGAAGCAGGGATGAAGAGCAATGGGTTTAGCGTGGGTGCGATCGCCGAGTTATGGAAAACGCTGATTCCGTTTTCTGATTATGCGTTCAATAGAGCTCACAGTGCAGGCTACGGAGTTGTTTCTTATTGGACCGCCTACCTCAAAGCAAATTATCCAACTGAATATATGGCGGCCCTGCTAACTAGCGTCCGTGACGATAAAGATAAGTCTGCTCTTTATCTCAGCGAATGTAGGCGAATGGGAATACGCGTTCTGCCTCCAGATGTTAATGAGTCCGATGCGGAGTACACGCCTCGCGGTAAAGATATTCGATTCGGTTTGGCTGCCATTCGCAACGTGGGTGAAGGTGTTGTGGCGTCAATTAAGAAATCTCGCTTGGAAAAGGGTAACTTCACTTCCTTTGGTGACTTTTTAGCAAAAGTTGATGTGCAGGTTTGCAACAAGAAGACTATTGAATCGCTTATAAAAGCTGGAGCCTTTGATTCGTTCTCGGTTTCACGTAAGGGTTTAATGGCCGTTCACTTAGAAGCAATTGATTCAATCATAGAAACAAAGAGGGCAGAAGCGGTTGGACAGTTCGATCTCTTCGGGGGAGAAACGTCAACTTCGGTTTCAGGATTAGATATAGAGATTCCTCCCGGAGAATGGGATAAAGCGCTATTACTCAGTTATGAAAGAGAAATGCTCGGGCTTTATGTTTCAGATCACCCACTTTTAGGTGTCGAACATGTTCTACGTTCTTCCACGGATATGACGATAAGCCAGCTTGTTGACGATGAATCGTCAAGTGAAAAGATTGTCACAATTGGCGGGTTAATTACTTCGATTCAAAGAAAAGTTACTAGGCAAGGTGCTTCGTGGGCGATCGTTACTGTCGAAGATCTCGAGGGTTCACTTGAAGTTTTATTCTTTTCTAACACCTACGTACAGCATGCACTTTCACTGACTGAAGATCGAGTCGTGGTCATCCGCGGACGAGCTGACAGGCGCGAAGATAAATTACGATTCACAGCACTTGAGATGACTTTTCCAGATATTTCTAAAGGGCCCACTGGCCCACTCGTGGTGACAATTCCAATTTCGCAGTGCACTCCTCCCATAGTTGACCGATTGAAAGAAATTTTGAGAACTCATCCTGGGCAACGCGAAGTTCATCTGGCAATCGATGACATGGGCAAAATCACTCTCATGAAACTAGAGCCTCGCGTAACGGCTTCTCCGAGTTTGAGCGCAGATCTCAAATCCATCTTGGGGGCGGGTTGTCTCGCGTAGGACATGAGTTCGACGAGAGAAGAAAATTCCAACCCTTAGACACCTGGCTAGCCTCTAGACTTTGAACTCCTGAACCTGCGACAGATATGGATAAGTGACAATGATTCGCACCGTTGATTTTCGCGGACGGGCACTTACAAAATCTCAATATCGCAGTGAACTTCCGCGGGCACACATGGATATTGCAAGCGCGATGGTGCAGATTGAACCAATAATTGAACGGGTAAAGAATGGAACGCAAGAAGATTTGTTCAATTTGGCAGAAAAATTCGACGGTGTGAGGCCTACCAGCATCAAGGTATTGCAAAAGGATATTGATTCTGCGCTTGCAGATTTGAATCCTGAGATTCGAAAGGCGCTCGAACGTTCGATAGAGCGAATTACTTTTGTCCATAAAGAGCAGACTCGAAGCACCAAAACAACAACAGTTGTTGATGGAGCGACAGTGACTGAGAAATGGATTCCGGTAGATCGTGTGGGCCTCTACGTTCCTGGAGGGAGAGCTGTTTATCCAAGTAGCGTGATGATGAATGTAATTCCCGCTCACATTGCAGGTGTGAAAAGTTTGGCAGTTGCTTCGCCTCCGCAAGCGGAGTTTGGCGGACTTCCACATCCCACAATTTTGGCTGCATGTGCACTACTTGGCGTTTCTGAGGTTTACGCAATTGGTGGCGCACAAGCAATTGCTCTCTTTGCTTACGGTATGGAAGATGTATGTGAAAAAGTAGATATGGTCACCGGCCCAGGAAACATTTATGTGGCCGCTGCCAAGCGCGCGTTGCGAGGAATTATTGGAATTGATTCAGAGGCAGGACCTACTGAAATTGCAATATTGGCTGACGATTCCGCTCATGCACATGAAGTCGCTGCAGATCTAATCAGTCAAGCAGAGCATGACGTTATCGCTGCAGCCGTGCTCGTGACTGATAGTCCTGACCTAGCCAATGCAGTGCGGGAGCAATTGGCAACGCGCGTTGCACTGACAAAGCACAGTGAAAGAATTTTGACGGCACTTTCTGGGATCCAGTCTGCAATTGTTTTAGTTGATTCGATTGCACAAGGTATTGACGTTGTTAATGCCTACGCTGCAGAACACCTGGAAATTCAGACTAAAGCCAGCCTTGAAGATGCAGAAAAGATTAGAAATGCCGGCGCTATTTTCGTCGGCCGTTTTTCGCCAGTTTCATTGGGGGACTATTCCGCAGGCTCTAATCACGTATTACCAACTGGCGGCTGTGCGTGCCATTCAAGTGGGCTAAGTGTTCAGACATTTTTGCGAGGAGTTCATCAGATTCAGTATGACGAGAAATCCTTCAATGATATTTCATATACAGTAATTACTTTGGCCAACGCCGAAGATTTGCCTGCACACGGAGAAGCGATAACTGCGCGAGGTGAAATTCTATGACCTCTCCACAATGGCCAACATGGTTGCCACTGCGTAAAGACTTGCAAACACTTACGCCTTACGGTGCTCCCCAAGTGAGAAGCATTGCTCAACTCAACACCAATGAAAATCCTTACCCGCCTTCGCAAGCGCTTGTCGACGCAATTGCAGAACGAGCTAGTGAAGTGGCAAAGAACCTTAATCGCTACCCCGATCGCGAAGCTATTAACCTAAGGGAATTACTTGCGCAATTTATAAACCAAAGAGAAGCCACCAATTTAACTGCTGACAATGTTTGGGCTGCGAATGGAAGCAACGAAGTAATTCAATCCCTATTCTTGGCATTTGGTGGCAGGACTGCACTTGGTTTTGTGCCTTCCTACTCGATGCATCCAATAATCGCGCAAAGTACTTCCACCGAGTGGGTTCAAGCCGATCGCGAAAATGATTTTACAATCGATGTGTCGAAGGCCTGTAAGCAGATTCGTTCTACGAAACCTGCGATGGTTTTTGTTACTACACCGAATAACCCCACGGGAACTTGTATCCCCATCGCCGATATCAAGGCAATTGCAGACGCCGCCAAAGAGATCGGCGCCTTATTAATAGTGGACGAAGCCTATGCAGAGTTCTCGGATGAAACTTCTGCAGCAACGCTCATCAACGAGCATCCGCACATTGTCGTAGTCCGAACCATGAGCAAAGCCTTCGCATTTGCAGGGGCGCGAGTGGGATATTTACTTGCGAACTCTGTGATTGTTGATGCAATGAAAATTGTGAGATTGCCCTATCACCTGAGTGCCATGACACAGGCGATAGCAATCGTTGCGCTAGATCACCGTGCCGAATTACTACATAGCGTTGACGAACTCATTTCCTCTCGCAAACGAGTAGCCCAAGAACTTGTTCAGATGGGTTTAACAGTGATGCCTAGTAGCGCGAATTTCTTGCTATTTGCCGTGGAATCCCCAACAAAAGTTTGGCAGTCACTCTTAGATCAAGGAGTATTGATTCGAGATGTGGGATTATCGGGTTATCTGAGAGTGACTATCGGCAATGAGGCCGAAAATCTAGAGTTCCTTTCTGCGTTAAAGAAAACACTAGGAGGCCAGGCATGAGAACAGCTCGCGTCGAACGAAAGACTAAAGAATCCCACGTCATCGTCGAACTTAATCTCGACGGAGATGGAACTATCGATGTCTCTACTGGAGTTCCCTTTTTCGATCACATGCTGGGTCAACTCGGCAAGCATTCAGGATTCAATCTCACCGTAAAAACCACAGGTGATGTTGAAGTTGATTCTCACCACAGCGTTGAAGATACGTCTCTAGCCTTTGGGCAAGCGCTAAAAGAGGCGCTCGGAGATAAAGTTGGCATTCGCAGATTTGGCGATGCGATGGTGCCACTGGATGAAGTTCTGGTTCAAGCAGCGGTCGATTTATCTGGGCGTCCATATCTCGTACATCGACAACCCGAAATAGTTGAGTTGATTGGAACTTTTGATACGACGATGGGTAAACACATTTGGGAATCCATTGTTGCTGAAGCCCACATCGCTTTACACGTGAGAGTTCTCGAAGGTCGCAATGCGCATCACGTGCTTGAAGCACAGTTTAAAGCGGTAGCGCGCGCTCTTCGCGATGCAGTTTCGCTCGATGGCAGAGTTGCAGGAATTCCTTCAACAAAAGGCGCTCTTTGATAGCGATTCTTGATTATGGTTCTGGCAACCTGCGTTCTGCCCAAAGAGCATTTGCACATACAGGGCTTGACGTTCAAGTTACATCAGATCCTCGTACCTGCATTGAGTCGGATGGACTCGTTGTACCCGGCGTCGGTGCTTTTCAAAGTTGCATGATTGGGCTGGAAGTTGCCCATGGGGATGAAATAATTAAGGAAAGAATTTCAAAGTCTCGCCCAGTTCTTGGAATTTGTGTAGGGATGCAAATTCTTTTTTCACACGGATTAGAACCTTCGAGATCTCACACTCAGAGCGCACGCGGACTTGGATATTGGGATGCAGAAGTAAGCAAGATCGAAGCGCCAGTGTTACCTCACATGGGATGGAATAACGTTGAGGCAGATCCAAATTCCGAACTTTTCCGTGGGCTTTCGGGCGAAACTTTCTATTTTGTGCATTCCTACGCTGCTAAGAAAAGTGTCGGGTCAAAACAGGCTTGGACTAATTATGGAGAAACTTTTCTTTCGGCGGTAGAGGATGGTCCGCTCAGTGCAACGCAATTCCACCCCGAGAAATCAGGTAAAGCTGGACTTGCTTTCATTAGGAATTGGCTAGGCACCTTATGAGAGAGAAAAGATTCGAGTTACTACCGGCCGTTGATGTTAAAGATGGCAAGGCGGTGCGGTTAGTGCAAGGAGAACTTGCGCGCGAAACCATCTATGGAAATCCGTTAGAAGTTGCCCTTGAATTCCAAAGCGCCGGCGCAGAGTGGCTTCACTTGGTTGATTTGGATGCAGCATTTGGAAGAGGCGATAACTCACAATTACTGGCCGAAGTTGTTGGAGCGCTAGACATAAAAGTTGAACTCTCAGGTGGAATTAGAGATAGTCAAACTCTGGATAGAGCACTTGCCTCAGGTTGTCATCGTATTAATTTGGGAACTGCGGCGCTAGAAAACCCAGAATGGACCTCGTCGGTAATTAATAAATATGGCGACCGCATTGCAGTGGGATTAGACGTCAGGGGGCGGACGTTAGCCGCTCGTGGATGGACATCCGAAGGTGGCGATCTATACGAAACAATTGAACGCTTAGATCGCGATGGATGCGCACGATATGTATTAACGGATGTTGCAAAAGACGGAACGCTCACCGGGCCCAACATTGAACTTCTTAAAGCGGTCTGCCTTGCAACCAGTAAACCCGTAGTCGCAAGTGGTGGAATATCTTCTCTTGCAGATCTCGAATCACTTCTTGCAATAGAGGGTATAGAAGGCGCAATTGTTGGCAAAGCGCTTTACGCGGGAGCATTTTCACTTGAACAAGCGCTAGCGGTCACCTCTCAATGACACTAAGGGTTCGAATAATTCCTTGTCTAGATGTAACTGATGGGCGAGTGGTCAAGGGGATAAATTTTAAAAATCTCATTGATGCCGGCGATCCAGTCGAGATGGCCGCACTTTATGATTTGGAGGGTGCAGATGAGATCACGTTTCTGGATATTTCTGCAAGCAGTTCGGGCAGAGAGACCACGTTAGAAGTAGTTCGAAAAACTGCAGAACAGGTTTTCATCCCATTAACTGTTGGAGGCGGAATTCGCACCGTCAGCGATGTCGACCAACTTTTGCGTGCAGGTGCTGACAAAGTTTCGATTAATACTGCTGCAATTGCTCGACCGGAATTAATTGCAGAGATTGCAGATAAATTTGGATCACAAGTTTTGGTGCTTTCAGTTGATGCCCGAAGAGCACAAACAAAATCGGGGTTCGAAGTTACAACTCATGGCGGGCGCGAGAGCGCACATATTGATGCACTTGAATGGGTAGAGAAAGCTTGCAACTTAGGCGTTGGTGAAATATTGCTTAACTCAATGGATGCAGATGGAACCCGTGCTGGGTATGACATCGGGATGATTAGTTCAATACGAGCAATCACCGATGTGCCCCTGATTGCTAGTGGTGGGGCGGGAGCACTTTCTGATTTTGCCGGGGCCCTGGATGCTGGAGCAGATGCGCTCTTGGCTGCGAGCGTTTTCCATTTTGGAGTTCATAGAATTGGTGATGTTAAGCGTTATTTGCTGAAAGAGGGATATTCCATTCGCGAGGAGAGTAATCAATAGGGCAGAATATGCCTATGAATCAGCACGGACTTTCTGAAGCTGTTCGTAAACTTTTAAAGGATTCACACACACTTATCCCTGCAATCGCTCAGGACCATGTGAGTGGAAAAATTCTGATGCTGGCGTGGATGAATGAAGAATCATTAGCAATCACCCTTGCGACCAAGAAGGCTACGTATTGGAGCCGAAGTCGTAACGAGCTTTGGGTTAAAGGTTCCACTTCTGGCCACTTTCAATTTATTAAAGACGTTTGGCTTGATTGTGATGGAGATGCTCTTGTTCTCAGTGTTGAACAAATCGGATCGGCATGCCACACGGGCGAGCTTTCTTGCTTTCATCAAAACCTGCTGGAGATTTCCGAATGAAATTAGAATCTTTTCGCGAATTCGCAAAAGAATTCAATGTGATTCCCGTTTCCCGCACGCTTTTAGCGGATAGCGAAACACCACTGGGCGTCTATCGGAAATTAGCAAAAAACCAACCAGGTACCTTTCTATTGGAATCGGCAGAACATGGGGGAGTTTGGTCTCGCTATTCCTTCGTTGGTGTTCATTGCGAAGCCACACTCACTGAGAAGAATGGATTGGCGGAGTGGGAAGGAATTATGCCCGCCGGCGCTCCAAACAATATTCCTGTATTGGATGCACTTCGCGTTTGCGCAGAGCACCTTAAATCTCCACGAATTCCAGGTTTACCTCCTCTTACCGGAGGGCTCGTGGGTTACATGGGTTATGACTGCGTGCGTTCACTGGAGAAACTTCCAAAATTAACCAAGAAAGATCTCCAGATTCCTGATCTTGCATTTATGTTAACCACGGATTTGGCAGTGCTTGATCACTCCAATGGCACGATCACTTTGATAGCTAATGCAATCAATTGGGATGGCAGTAATGAACGTGTTGATCTAGCTTGGGAGTCAGCCCAAGAAAGATTGAATCAGATGGAATCAGATCTGCTACATGCGGATAAAGGGGAATTGGCACAGATTGCGCCGAAATCCGAACCTATATTTAGTCGCAATATCGAATCCGTTGATTATTGTGAAAATGTGATGAAAGCAAAATCAGAGATAACTGCTGGTGAAGCATTTCAAGTCGTTCTTTCACAACGCTTCACTATGGATTGCAGTGCTGATGCTCTTGAGGTTTACAGAATGTTGCGGGTTCAAAATCCCAGCCCCTACATGTATTTACTTCGTTTACGCGAAGGCCTTGATATTGTCGGCTCAAGCCCTGAAGCTCTCGTCAAGGTAACCGATCGTGAAGTTCTGATTCACCCCATTGCCGGAACTCGGAAACGATCTGATTCACCCGAGGAAGATATTGCCCTCGGAGAAGAACTCCTCGCCGATCCGAAAGAGCGAGCAGAGCATTTGATGTTGGTTGACTTAGGTAGAAATGACATTGGACGCGTGTGCGCTCCCGGCACCGTTGAAGTTGTTGAATTCATGCATGTCGAACGATATTCGCATGTGATGCATATTGTTTCTACAGTAACTGGAACTCTCAATACTCAAACATCGCCCGTTGACGCGCTCTTTAGCGTGTTTCCAGCAGGCACATTATCTGGCGCACCTAAACCGCGAGCCATGGAAATCATTGAAACCCTTGAAACTACTCGTCGCGGAATTTATGGCGGCGCTATCGGGTACATAGATTTCACAGGCAATATTGACACGTGCATCGCAATCAGAACCGCAGTCATCCAGAATGGTAAAGCACATGTTCAAGCCGGTGCCGGGATTGTTGCCGACTCAAATCCAGAGTCCGAAAATCAAGAGTGCATCAACAAAGCTGCAGCAGTCCTAAGTGCAATATCGGCAGCAAATGCTTTAAGGAAATTGTGATGCAAAAATTTCTCGTCATACTCGTTGCACTATCGGCAGCCACAGCGCTAATTATTCGAATAATTACGAAATTGCCTTCAAAGTATGAAAGAAAGCCAAGGCAGTTAAGTACGTGGAATGCATTGGATCACGGAATCGACCCAACTGATGGAGAAGTTTTGTGAGCGTACTCGACGAGATCATTGCTGGAGTAAGAGAGGATCTTGCAACTCGCAGAGGTTCCATGGATCAAATTCTTGAAGCAGTTGAAAAGGCAAATCCAGTCAAAGATGCAGTCGTTGCTCTTAAGGGCGACAAGATTCGGGTGATTGCCGAAGTTAAGAGATCATCACCGAGCAAAGGTCAATTGGCGCAAATTTTAGATCCGGCAGAATTGGCAAAATCTTATGAGGCTGCGGGAGCCAGCGCCGTGAGTGTTCTTACAGAGTCACGTCGATTCGGCGGATCCTTAAAGGATTTAGATGTAGTCAGATCGGCTGTCAATGTACCGGTTCTTCGCAAGGATTTTATGGTTGATGAATATCAATTTTACGAAGCACGCGCTCATGGTGCGGACATCATTCTTCTTATTGTTGCTGCACTTTCAAAAAATCAACTGCATGACTTTGCGGATTTAACTAAATCACTGGGTATGCATGCATTAATCGAGGTGCACACCGAGGACGAGCTCATTCGAGCTCTTGAGATTTCGCCTTCAATAGTTGGAGTGAACTCACGAAACTTAAAAACTTTAGAAGTTGATCCGCAAGTGTTTAGCTCGCTTATTCCCCAAATCCCAGAAAACATTATTCGTGTGGCCGAATCTGGTATCAGCAGCGCTGATGATGTTGGATTCGCAAAAAAATGTGGTGCGAACGCAGTATTGGTAGGCGAGACCCTGGTTAAAGGCAGTGACGTAGCCCTCACAATGCGCACATTGTTGGCGCAAGGGTAGAGTGCACCATTATGCCAAACGGAGAAATTATTGGTCATTTCGGGCCTTACGGGGGACGTTTTGTTCCTGAAGCCCTGATCGGTGCATTGGATGAATTAGAGAGCGCACACAAGAGTGCGATTAATGATCCAGAATTTCAAGCAGAACTTACCCACTTACATGCAACGTACACGGGACGACCAAGCATTATCACCGAAGCAAAAAGATTTGCAGAATTTGCGGGAGGAGCGCGGATACTTCTCAAGCGAGAAGATCTCAATCACACCGGAAGTCACAAAATCAATAACGTTTTAGGGCAAGCGCTTTTAACTAAGCGCATGGGAAAGAAAAGAATTATTGCTGAAACAGGAGCAGGTCAACATGGCGTTGCTTCAGCAACCGCCGCTGCGTTATTTGGTCTTGAATGTGTTGTTTACATGGGAGAAGAGGACACGCAACGTCAAGCACTCAATGTGGCTCGCATGAAATTGCTTGGTGCTGAAGTCATTCCAGTAACGGCTGGTTCTCGAACCCTCAAGGACGCAATTAACGAAGCCATGCGTGATTGGGTGACGAATGTTGAAACAACTCATTATTTACTTGGCACAGTAGCCGGGCCTCACCCATTCCCAACTATGGTGCGCGACTTTCAAAAAATTATTGGGGAAGAAGCGCGGGAGCAAGTTCTTGCCTTGACGGGACGATTGCCTGACGCAGTACTTGCGTGTGTAGGCGGAGGCTCTAATGCAATCGGAATTTTCCATGCATTTATTCCTGATGCGAATGTGCAACTGATTGGATTTGAAGCCGGAGGAGACGGAATCGAAACTGGTCGACATGCGGCAACAATTACGGGTGGATCTCCGGGAGTTTTGCACGGTACCCGTTCCTATGTTTTACAAGATGCAAACGGTCAAACAGTTGAGTCTCATTCCATTTCGGCAGGTCTTGATTACCCAGGCGTTGGCCCAGAGCACGCATTCCTTAATGACATTGGTCGCGCACAATATCGAGCTATTACAGATGCGCAGGCAATGGAAGCTTTTGCCATCATGTGTAAATGTGAAGGAATAATTCCCGCCATTGAAACCGCACATGCATTAGCGGGAGCCATTCAAATTGGAAAAGAACTCGGACCTGATGCGATTTTGTTAATTAATTTCTCAGGACGCGGAGACAAAGATGTTCACACCGCTGCCGGGTATTTCGGAATTCCCCTCTAATGAGAACTCATTTAGATCAAGCACTCGAGAAGGCGAAGAACGAAAATCGAGCAGCACTGATCGCCTACATTCCTGCAGGGTTTCCTTCATATGAAGGTTGCAAAAAAGTCATTTCTGTTTTCCAGCAAGCTGGGGTAGACGCTGTTGAGATCGGGTTTCCTTACAGCGACCCAGTGATGGACGGTCCGACAATTCAAGAAGCAGCAAGCATTGCATTGCGCGGACGAACTGGCGCAGCGCAAGTTTTTTCAACTGTTAAACATGCGCACGAGTCAGGACTAGCAACGTTAGTCATGACATATTGGAATCCCATCGAAAAATTTGGCGTCGAAGCTTTCGCTCAGGAGATTTCAAATAATGGAGGTTCTGGCGTTATAACACCTGACTTGCCTATTGAAGAATCGACACAATGGCAAGGCGCAGTGCAAGCGTCTGGGATCAATTCAATTTATGTTGTTGCGCCAAGCACCACCCAGGAAAGGTTGGCGCGAGTTACATCACATTGTTCTGGTTTTGTTTATGCAGCTTCTCTCATGGGAGTCACAGGTACACGCACATCTGTTGCATCCGGAGCACAAGATTTGGTTTCGCGAATTCGAAAGGAAACAACAATCCCAGTATGTGTTGGCCTAGGCGTTTCCACTCGCGAACAAGCTAAAAGTGTTGCCTCTTATGCCGATGGAGTTATTGTTGGTTCTGCATTTATTAAGATTTTGCTTGAGGCCAAGAGCGAAGCGCAAGGCTTGGAAAGAGTTGAGGCTCTTGCAAGAGAACTTGTGTTGGGAGTCAGGGAGGCACGATGAAAAAATATCAGCCATGGGTTGGCTTAGTTTTTCGATTAATTGTTGGTGGAGTTCTAGTTTTTGCCGGATATCTCAAAGCATTTAATCCAAGTAAAGCGAAAATGGCGGTACGTGCTTACGAAGCGCTTCCAATTCCAGTTGCAAATATTTTGGGAGTTGCCCTTCCCTGGATCGAAATCGGTGCTGGCTTGCTCTTGATACTCGGAGTAGCCGTTCGTTACACTTCAATTTTCTCAGGAGCGCTTATGCTGCTTTTCATAGTAGCAATTGGTCAAGCTTGGGCACGCGGTTTATCTATTGATTGCGGATGCTTTGGTGGAGGAGGCCAGGTAGAAGCAAAAGACACCAAATACGTTCAAGAAATTGTTCGGGATTTCGGTTTAGGCCTCATGAGTTTGTATCTATTTCGGTACCCTACGAGTCGGTTCGCACTTGAAAGAGAGAAGGTAGCCCATGAGTAAGAAACAAGGTGGAGATAAAGTCACACGCTACATTGTGATCGGAATGGTCATTTTCATTGTGGCGGTCGGTGTCATATTTTCTTTTGTGAGCAGTGCTAGTAAGGCCGCTCCCTATCCTTCTATCGTTTCAAAAAGTGATGGCTACGGTGTTGTCTTTAATGGCGATCTTAAGGGAGTTCCTACAGTTGATCTATGGGAAGACTTCCAGTGCCCAATTTGTGCCCGATTTGAAGAAACAAATGGCGCATATATGCAGAAACTCATCACTGAAAAGAAAGCAAAAATAGTTTTCCACCTTTTATCTTTCATTGGCCCTGAATCAATTCTTGCTGCAAATGCTGCAGCGTGTGCCGCAGATGAAGGAAAGTTCTTGCAGTTCCACTCTTATCTTTACGCGAATCAATCTCCAGCAGAAAACACGGGTAAGTGGTCTACTGAAGGCTTGGTTAGCGCAGGATCACAAGTTGGTCTTACATCCGACAATTTTAAGAAGTGTGTTACTGATGGCACCTATGGGCAGTGGGTCAAGAATGTAGCCGATGATGGCGCTTCGAAGAACATCAATTCAACTCCAACAGTATTTCGAGATGGTAAAGCGCTGAATCGTGATACCGAATATTTCGATCCTGCTGCGTTCGCTAAAGCAGTAGAAGGGTAGTAATTGCGATGTTGCGATTCATTCCAACTCCAAACTCTAGTTCCATCAGTATTGGTCCTCTACAAATTCACTGGTATGCACTATGCCTAATTGCGGGAATTGCTGTGGCTATTTGGTTGGGGGATAAGCGCTATCGCGCGATGGGTGGCGGTAAGAGTGTTGTCGCCGATGTCGCAATAGTTGCTGTTCCCGCAGGAATTATCGGAGGACGTATTTATCATGTCCTCACTTCGCCTACAGATTATTTTGGCAAGGACGCAGATTTTTCAAGAGTATTCAAAATCTGGGAAGGTGGACTAGGAATTTGGGGAGCGATCTCCTTGGGAACCTTGGCAGCCTGGATTTACTATCGCAATGTACAAAAAGGCGATCGTGAAGGAGTTCTCTCTTTTGCAAAGTTTGCAGATGCGTTAGCCCCCGGCATTCTCTTCGCTGAAGCGATTGGTCGTCTCGGCAATTGGTTCAATGGCGAGCTTTTTGGAAAACCAACAACATTGCCGTGGGCTCTAGAAATTCCGCCCTATAACCGCCCGTATCTATATGGAAATTTTGAAACTTTTCATCCAACTTTTCTATATGAAGCGCTGTGGTGCGTTCTCATCGCGGTCTTCATTTTGAAGAAAGAGCGCATTTTCAGATCAGGACAAGTTTTTACTGTATATGTGGCCGGATATTGTTTCGGTAGATTCTTCATTGAGATGTTACGTATTGACTATGCGAACCACATTTTTGGTTTAAGAGTAAATGTCTGGGTCAGTGCAGTAGTTTTGCTTTCATCCCTTTGGATTTTCATAAAGTTGGGAAAGCGAACTGAAGATCAAGTGACTCATGAATCCGACACTCTTTAACTATGTCACTTGAAGAGGTCTACCAGCGCAATCTCCATCACCGGACTCACAGGGCAGGTTGGCTTCGAGCGGCAGTTTTAGGTGCAAATGATGGCTTAGTTTCTACGGCATCACTTATGATTGGTGTTTCAGCGGCGAACGCCGATAGTTTTCTCATTACTGCAGGAATCGCAGGAATAGTTGCAGGTGCGATGTCGATGGCCGTTGGCGAATATGTTTCAGTGCGCTCTCAAAATGATGTTGAAGATTCGGATCGTATTTTGGAAATGGAGCATTTGGCTCTTGATCCAGAAGGTGAACTATTAGAACTTGAGCACATTTATATTAATCGTGGACTTTCGCAGGAATTGGCACATCAAGTGGCAGTTGCAATGCATGAGAAAGATCCACTCGCTGCACACTTGCGAGATGAACTTGGCCAGCACCCACATACCAAAGCTCGGCCAGTTCAAGCCGCGCTTGCATCGGCCGCAAGTTTTACACTGGGTGGACTCATTCCTTTCGTTGGAGCGTTTGCACCCACACCTGGTGCAAAAGCGTGGAGCATCGTGGTCTTCACTGTTATTGGCTTGCTCGGAACGGGAATTGTTAGTGCTCGTACGGCAAGTTCTCGAGTAGTGCCAACAACTGTGCGCGTATTAATTGGAGGCAGTTTAGGTATGGCTATTACTGCGGGCATTGGTAGTTTGGTTCATTTAAGCGGAATCTAGGCTCCATCGCGTATATCTACCGTTGGAAAATCTTTGGTACTCTTATCACAGCAGATTTTTAGGGCCAAAGTTGTCCCTCCTTAATTAGGACAACTGGAGCAAATTCGTGACACTGCAATCGAACTATCCTCAGAAGCAAGGTCTTTACGATCCTGCTTTCGAGCACGATGCTTGCGGCGTCGCGATGGTTGCCACTCTAAATAAAGTTCCAACTCATGAGATTGTTTCCACTGCACTCACCGCACTTCGTAATCTAGAACATAGAGGAGCATCAGGAGCCGAGCCCGATAGTGGGGACGGCGCAGGAATTCTTATTCGCATTCCTGATGAATTCTTTCGAGCAGTTGTTGATTTCACGCTCCCGCCGGCAGGGCAGTACGCCTCAGGTATCGCATTTGTTGAACAAGGCGTTGATGCGAAATCTGCAATCGAGAAATTGGCAGAAGAAGAAGGCCTACTCATTCTGGGCTGGCGCGATCTTCCCATTAATACGACCTCGCTGGGTAAAACTGCTCTTTCTGTTATGCCCAAGTTTGAGCAACTATTCGTTTCCGGTAAGAAAAATGAATCAGGGATACATCTTGACCGCCTGACATTTTGTTTGCGCAAACGAGCCGAGCATGCGCTGGCAGTGTATTTCCCTTCACTTTCCTCGCAGACAATTGTTTACAAAGGAATGTTAACAACGGGGCAGTTAGAAGAATTCTTCCCAGATTTGTCAGACGCGAGAATTGTTTCACCGTTAGCGGTAGTTCATTCTAGATTTTCAACGAACACTTTTCCATCGTGGCCGCTGGCGCATCCATATAGATTCATTGCGCATAACGGTGAAATTAATACAGTTAAAGGAAACCGAAACTGGATGCGGGCGCGAGAAGCGCTTTTAGAAAGTGATCTGATACCTGGAGACCTTTCTAGAATATTTCCCATTGTCGATGCGCACGGAAGCGATTCGGCATCTTTTGATGAAGTATTAGAACTTCTTTATCTTGGTGGAAGATCGTTGGCCCATTCAGTCCTCATGATGATTCCTGAAGCTTGGGAAAATCATGCATCCATGACCCAATCACGTCGTGATTTCTATGCTTTCCATTCCTCACTTATGGAACCTTGGGATGGTCCGGCTTGCGTAACTTTCACCGATGGACATCAAGTTGGTGCCGTTCTCGATCGCAACGGCTTGCGCCCATCACGATTTTGGGTGACAAAAGGCGGTTTAGTTGTACTCGCAAGTGAAGTGGGAGTATTAGATATTCCCGCAGATCAAGTTGCACGTAAAGGTCGCTTGCAACCAGGCAAGATGTTCTTAGTTGATATCGAAGCTGGTCGCATCATTGAAGATGAAGAGATTAAGAATGAACTCGCAACTTCTGCCCCATATGGTGAGTGGCTTCACGCAGGTAAGGTGAAGTTAGTTGATTTGCCTGCCCGAGAGCATATTGTTTATCCGCATTCATCTGTCATTCGTCGACAGAGAGCATTCGGATACACGGAAGAGGATTTGCGAATCCTCATTACACCCATGGCGCGCAATGGCGTAGAGCCACTGGGCTCAATGGGAAGCGATTCACCAATTGCCGCTCTATCAAATCGCCCAAGACTCTTGTTTGATTATTTCACTCAGCTCTTTGCCCAAGTAACAAATCCACCACTTGATGCAATTCGCGAAGAACTTGTTACCTCCCTTGGGGGGTCAATAGGACCAGAGCACAATCTTTTGGATCCAGGGCCCCGTTCGTGCCGTCAAATAGATTTGGACTATCCGGTTATTGATAATGATGAACTTGCAAAAATTATTCACGTCAATGCCGACGGCGATCATCCCGGATTTATCACACATGTTGTGCGCGGGCTCTTCCCAGTTGCAGGTGAAGGAAGCGGACTAAAAACCCGATTAGACGAAATCCGTAGTGAAGTTTCCTTAGCTATCGCACAAGGCGCCAGACTCATTGTTTTATCTGATCGCGATGGCGATGCCGATCATGCACCAGTTCCTTCGCTGCTACTGACCGCTGCAGTGCATCACCATTTAATCCGTGAGAAAACGCGTACAAAAGTTGGTCTCGTTATAGAAGCCGGGGATGTGAGAGAAGTTCACCATGTTGCACTCCTCATTGGGTATGGAGCAGCAGCTGTAAATCCTTATCTGGCTATGGAGAGCGCTGAAGATTTGGTTATACAGGGAGTAATAACAGGAATAACTCCAGAGAAGGCTGTTCGAAATCTAATAAAGTCACTTGATAAGGGTGTGCTTAAAGTGATGTCGAAGATGGGCATATCCACGATTGCGTCATACACGGGCGCTCAAGTTTTCGAAGCGATTGGACTTTCGCACGAAGTAATTGATGAGTATTTCGTTGGCACTACATCTCGACTTGGCGGAATAGGACTTGATGTCATTGCCAAAGAGACCATTGCCCGTCACCACATTGCTTATCCACCAGGTGGCGAAGTGCCAGGAACCAAGCGTCTCCCAATCGGTGGCGAATATCAATGGCGTAGAGATGGCGAGCCGCACCTCTTTGACCCAGAAACTGTTTTCACCCTTCAGCACTCAACTCGTAACAAACGCTTCGATATCTTCAAGAGATACACAGAGAAAATAAATAATCAGAGTAAGAACGCAATGACTCTGCGCGGGTTATTTACCTTTAAGACGGACGCGAAGAAGTCCATAGATATCAATGAAGTTGAACCAGTAGAAGCGATTTTTAAGAGATTTTCAACAGGTGCGATGTCTTACGGTTCAATCTCTCAAGAAGCCCACGAAACAATGGCCATGGCCATGAATCGCTTGGGTGGTAAATCCAACACTGGAGAAGGCGGCGAAGATCCAGATCGTTATCAATTAATGCCCAACGGTGATTCGAAACGCTCTGCAATCAAGCAAGTAGCGAGTGGCCGCTTCGGTGTAACAAGTGATTACTTGGTGAATTCAGATGATATTCAAATCAAGATTGCTCAAGGTGCAAAACCGGGAGAAGGCGGACAACTTCCTGGAAATAAGGTTTATCCGTGGATTGCGAAAGTTCGATATTCAACTCCTGGAGTTGGCTTGATTTCGCCACCACCTCATCACGACATTTACTCCATCGAAGATTTAGCACAGTTGATTCACGATCTTAAGAACGCTAATAAGAATGCGCGCATTCACGTCAAACTTGTTGCCGAGGTCGGAGTTGGAACCGTTGCAGCAGGTGTAAGTAAGGCACATGCCGATGTTGTACTTATTTCTGGGCATGATGGCGGAACCGGCGCTTCACCTCTGACTTCACTCAAACATGCAGGTGCACCATGGGAGCTAGGACTTGCTGAAACCCAGCAGACTCTTTTGCTTAATGGCTTGCGGGATCGAATAGTTGTGCAAGCAGATGGACAATTGAAAACTGGTCGCGACGTTGTAATCGCAGCGCTACTTGGAGCAGAGGAATTTGGTTTCGCTACCGCACCATTAGTAGTTTCCGGCTGTGTCATGATGCGCGTCTGCCATTTGGATACTTGTCCAGTTGGAGTTGCAACTCAGAATCCAGAGCTTCGTAAGAAGTTCTCTGGAAAGCCTGAGTTTGTTGAAACTTTCTTTGAATATATAGCCGAAGAAGTTCGCGAATATTTGGCCCTTCTAGGGCTTCGCACAATCGAAGAAGCAGTGGGAAGAGTTGATTTGCTAGATACCGCACAAGCAATAACCCATTGGAAAACAAGTGGCTTAGATTTGGCACCATTACTCGTCCGGCCAGATGTTCAAAGTTCATTGCACAGAACAACATTTCAAGATCATGGCCTTGAAAACGCTCTAGATAACGAACTGATTGTGAAGGCTCAACCTGCGCTAGAACGAGGAGAGAGCGTAAAATTTTCAGTCGATGTGAGAAATGTGAATCGAACCATCGGAACAATGTTGGGTGCTGAGATAACTCGCAAGTATGGCGGTGCCGGTTTACCAGCGAACACAGTAGACATTACTTTGCATGGTTCCGCAGGTCAGTCACTTGGGGCGTTCATTCCTAGTGGTCTGACTCTGCGACTCTTTGGCGACTCAAATGATTACGTTGCGAAGGGCATCTCTGGTGGACGTGTGATAGTACGACCTGATGAAAAATCAACCTTTGAATCCAATGAAAATGTCGTTGCGGGTAACGTGATTGGTTACGGCGCAACCTCTGGCCAAATTTTTATCCGAGGAGTAGTCGGCGAAAGATTCTGTGTTCGAAATTCTGGAGCCATTGCAGTAGCTGAAGGAATTGGTGACCACGGATGCGAATACATGACCGGAGGAACCGTTCTAATCCTTGGCAAAACGGGCAGGAATTTTGCGGCGGGAATGTCGGGTGGTCGCGCCTTCGTGCTTGACATAGATTCAAGCAATGTTAATCCAGAGATGGTTGACATCATGTCAGTTCCTGCAGAGGAGAGAGAAAATCTAAAATCTCTTATCGAATCTTTTGCTTTCGATACGAATTCTCATGTTGCACAAAACTTACTTGCCGACTGGGAACAATCCATAAATCGTATTTCTCTTGTGATGCCACGTGATTATGCACGCGTTTTGCGTGCGATGGAGAAAGCCTTACGTGAAGGATTGCCTGCAGATAAGTATGTGATGGAGGTGGCTCATGGGTGATCCAAAAGGATTTCTAACAACGCAGCGCGAGGTCCCGAAGAGGCGTCCCGTTGATGTGCGCATTCGTGACTGGAAAGAAGTATATGAACCACAAGATTTCCAAGACCTCCAAAAGCAGGCAGGCCGCTGCATGGATTGTGGAATCCCTTTCTGTCATCAAGGGTGCCCTTTGGGAAACCTCATCCCGGAATGGAACGATTTAATCTTTAGAGGTGACAAACAAGAGGCAATTGACCGCTTGCATGCAACAAATAATTTTCCTGAATTCACCGGGCGCCTATGTCCTGCACCTTGTGAAACCGCATGCGTCGTAGCAATTAATGCAGATGCAGTGACAATCAAGCAAGTAGAGCTTCGAACAATTGAAGAAGCCTTTGAAAATTCAAAAGTTATTCCACTGCCTCCAGATCGATTGACCGGGAAAACTGTTGCTGTCATCGGATCAGGACCTGCAGGTTTAGCAGTTGCGCAACAACTCACGCGCGCTGGTCACACCGTCGCGGTTTATGAGAGAGCGGCAAAAATTGGTGGTCTACTGCGATACGGAATTCCTGAATTTAAAATGGAGAAATCTATTCTTGATCGAAGACTGACTCAGATGAGCGCTGAGGGAACACGATTTAGACCAGGAGTAGATGTCGGTGTCGAAGTTACGGGTCATCAGTTGCGGTCACGCTATGACGCAGTGGTGCTGGCCGTCGGAGCAACACAATGGCGCGATCTTCCAATTCCAGGTCGTGACTTGCATGGAGTATTTCAGGCAATGGAATATTTGCCGTGGGGTAATAAACAAGCACTAGGAGAAGTTGAAACTCCAGCGATAAACGTAACTGGAAAGCACGTTGTCATTCTCGGTGGGGGAGACACGGGTGCTGATTGTTTGGGTACTGCAACTCGACAAGGCGCGCTAAGCGTTACACAACTGGAGATTTTGCCACGCCCTACCAGCGAGCGCCCGTCAGCTCAACCTTGGCCTATGTACCCAATGATTTTTAGAGTTTCAAGCGCTCATGAAGAGAATGACAATCGCATCTTTTCTGTGTCAACAGAAAGATTTGTTGGCGATGAAAACGGTAACGTGAGAGCGTTAGTTATTGTTGAAACTCAACTCCTTGATGGAAAATTTACTCCCGTCGCTGGAACCGAAAAAGAAATCCCAGCAGATTTCGTATTCCTAGCAATGGGATTCACGGGACCTGAAAAAAGTCCTTTATTGACTCAATTAGAAGTTGAATTAGATGAGCGGGGCAATATAAAGCGGGACGCTCACTATCAAACTAATTCCGAAGGAGTTTTTGTTTGCGGTGATGCAGGACGAGGGCAGTCACTCATTGTTTGGGCGATTGCTGAAGGACGCAGTGCCGCTTCTGCTGTTGACCAATTCTTAACCGGAAGTTCACAGCTTCCTTCACCGATTGAGCCAACTGCGCGACAACTCATGGTTTAAGGTTTAAGTATGCGTAGAGCCAAGATAGTTTGCACTCTTGGGCCCGCGGTTTCATCCCAAGAGCAAGTCAATGCACTTATTGGTGCGGGTATGAATATGGCTCGACTTAATCTTTCGCATGGTTCCCACGCAGATCATGATTCTCATATCGCTTTCATACGCAAAGGTGCCAAGGATTTCAATCGCGCAATAGCAATCTTGGTAGATCTCCAAGGGCCAAAAATCAGACTTATGCGCTTCGCCAATGGTCCCCATCAATTAAATGCGGGTGATATTTTTACTATAACAACACAAGATGTCGAAGGCACAAAAGATCGGGTCGGTACGACCTATAAGGGATTGCCAGGTGATTGCAAAGCAGGCGATCGCATATTGATTGACGACGGCAAGGTAAGCGTTCGCGTTCTTGATGTCACTGCAACTGATGTGAAAACTGAAGTCATCGAGGGTGGCTCGGTAAGCGATAACAAAGGAATTAACTTGCCTGGAGTTGCTGTTTCAGTTCCTGCACTGTCAGCAAAAGATATTGATGATCTCAAGTGGGGATTGCGCGCCGGAGCAGATTTTATTGCACTCTCATTTGTTCGCAGCGCTGATGACATCAAAGACGTGCATCGCGTGATGGATGAAATTGGAATCCGAGTTCCTGTTATTGCTAAAATTGAAAAGCCTCAAGCCGTCGCAAACATTGAAAGTATTGTTGCTGCATTTGATGGAATCATGGTGGCGCGTGGGGATCTCGGAGTTGAATTGCCGATTGAAGAGGTTCCCCTAGTACAAAAACTATGTGTAGAGAAAGCTCGCGAATCGGCCAAACCGGCAATTGTTGCTACTCAAATGCTTGAATCAATGATGACAAATTCTCGCCCGACTCGTGCTGAGGCTACGGATTGCGCAAATGCGGTGCTCGATGGAGCAGATGCATTGATGCTTTCAGGTGAAACAAGTGTAGGAAAGTACCCGATTGAAGCCGTTGCAACCATGGCGCGCATCATTGAAAAAACGGAAGAAGGCGGTCTTCATAGAATTCAACCGCTTCAACATTCTCCAAAGACAACAGGCGGAGCAATCACGAGGGCGGCAGTTGATGTTGGTCAAACGGTCGGTGCTAAATATTTAGTGGCCTTTACTCAAAGTGGAGATTCTGCACGAAGGATGTCGCGATTGCGTTCTGTAATTCCCATCTTGGCCCTTACCCCCGAATCAGGAACCTTTAATCGACTCGCGTTAAGTTGGGGCGTCGAATCTATTTTGGCTCCAACTGTTAATCACACTGATGAAATGGTGAAGCAAGTTGATTCCATACTTATATCTTCCGGGCGAGCCAACACTGGTGAGTTGATCATGATTGTTGCTGG
>CAILKF010000043.1 GCA_903834705.1 uncultured Actinomycetes bacterium
AGGAGTAAAGGATCCGTGAGGCCAAACGGTATCTAAGTGCGCGAGTAGAACTATTTCTGGATTCTCAGCTCCCAACCAAAAAACTGGTCGGCCTTTAACATCTAGAACTTTTGCTGGCTTTCCCAAAACTTCTTGCGCGATGTCGCTCGCAACTTGCACAACTTTCTTACAAGCATCTAAGTCCTCAGTTGGTGACTCGCATCGAACAAGTCTTTCTAAGGCGTTAAGCATGGGAGCAATTCTGCCGTATTTGGCCTCATCGCGGGAGGTCATAGTGGCGCGACTCCTGTTATGCGAGGGATTCGGAAGGATTGCACTTCCCCGGTGCCGTGATCACGAGCGATTAATGAACCCGCGCTAATGCTCAATGGATCAACAATTCGATGCGTCGCAGAACCGTTGTTGTCGGCATAACCAATAGAAAGTGTTTTCTGTTGTTTAATAAACTGATTGAGAATTTCAAGTGTTTCATTTGCGGTAGTTCTCGGCAGCGCAGTGAGTGCATTAGCTGCAATTTCTCTAAGCGAGCTCTGCTTGTGACTGGATTTTTCACCGGCTCGAAGTGCGCGTAGTGCGCCGTTTAGGACCTCATCACTTAAGCGCTCAATTTCGCCGATGACGCGTGGTGGCCGTGGTTTGGATTTTGCACGATTGAGTTTAGGTCCAGTAAGAAGTACGCCAGAAACAGATTCTGCTGCGGGCATGTAACCAGCGGCACGAAGTGTAGAGATAATTTCTTGTGGCTCGTGTTCGCACACTAATACTTCTGGTGCAATTCTGCGAAGCTGAAGCGCCTCAACTTTTTTGTCCGCAAGTATTTGTGTCAAGATGGTTGCATCTTCGCAGCGGATATATGCATTTGCATTTCCAACTCTGAGTCTGCCGTGTCGCTTCGAGACATCGCTGATGAGATATTCGAGCGGTTGTGGCATGGGAGTTTTGGAAGTTTTTCGCAGGAAGTCTTTTATATCCTCGCCAGTTTTTCCGTGATCTAGCCCACGACGTATAGAAGTTTCACTAAAACGATAAACCGTTGCGCCGCCTCGACTTTCAATATCGGCGATTGCATCGAGGTTGCGAGCTATATCTATCTCTAAAGGCCCTGGGGCGATTGCGGTGTTGTCACTTTGAATCAGAATATGGTCAACAGGTTTTGGTAAGTTAGAAGAAATCCCTAAATCTTCTTCATTGCGTAAAAAGCCGAGTCCATAAGTAGATATCGCCCCTTGTCCAGTGATTCCAAGCCATTCGGCTTCGCGGAGAGTCCAGGTTACTAATTCGCTTTGCAAACCTGCATTTCGGCGAGAAGGTGCACGCCATTTCATAAGCTTGAGAAATGAATCAATATTTGGTCGAAGTAATTTATGTTGCCCTAGAAGTTCAAGCGTTAATCTTTTTGTTGAAGCAGCATTCACCCGATCAAGTTCCGGCCCAAGGGCTGCAATATGTTTTGAATCTCCACGTCCAATTAACCCACTCACTCGTGAAGTAATGAGCCACAACGAAGCAATAGAGCGCCATTTCACTTCAGGGTTTTGGGTTAACCAAAGATCAAAAGAATGAGTTGGTAAAACTCGATCGTCAGCATCGATAACTACAAGACCAGCCAGGTAAACAAGTTCAGCTATAAATGAGGCACAGTTTTCATCTACTCCAAGGTGGTCTGCGGTTGCTTTGAGGTCGCGAACGCCAAGCCCGCCAGCACGCAAAGCGCTAGGTGGTTCTTCTGACCAGAAATTTAAAACTTCTTCGCACCAACGCAACACCGTAGAAATGTTGGCAATCGCAGCTCTATCTATTTGTTGCTGAGTAACGCTCTCACCATCAACAACCGGTGGATTCGGCTCGGGATTTTTATGTACTTTCCCACCACGAAGAAAAATTCCAACTTCTCGTGGAAGTATTACTGTTCGTTGATCTAGAGGAACTAAGAAGTTTTCTTTGAGTAGCCAGGCAATACCAGGTCCCGGATTTCGAATATCTCCAACACTTCCACGCGGAGGACCCCAAGTGAGTTTTTCTAGAATTTTCTTCGAAGCTTCGGGCGCTTCGCTGAGTTTTTTCATCGTTAGTTTGGCCATCGATGCCGGCCCAAGTCCTGCGGGTTCATTTTCTAAAACCTCACGCAATGAATTAGGTAGACGCAAACCATCATCGGACTTATACAAAAGAGCCAAATTTATTAGATGAGGAATTACAAATTTTGCTGATGCATCCGTAAGCGAAATTATTTCTTTCTCGCTCATTGGTTCATTCAGAGCAGAACATGCTTCAAGAACTTGGAATTGCCACTCATTGAGGCTATCTACTGCACGAGCCAGGCTTGGCGCTGAACTCGCTCTGACTGCAAGAGAGGAAAGATCTGGTGGTACTGGTGAAACTAAATCAGGACGTAGTTCAAAGAGTGTGAGCAGGCAAGAATCATCAAGTCCCCGGAGGAAATCTGTAAATGATCGCGTTTCCATAACTTGCCTACATTACTGGCATATTGCATGGAGCATTTACCGTTCTTTGCCCTTGCCCCACCGCGGAGTTATAAATGTTCCCAGAGCCGCAAGGCGTGAAACGACCGGGCCGAGGGCGCGATTGAGAACCCGTGCGCGTCGGAAGTCATGAATTGGCCATCCTTCACGAAGGGCTCGGATTCTTAAAATTGCGTCAGGATTGATAGCGCTTGGGTTTCCAACTGCGAGAAGGAGTGGCAAGTCATTGTGGCTATCTGAATATGAGTAACAGTTTTTGAGTTCGAAACCGTGTTCTACAGCAAGTTCGACAATTGCTCTAGCTTTTTCTTTGCCGTGCAGCAAAGTTCCAATCATTTTCCCTGTGTAAATTCCATTCTGACTTTCAGCCTTGCTTCCAATCGCTCCAGTAAAACCCAAATTTTTTGCTATGAGTTGTGCCATATCTTCAGGTGCCGCCGTGACTAACCATACTTCTTCGCCATTACTCAAATGCGTTTGGGCGATATCAATGGTTCCTTGCCATAACTTTGGAGAGACGTATTGGTTGTAAACGTCTTGGCCGATTGCAAGGATTTCTTTTACATTGTGACCACCAATGAAATCAGTTGCTGCATCTTGCCAACGATTAATTTCTTCGGGATTTTCTTTTCCGGTCAAGCGATATCGAATATTCGCTAGTACAAATTTAGAGATATCGCTCTTTGAAAAGAATCCTCGCTGATACATACCTCTGCCAAGAAAATACAAGGTGGAACCTCGCAGAAGGGTGTTATCTACATCAAAGAAGGCAGCTTTGTTGGATGTAGGCGCCATGTCTCAACCTTAGCGATAGCCAGCCTGTATTTACGCTTTATGCTTAACCCATGGCCAGCGTTCACGTAATTAGACACGGAGAAGTAGAGAATCCAATGAAGATTCTTTATGGACGACAGCCCGGTTGGCGACTCTCTGATCGCGGACAAGAAATGGCAAAAGTTATTGCACAGTGGTCGCAAGAACTTGATTTAGGTGCATTGCATGTTTCACCATTACAAAGAGCACAAGAAACTGCTCAACCAATCGCCAACATACATAAAATTGCAATTACCACGGATGAAAAATTAATAGAAGCATCAAATATTTTTGAGGGTAAGGCTTTCGGAATCGGCGACGGCGCGCTTGCTCATCCTTCGGCCTGGCGACACTTATGGAACCCATGGAAGCCTTCGTGGGGAGAGCCATATGTTGAACAAATTAATCGAATGCTTGCTGCGGTTTTCTCTGCACATGCAGCTGCCAACGGCAAGGATGCAATCTGCGTTTCACATCAGCTTCCGATTTGGATTTTGCGAAGTGCAATTGAAGGCAGGCGGTTACTCCACGACCCAAGAAAACGGGAGTGCACACTGGCTTCCGTAACAAGTATCCACTTTGATGAGGAAGGCGATATTTCTGGCTTGACTTATTCTGAGCCGGCACGCCACCTATTGCCATCTAAAAAATGAAAAAGACCTCTTGCGTAGGGCTCATTATCGGATTTGCAATGACTTTAATTCTCACTGGTTGCGGTGGCGGAGGATCTTCTAGTAACGCAGATAGTTTTATTTCAGGTAATGGTGCAGTTACATTTATGAAAATTGGCCACCGAATTCAAGCGCCACAAATAAAAGGTCTGACTCTAGATTCAAGCACGTACATCCTTCCAAAAGGAAAAGTTGCGGTCATTAACGTGTGGGCCTCTTGGTGTTCACCTTGTCGTGCCGAAGCACCAACGTTATCTGCGCTGTCACACACTTTCCCAGAAGTGAATTTCGTAGGCATTCTTACTCGGGATAATCCTGCCAGCGCGAAAGCCTTTGTTAAGCGCTTTTCAATCACTTATCCAACACTTACAGATGATGCGCTATTGCTTGGCTTTCGTAAATCTTTGATCGCAAACGCGATTCCATCCACACTAGTGATTGATAAGAAAGGTCTTGTCGCAGGAAGAATCTCTGGAGAAATTACTGTTGCATCTCTTACGGACCTCATCAATAGGGTGGAGGGAGAATGAAGGATTTTGTTGTTAACCAAATTTTCGACGGGACCCTCCTGGCATCTTTCCCAATTGCTGTCATTGCTGGATTAATTTCCTTCCTTTCACCTTGTGTTTTGCCACTCGTCCCTGGATATCTCTCTTTTGCTGCCGGCATTTCAAGTAGTAAAGGGAAAGTTCTGGCGGGGTCAGTCTTATTCGTTTCAGGTTTTACCGTCCTCTTTATTTCATACGGTGCGCTGTTCGGTGGCATCGGTTCTAAAATACTTGATCACGAAAGTTTCATAACAAAAGCACTAGGACTTTTGACAATAGTCCTTGGCATAATTTTCATGGGTAGTTTTCCGATGATGCGAACTTTTAGACCTCAAGTTTCTGTAGTGGGTGGCCTGCTGGGTGCTCCGATTTTAGGTTTTGCTTTTGGAGTCGGATGGACACCGTGCATTGGTCCGGCACTTGCAGCAGTTGAAACTCTTGCCTTTGAACAAGCAAGTGCACTTCGTGGAGCAGTTCTTTCTTTTGGGTATTGCATAGGACTTGGATTCCCATTCATACTCTCGGGATTATTCCTAGACCGTTCAGCTCGACTACGTCGCTTCTTATCTAGAAGAGGGAACTACATTTCGAAAATTGGAGGGGCATTTCTCATTCTTATTGGACTCCTTCAAGTTCTTGGCATCTGGAGCGAAATCATGATTTCACTCCGTTCACTCATAGCTAATTTTGCCCCGGTGATCTAGATGCAAAACCAAATATCTGAAATCAATAGCTCAGGAATGATACGTTTTCTTTGGCGCCAACTTACGAGCATGCGTACTGCACTTATTTTGTTATTACTTCTAGGGGTCGCGGCGATCCCTGGGTCGCTCATTCCTCAAAGAACCCAAAACCCAATGGCTGTTCGAGAATATTTCGCCAACGATCCGACACTTGCTTCATGGTTTGATCGTTTTTCACTCTTTGATGTTTATGGATCACCTTGGTTTAGCGCCATCTACATCCTGCTTTTTATTTCGCTAATTGGTTGTGTACTACCGCGTTCGCTTGAACATTTGAAGTTGGCCAGAGCACTGCCACCTATTACCCCAAAAAATTTGAATCGAATGGAGTTTTATCGAAGCTGGCCAGGAGTTGGCGGTGAATATGATGCCGGTAAATCATGGCTGAAAAAGAATCGTTTTCGAATTCGTGAATTTGATGGTGCGCTTTCTGCAGAAAAAGGTTATTTGCGTGAAACAGGAAACCTTTTGTTTCACCTATCGCTCATACTTATCTTGATTGGTGTCAGTCTTGGCGCACTTTTTGGGATGAAGGGTGAAGCCATCGTGAACGTGGGAGAGCGTTTTGTGAATATCCCTACCTCTTATGATTCTTTGTCCTATGGGAAGTTATTTACCGATAGATCACTGCCTTCATTTTCCATTAAGGTTACAGATTTTGTTGGAAAATATAATCTGATTACTAACGCTCCAGAAGACTATACGTTGAGAGTAGAGACGGTTAGAGAACAAAATGCAACGCGAGAGAATCACATAATTAAGGTAAATAGCCCGCTAAGTTTTGGAAGTACAAATGTTTACTTGCAGGCCAATGGTTATTCTCCAGTTGTTACAGTTCGAGATTCAAAGGGTCAAGTTGTCATGCAAGGACCTGTTCCGTTTTTACCTCAAGATGCAAATTTGACTTCGATCGGTGCGATCAAAGTACCGGACTCAATTCCTCAGTTAGGGTTCGTCGCCACCTTCTTACCAACTGCTGCAAGAGACAAAGTGCGTGGTGGGATTTCAGCATTCCCTGAAGCACTTGATCCCAAACTTCTTTTCTCTATTTGGAAAGGAGACTTAGGTTTAGATAGAGGGGTTCCACAATCCGTTTATCGCATCGATACTTCTAAAATGCAAAAGATAGGCTTGCATTCTTTACAAGTTGGCCAAACCTTCACTTTTGCTGAGGGTTCCATCACATTTGATGGCGTTACTCCATGGGTGAATCTTCAAATTGTGAGAGACCCTGGAAAAATTTATGCACTCGTTGGAGGTATTGTTGCGATTCTTGGTTTACTCGCATCGCTCTTTACCAGGAGGCGTCGGATCTGGATTCGTGTAAACGAAAGTGGAGTTGTTGAGGTTGCTGGTTTAGCCAAGAATGGTGCACCTGGTTTAGAGAATGAAATATCGTCCCTGGTTGGGCTACTGGAGAGAGTGGAGAGATGACACATTCGTCGTGGGCTTACACATCTAATTATTTGATTTATTCATCGATGGCTGTTTACACTTTGGCATTTTTCGCTCATGCCTATGAGACAGCGTGGGCTGTTCGCTCTCCTGAATCTCAAGCGCCAGCTGGGGGACTGTTAGCAAAAACTTTTGATTTTGCACGAACTGAGAAAGTTGCTCGAATTGCAACCTCATTTATGATTCTAGGAACACTGCTCTTATTTGCTGGCGTGGTCGCTAGAGGTATTTCTGCCGGGCGAGTTCCGTGGGGAAATATGTATGAGTTTTCGATTACCGGAGCACTTGCATTTTGTGGAGCCTATCTTTTTGCTTTACGTAAATATGATTTGCGATGGCTTGGCTTAATAGTGTCCATTGCAGTTCTATTGACTTTGGGAACCGCAATTACGGTTCTGTATCGCCCAAGCGCTCCGTTGGTTCCGGCACTTAAATCTACGTGGTTAGTAATTCATGTATCTGCTGCGATTATTTCAGGCGGAGTATTTTTGTTGGCAAATGTAATTGCAGCTGCATATCTATATTTAGATGCAATGGAGCAAAGAGGCGAGCGAAGCGCATGGGCAAAACGTTTGCCTTCACTTGAAGTACTTGATCAACTTTCTTATCGACTTGTAGCATTTGTATTTCCACTCTGGACTTTTGCTGTAATTGCAGGTGCTATTTGGGCTGAGCATGCATGGGGTCGATACTGGGGATGGGATCCAAAAGAGACATGGGCATTTATTACGTGGGTTGGCTACGCGGCTTATTTACATGCGCGAGTGACTGTTGGTTGGCGCGGTAGAAAAGCCGCATGGTTGTGCTTGCTGGCTGGTTCGACTTTTCTATTTAATTACGTTTACGTCAACGTATGGGGAACTGGAAAACATACCTACTCTGGACTCTAAGAGATTTACAGTTTCCGTAAGAAATCTGGATCGTCATCGGGAGGAATAATTCGATGTGTTCCAGGACGAGGCGGGCGTGAGCGTTTAGGACGACCAAGAATCCAGTACGCAATACTGCCAATAGTTCCAATGATGACAATCAATAAAATCCATGCCCATTTCGGGAGATTGCGAATTTCTGAGGTATCTGTACGCGCACAATCAACCAAGGTATAGACGGTGATTGCAAAGCTAATAAGTAAAGGTAGAAAACGCATAAGGAGAGTCTATGTCCTTTTTAGGAAAGCCACAGAGCGATGGCAAAGAGGAGTGCAAAGAGCAGTTGCACCTGCCCAGTTTTCACTAGTACAGGTATGAGGGCTTGTTCTTTAGCGCCTTTAAGTATCGTGCGAGCCAAAGTAAATGTCAGCGGAACTGTTGCGAGCGTAATAAGTGACCATGGCAAGATCGCGATAAGTGCGGTTACTTGGGCAACAACGAGCAAGGCAATATAGAAAAATCGACTGTTCCTATCACCTATTCGAACGGCGAGTGTATGTTTTCCAACAAGAGAATCCTTCTCGCGATCTCGTAAATTGTTAACTGCAAGAATCGCACATGAAAGGCAACCAACCGGAACTGCTACGACAAAACTCATGAGTGTGATTGTTTGAGTTTGGACAAAAAATGAACCAATAGTTGCAACCAACCCAAAGAAAATAAAAACCGAAATCTCTCCATACCCGCTGTATCCGTAGGGGCTCTTTCCTCCGGTATATGCCCAAGCTGCGCCAATCGATAGCGCACCTACAACTACGAGCCACCAAGATGTGAAAAACGCCAACGATAATCCAGAGATGCCTGCAACCAAAAAACTAAACAAAGCTGCTCGTTTAACGCTCTGTGCGGACGCTAAACCACTTGCCACTAAACGAACTGGCCCAACTCTGTCTGCGTCGCTACCTCTAACTCCATCGGAATAATCATTTGCATAATTAACTCCAACTTGAAGTGCCAGGCTAACAATGAGGGCCAAGAAAGCCATCAATGGGCGAGCATCACTTTGTGCAAGTGCGGTTGCAACAAGTACCGGCGCAATTGCTGCGGGCAAAGTTTTTGGTCGAGCACCGAGAATCCAGGTCGCGCGTGATGTCATAGATTTGTCCCTTGCTCGCGCACCATTTCGGCAAGTGCTCTACGGTCAACTTTACCAATACCAATCAAAGGGATTGCTTCGACGTAGAGAAATCCTTTTGGTTTGGCGACGGCACCAAGGTTGCTAATGAGATGTTGTGAAATATCTATCTCATCGGCACGTGAATCGTCATTAGCGACGATGTAGAGAGCAGATCCCCATTCTGGATTTGGGATAGAAGTTGCAGCAAGTTGCTTAGTTGGAAACTTCTTCGCTAATACTTCTTCAATTGCATGTAACGAAATCTTCTCTCCGCCACTGATAATAATTTCATCTGCCCTACCTGCAATGTGCAACAATCCGTTCTCGAAAGTTCCAAGGTCGCTTGTTGTGAACCATTCAGAAGAAAAACTCTCGTTCCAAGTTGTTTCGTCATTGAGGTAAGTCGTTGCCAGGATGGGCCCCTTGATTTGTACTTTTTGATCTTTACTTATCTTGATCTCAACGTTGGGCAATGGCTCCGAGTTATAAACGCACCCTCCGCACGTTTCTGTCATTCCATATGTTGTGATGAGATTAATGTCTGCCTTCTTCGCACTTTCGAAAAGTGAATCTGCTAGCGCGTCGCCCCCCACGAGAACTGCCTGAGCTTTTTGTAAATGTCTTAAGAGCTCTTTATCTCCATTGATCGCTCTATATAGTTGTGTTGGAACTATCGCGGTGAAATCAACGTCAACGAATTCTTGACCATTTCGAAGGTCTATTGGCTCAGTTTCGAGTTCTAGAGATCTTGCCAAAACATTTACTCCAGCAATATGCGTCAGCGGAAGTAGCAAAGACCATTTTTGTCCAGGTATTGCGCCAAGGTAAGTCAGAGCAGATTGTGTCGATGCTCGTAGTGCGTTGCGAGAAATTCCAACTTCTTTACTTTTACCAGTGGATCCGCTCGTTGCTACGACAAAATCAATATCGTCGGGAACATGGGAACTCGTTACCTGGCCGAAACCAAGTGCTGGGCCGAAACCAGAAATGGCAGCACCCATTTCGCCCATTGCCTGAGCAATTGAGCGCTCTGCGGGGACCCTGCGCAGCTCTCGTTTTAACGTCTTATCCATTGCCACCGTAGGCTAGCGCCCGTACCCGTGCAGGAGGAAATGTGAGCAAGCCAATCAAGCGTGAGTTCGGTAGTCGTGCCATTCCGCAATGGAAAGACGCAACAGGTGACGAGAAATTCACCGATGTTATTTATGAAGTTGCTGACGGCATAGCAAAAATCACGATCAATCGTCCCGAGGTTCGTAATGCATTTAGGCCACAAACTATTATTGAATTACAAAGTGCTTTTTCACTTGCACGTGATAACGAAGAAGTAGGCGTAATTATTTTAACGGGAGCCGGCACAGAAGCTTTTTGTTCTGGAGGAGACATTAACGTTCGCGGAGATGATGGCTATCTTGGGAATGATTCGTTAGCTAAAAAAGGTATCGGACGACTTAACGTTTTAGATTTGCAAGTTCAAATTCGTAGAACACCAAAACCGGTTGTAGCAATGGTTGCTGGCTGGGCAATCGGTGGAGGACATGTTCTTCATGTCGTTTGTGATTTAACTATCGCTGCAGAAAATGCCAAGTTCGGACAAACAGGTCCGATGGTTGGGTCTTTCGATGGTGGATACGGTGCGGGGCTTCTTGCATCTCATGTTGGACAAAAGAAGGCACGAGAGATTTGGTTTCTTACACGTGAGTACAACGCACAAGAAGCGCTTGACATGGGACTTGTAAATACAGTGGTACCAATCGCCGAACTTGAAGCAGAAACTGTTTCATGGTGCCGTGAGATGCTGCGAAATTCACCAATGGCTCTTCGTTTACTTAAAGCCAGCTTAAATGCTGCAGATGATGGACTCGCAGGTGTGCAACAACTTGCTGGTGATGCAACGCTACTTTTCTACATGACAGAAGAAGGCCAAGAAGGTCGCGATGCGTATAAGGAAAAACGCCCACCAGATTTTGGAAAATTTCCAAGGCGTCCATAAATGCTGGATTCAATTCTTGAATCTATTCATGTAGTTGCTCTGCCAACTAAAACAAACTTCAGATCAGTAGACTCTCGTGAAGTCTTACTTATTGAGGGCCCCCAGGGCTGGGGGGAGTTTTCTCCATTCATTGAATATGGCCCTCAAGAATGTGCACCTTGGTTAGTTAGTGCGATTGAAGCTGCATATGTTCCACCGCCCAAACAATTACGCGAGTGGATTCCTATAAACGCAACATTGCCTGCGATTAATGGCGCGGATGCAGTTGCAGAAGTTCTTTCTTGGTTTCCTGGATGTACAAGCGTGAAAGTCAAAGTGGGTTCTAATAAAGCCGAAGATCTTGCACGAATCGCTTTAGTTCGGAAATTGATTCCTGATGCCAAAATTCGTTTAGATGTGAATGGCAATTGGTCGGTAGAGCAGGCAGTAGAAATACTTTCGGAAGTCTTGGCTCAAGGGAGTATTGAATATGTCGAGCAACCTTGCTCAACTCAAGAGCAACTTCGGGAGTTGAAAGAGAAACTTTCGCATGCAGTTGCAATTGCCGGTGATGAAATTATTAGGAAATCACCTGACCCAACTGCGTTGCACCTTAAAGGTGTCATTGACATCGTGGCACTTAAAGTTGCGCCATTGGGTGGAATCAAACGGTCTCTAGAAATTGCCAAACATTATGAAATGCCAGTTGTAGTTTCTAGCGCACTAGATTCTGCGGTGGGAATATCGCACGGTCTTAGATTGGCCAGCGCAGTATCTGATCTTCCTTATGCCTGTGGCTTAGGAACGGGAGCGCTCTTGGCAATTGATTTGTATGCGCTACCAATTGTTGACGGGGCTATAGAAGTGAGCGCAATGAGTCCTAATGCTCAAATTATGAGTGAGCGCGCAGTTTCGAGTGAAAGATTGGATTGGTGGCGCGAGCGAGTACGACAGACTTGGAGCGCTGGTGCAAAGCAATGGATTACGAAGGAGGGGTGGATTTCTTGAATCAATCTACTCAACTTGCTCGCTCTATAGTCCGCCAAGTGATTGAAGGTGGAATAAAGGATGTCGTTGTATCACCAGGTTCACGCAATGCACCATTGCTTATTGCATTTCATGAAGCTGCAAAAAAGGAATTACTAACGCTTCATGTACGAATAGATGAACGTACTGGAGGCTTTTTCGCACTTGGCATTGCAAAAGCGACACAGACTCCAGTTGCTCTTTTGTGTACAAGCGGAACAGCAGTTGCTAACTATCACCCTGCGGTTCTTGAATCCTGGCACTCACAAGTGCCTCTTCTGGTTATTACCGCCGATCGACCAGCACGACTGCGACAAAGTGGGGCAAACCAAACAACCATGCAAAAGGATTTCTTTGGTGATGCGACTACATTTGCTGCTGATATTTCAGGATCGGAATACGACTTAACTCAAGCATTCAGCGCGCTACAAACTGGCCCAGTTCATCTCAACGCCCAATTTGATGAACCGTTATTAAGCGATGGCACTAGTGAGTGGCTAAACAAAATAGTGGCTAAGAAATTTACCAAATCACAAACAGAAACCAAGGAATTAGTAATTGATGAAGAAAAGGGAGTTTTGATAATTGGGCACGACAGAGCTGGTATAAAAACCGATCTCATTGCAGAATTTATACAAACTTTGGGTTGGCCTGTAATAGCAGAAGATCCGCTCTCTTTCCCAAATAGTCAGGCGCACGCATCACTTTTCTTAACGTCAGAAAAGACAAGAGCGTCACTTCAACCCAATGTTGTCATTATTATTGGGCGAACAACACTTTCTCGTTCAATAAACGCTTTGATCAAGTCTTCTAAGAAAGAGATTGTCATAGACCCTCGAGCTTTAATAGTCGATGTAAAACGCACGGCTGATGAGATATTTACCTCTCTTCCAATTCTGACTATGAAAAAGAATTCTTCGCCCGAATGGATAGCTGAATGGAATTCACAAAGCGATCGGGCAAAGAGTGCACTTACATCGTTACCCAATTGGGGAGAGGCAAATATTGCCAAAGCAATTTCATCAGCGCTTCTGGTCAACACGACGGTATTTATCTCCTCTTCTCGCCCAATCCGTGACATTGAAGGATTTGCCGTTCCTCGAGATGGAGTTGAAACATTTGCCAATCGCGGATTGGCGGGGATAGATGGAAATATCTCAACCGCTCTAGGAATTGCTTCACAACGCTCCTCCACGGTGGCTATATTGGGAGACCTTGCTTTTTTACACGATGTAACCGGCCTAATTGGCGCAGAGGCTATAAATGCACGAATCGTTGTGATCAACAATGATGGCGGAGGAATTTTCTCAACGCTTCCTCAAAACAATGTTGAAGGATTTGAAAAGATTTTCGGAACCCCACATGGTCGGGATCTTGTTGCCATTGCTAAAGGTTTTGGAATCGTCGCCACCGAAGTGAGAAGTATTGGTGATTTGCTGGTCGAAATTCGAAAACCAATTAAAGGCCTTAGTGTTGTAGTAGCTCTTGTACCTTCTCGTGAAACAAATGCTAAAGCCTTAAAGGATATTTATTTAGCTCTCGCTTAACGCATGAATCATTGGAGCGAATTTTACTTGGCTCTCGGCTAGTTCTTTCTCTGGATCTGATCCAGCAACAATTCCGCAACCGGCAAAAAGTCTTATTGATTTTCCTGAAATTTCACCACAACGTAAAGCAATTCCTAATTCTCCGTCACCTCGTGCATCGATCCACCCAACAGGTCCGGCATAGCGGCCTCGCGAAATACCCTCTAATTCGGAAATGATTTCATTGGCAGACTGCGTTGGAGTTCCGCAGACTGCGGCGGAAGGATGTAACTTTGCCAGAATTGCAAAGGTGTCTACGTGGTGTGCTGATTCGGAAATTGCACCCGTAACGTCGGTTGCTAGATGCATAACATTTGCCAAGTGCAAGACAAACGGTGAATCAGGAACGTTGGTTGAGGAACAAAAATGCGAAAGTGATTCGACAACAGAGCGCACAGCGTAAACATGTTCCTCTAAATCCTTTGAGGATCTAGCTAAAGATGCAGAGCGTGCAAGGTCTTTTTCATCATCTCCAGTTTTACTAATGGTTCCTGCGAGGACTCGTGATGTCACCATCCCGCGTGTTAAGCGCAACAAAAGTTCCGGAGTTGCTCCAATAAGTCCATCGACTGAAAAGCACCACGTAGAAGGGTATTGCTCGGCTAAGTTTCGAAGGATTAGTCGCGGATCGATACGTGCAGATGCCACCGCATTTAAATCCCGAGCCAGCACGACTTTTTCAATCTTTTCGTCTTGGATCTTTTTAACGGCAGTGGAGATATTTTCCTTCCACTCATCCGTCGAATTAGTCCCATTGCTCCATGTATACGTTGGCGCTTTCAGAAAGTCTGGATTTTCTCGAAGAGATGGTTGCGGTTCATCACCTATCCACGTAATCCAAGATTTTCCACCTTTCATCCCAACAATAACTTTGGGAATGATGAGAACAGAGTCATCTGTCTGGGAGTATGAAAAAGATGTGAAAAGTATTGGACCAGTACCAGTTATATGAACTTAATCAGTTATTGCGAATTTTTCTAACTGTTGATGCCACCAATTGCGAGCTTGAGTAAAACGATCAGGGCCCCTTACTGTGGTTTGAGCAAAAACTCCCCAGCCGACCATTCCGTCACCACCACGTATCCAAGAAAGTGGTTGATCATCTGGAAGCAATTCCAATAATGGAAGATGCTCACCTAGTCGCGTTGTTGTTACAGGAATTAATTGGGGCACAATAAATATTTACTTCTGGATCTTGCGCCACACAAGCGGAAGTGAAGTTCCAGCAATTGCTATTTTCAAAACTTCACCAAGAATAAATGGAGTTAATCCAGCACTCACTGCCCACGACCAACTCTTGTCAGTGACAGCATGCAACCACGTCACACCAAATCCGAAGATAATTACATTTCCAAGTAACATGGTTGGAATTGCTGTGACAAAGCGTTGATCCCAACGTCGACCAGCAAGTGCACCAGTAATAAATGAAGCAACTACCATCCCAATGATGTAGCCACCGGTTGCGCCAGTTAATCTTTCAATTCCGTGACCACCGCTTGCGAAAACTGGCGCACCAGCGATTCCTATTAATAGATATGTAAGTAGCGTTGTTAATCCAAGGGTTGCGCCGTAACTGGTGCCAATCAGGAGAACTGCAAGGGTTTGCCCTGTAACAGGAACAGGTGAGCCAGGGATCGGAAGTGCGATTTGAGCCATTGCTGAAATGAATATGGTGCCGGTCGCAACTAGAAGCGCATTATTGAGCACAGATGTGCGTGGAAATACTGCGCTTTTCAAGGAAATCGTTGACATTGTCGCCCCTTTGCTCAATCACGCTTTCGCGAGTGATGGTAGGTAAGAATTCACTGATTTTGATTTGTCGCCGAAGCCTACTCTGCGCTTGAATGGGTACATGTCCCGCGCCAACCTCAATAAGGAGCCTTCTGAGGTCGCGAAAATGTTTGATGGCGTGGCAAAGCGCTATGACTTCATGAACGATTTGTTGAGTGTGGGCCGAACGCGGGCATGGCGACGGGCGACCACATCGATTATTGCGCCTAAACCCGGAATGAAAATTCTCGACTTGGCTGCAGGTACGGGTTCATCCAGTGCCCCTTTGGCCAAAGCCGGGGCCGAGGTAATTGCATCTGATTTTTCTGAAGGCATGCTCACTCAAGGTCGCGCTCGCCACCCAGAGCTGACTTTCGTTAAAGCCGATGCCCTCAATTTGCCATTCCCAGATGCGACATTTGACCTCGTGACAATTTCCTTTGGCCTTCGAAATACGGCCGATCTCGACAAGGCGCTAGCCCAAGGGCTTCGAGTCACCAAACCAGGGGGCCGGCTGGTGGTAGTCGAGTTTTCCCACCCAACATGGAGGCCTTTTCGGGTGCTGTATATGAACTATCTGATGAAGGCCCTGCCGGCAATTGCCGCTCGAACCGCGAGCAATCCCGATGCGTACGTCTATTTGGCAGAGTCGATTCGAAGTTGGCCAGATCAAAAGGCTTTAGCAGGGCGAATTTCTGCCTCAGGATGGAGCTCGGTTACATGGCGAAATCTGACCTGGGGAGTTGTCGCAGTTCACAGTGCTATCAAGGGTTAGCGGTAAAACAGTGGCCTTTTTGAACCCTAGAATTTCGACACCATGACTTCCGCCCCAAATCCCTACGTCCCAATCTTGGTGATTGGTGCAATTGGTTTTGGTTTTGCTGCTGTATCGGTTGGAATTGCTGCGATAACTGGACCAAAACGTTACAACCGCGCGAAGTTAGAAGCATATGAATGCGGAATCGAACCAAGTCCACAAGCTGCCGAAGGCGGACGTTTCCCGGTTAAGTATTTCTTAACTGCAATGTTATTTATTATTTTTGATATCGAAATTGTTTTTCTCTATCCGTGGGCAGTTACTTTTGACAAGTTAGGATTATTTGGACTTGTTGAAATGGCGATCTTTATCGCAACAGTTTTTGTCGCGTACGCATACGTTTGGCGTCGTGGCGGATTGGAATGGGATTAATCGTGGGTCTAGAAGAAAAATTACCGAGTGGATTAGTCCTTACCAGCGTTGAAAAACTTGCTGGCTACATGCGCAAGAATTCACTCTGGCCTGCAACTTTTGGACTTGCATGTTGCGCAATTGAAATGATGGCAGCGGGTGCAGGTCGTTACGATTTGGCTCGCTTCGGAATGGAAGTTTTCCGTGCTTCCCCACGACAAGCAGATCTTATGATTGTTGCTGGCCGAGTCTCAAATAAAATGGCACCAGTCCTTCGTCAAATTTATGATCAAATGGCTGCGCCAAAATGGGTTATCGCTATGGGCGCTTGCGCTTCTTCCGGCGGAATGTTTAACAACTACGCGATCGTACAAGGCGTAGATCACGTAGTTCCTGTTGATATTTACTTGCCTGGATGTCCACCACGACCAGAAATGTTGATGGATGCAATCTTGAAATTGCACGATCATATTTACGATGAAAAACTTGGACCAAACCGCGAGAAGATCATTAAAGAAGTTGAAGCCGCTGCAATGAATGCAAAGCCAACACATCAACTTAAGGGATTGTTGGCATGAGCGAACAAGGCATGTTTGGAGCCCAGGGAACTGGAGACACTTCCGGCTACGGAGGGCTAGTTCGTAGCGTGGTTACCCCTGGTTCTAGCGAACGTCCTTATGGTGGTTATTTTGACGATATTGCCGATGACTTAGAACGTGCCTACCCAGATTTTTCTAACGCGATTGAAAAAGTTGTAGTTGACCGAGGCGAGCTCACACTGCATGTAAAGCGTGAGAAGTTATACGAAGTTGCAATGATTTTACGCGACAAATTACTTTTTGAAATGTGTCTTGGGGTAAGTGGAGTTCATTACCCAACAGATGCTAACCGCGAACTTCATGCGGTTTATCCTTTACTTTCAATCACGCGCAATCAGCGAGTCCGACTTGAGGTTTCCGTTTCAGAATCTGATCCACATATTGCCTCACTTGTCGAAGTGTGGGCCGGCAACAACTGGAACGAACGCGAAACGTTTGACATGTTCGGAATTATTTTCGATGGCCATCCAGGTTTAACGCGCATCTTGATGCCAGACGATTGGCGTGGACACCCACAAAGAAAAGATTATCCACTCGGTGGCATTCCAGTTGAGTACAAAGGTGCAACTGTTCCTCCTCCCAATGAGCGGAGGTCATACAAATAATGAGTTCAATTACTGATCCGTATGCATCTTCGCGCGAAACAACTGAAGGAACAGTCTTCTCTGTTACCGGTGGAGATTGGGATTCACTTGTCACCGAAATTGGCGCAACAAAAGAAGAACGTGTTGTCGTTAACATGGGACCACAGCACCCTTCAACACACGGAGTTCTACGTTTAGTTCTCGAACTTGAAGGTGAAACTGTTACTGAAGTTCGATGTGGAATTGGTTATCTGCACACCGGAATTGAGAAGAACACCGAGTACCGCAGTTGGACTCAAGGCGTAACTTTTGTCACTCGGATGGATTACCTAGCTCCACTATTTAACGAGACCGCTTACTGTCTCGGAGTCGAAAAACTCTTGGGAATTACAAATGACGTACCTGAACGTGCAAGCGCTATCCGCGTCATGATGATGGAGTTCAATCGAATTTCTTCCCACATGGTTGCCCTAGGTACAGG
>CAILKF010000044.1 GCA_903834705.1 uncultured Actinomycetes bacterium
ACTGCCATCGGGAAGATTAAGATCTACGACAATCACTTTCGGATTACTGTGGGCAATCTGCGCCAGCGCTTCGTTCTTTGAGCCCGCTTGTCCAACAATTGAAAAACCATGGGCAGTGAGGGCAGTTTTTAGGCCCTCTCGTACGACTTGGTGATCATCAACTAGGACAATCGAGATTTCGGAATTATCTCTCATGTGAAACTTTCAGACTAAAACTTGTACCGGAAGTATTTGAGGTGCAATCAATCTCGGCCCCAATGGCGCAGGCTCTTTCAAAAACTCCGAGCAATCCCATCCCGTAAGAAGAAGGAGAAACGCCACCTATTCCGTTATCTTGAATGAACAGATGCAAACTATTTTGATTGCACTGCATGGAGATTTGCACCCTCGTTGCTTTGGAATGTTCCACAATATTGCGCAAGATCTCGCGCACTATTTTCAGAAGCTGCTCATTCCTTGAATCCTTTTCAATCCAGATGCAATCAGCTAGGTCTAGCTCGACAGCGCAGCGGGCTAAAAGTAGGCGCGCCTCATCGTGCACTCTTTCTGTAAATGGTGGCAATTGTGCATTGCGAAGATCAAACATTTCATCGCGTACTTTTTCAATCAACCCTGTAACAGCAAATCGCAACGTTCGAATTTCTTTCCTTACTGAAATTGCGGTATCTGGCTCAGCAAGTAGTAGATCCAGTGAGTATCCAATTGCGACCAGGTCTTGAGCGATTCCATCGTGAAGTTCTTGTGCTAGATGGATGCGCTCAAGGCTTGTCATCTATCTCGCTCTAGTTGTAGAGCTCTTCAATCTCGGAGGCGAATTCTTGAGATACAACGTGTCTCTTGATTGATAACTTCGCTGTAAGTTGCCCACCAGCTATCGTCCAGTCAGTTGGGAGAATGACAAATTTACGTATCGATTCCGCTTTACTTACCGCTTTGTTCGCCTCGTCTACTCCCGTTTGAATAACAGAAATCAAATCAGGATCCCGCACTAGTTCAGCAACTGCTTTGCCATCTTTTTTGTTGACAGCAACCCAAGCTTTGAGAGCATCTGCGTCGACGGTAATCAATGCGGCAATAAAGGGTTTGTTATCGCCGACGACTAAACATTGACTGACGAGCGGATGTGCACGGAGTCGGTCTTCCAAAACAGCAGGGGCAACATTCTTACCGCCTGAGGTGACTATGAGTTCCTTCTTTCTTCCAACGATATACAGGAATCCTTCGTCATCGAGTCGCCCAAGATCGCCGGAGCGAAACCAATTATCTGTTGTCAAAACTTCTGAATTAGCGCTCTCGTTCTGCCAATAGCCGCGCATGACAATTCCGCCTTTAATGAGAACTTCACCATCATCTGCGATGCGAATAGAAGTTCCAGGAATCGGACGCCCGACCGAACCCACCCTGTGTTGCGTTGTTAAATTCAAAGTTGCTCCCGCAGTTGTCTCAGTTAATCCGTACCCTTCTAGAATTCGCACACCAGCTCCACGATAGAAATGACCTAGCCTGGAACCAAGTGGAGCACCGCCTGAGATTGCAGCTTCAACTCTGCCTCCCATGCCTGCTCGAATCTTTGAATACACCAATTTGTCGAAAAGGGCGTGTTTGATAGAGAGCAAGATTGGAGTTCGTCCCCTATCCATTGCTTCGCTGTATGAGATTGCTACTTCAGCAGCTTTACGGAATATCTTTCCCTTTCCTGCAGCCTCGGCACGTGCTTCTGCGCCGTTGTAGATTTTCTCAAAAATTCTGGGAACAGCTAAAACGAATGTTGGTTTAAATGTTCCTAGATCGTGGGGTAGTCGGCCCGCAGGGTCACTGCAATGGGCCATATGTAATCCTGCACCGATTGCTCCTAGCTGAACCATTCGACCAAACACATGCGCAACTGGCAAGAATAGAAGCGTTGAGCCACCTGGTTTTAGGAAAAGATCTTTTGCTCCTTGTACGACGTTCTCGCACTCTGAAAGAAAATTACCGTGAGTGAGTTGCACTCCCTTTGGCTTACCGGTTGTTCCGGAAGTGTAAATAAGTGTTGCCAAACTTTCGGGAGTTAAAGTATTTTTCCTACGATCAAGTTCTTCATCAGAAATTGAAGTTCCAGCTTCGGCAAGAACGTGCAACACATCATCAGTCATAGTCCAAAGTTTGAGTGTGTGTGCTGGAAGGACCGGTGTCGCAAGCTCTTTCAAAAGTGGTGTTTCAACAATGAGAGCAGTTGCGCCTGAATCGGTCAGAATCCATTGGATTTGTTCTGCAGAAGACGTGTCATAAATAGGTACAACGCAAGCGCCGGCATACCAAATTGCAAAATCTAAGACCGTCCATTCATAACGTGTTCGAGCCATAATTGCGACTCGATCGCCAATCGCAATTCCAGAAGCAACTAAACCTTTTGCCGCCGAACGAATTTCGGATTCAAATTCTTTAGCAGTAACACTTTGCCACCCGTCGCCCAGAGGACGAGAAACGACGATGCGATTAGGTTCATCCTGGGCGCGGTCAGCGATGTATCGTGTGAGGTTTCCTGAGGTCGCATTGGGCACAAGGGCTGGCACGGTAATTTCGTTCATGGCGCCAACGCTATCGCGTGAAAGCGTGATGCGGGAAGAGGTAATCTAGATGTCATGAGCGATATATCAACGGGAACAATTTCCATAGAAGCACCTCTAGCGCGAGTTCAAGAAATCCTCTTTGATCTTGCCTCCTATCCCACCTGGTCTACATCAATAAAGTCAGCCGAAGTCCAAAGCACCGATGGCGAAGGCCGGGCCACAGCGGTGAAGCTTTCCATCGAAGCTGGCGTCATGAAAGATCGCGTGATTTTGGATTATGACTGGAGCAACGCTCCTTCGCGTTTAGAGTTTTCGCTCTCCGATGCTGATTTATTGACAGCGATGGATGGCGCATACATTATTTCGGAAGAAGATGAGGACACGACTGTGGTCAAGTATGAACTTACCGTTGCCCTGTCGATGCCAGTTCCTGCCATGATGCGAAAAAAACAAGAGCAGATGACGATTGATTTAGCGCTAAAAGAATTGAAGAAGTTCGCGGAAAGCTAAACAACGGCCCCATCATCATCGTTCAAGTCATCTCGTATTGAGTAAAGAAAGTACGCCAGACCTCCCACGAGTGCCAAAATTCCGGGCCAAGGTTCAATACCAAATGGATTGAAATCTGTGATGCTTGCAATGAGCGCGTATAGAGGCCCAATAATCATGAAGGAGATTGCATTTCTCTTTGCTTTATCTCTTATTGGCAAAAGGCGAGGATTTGGAATTTCGAAGTGATCGTCTTCATCAATGAAATCAAGATCATCAAGAAATGTATTTGGAGTCGATTGGTCAAGAGAGAGTCCAGCAACGATTGATTGAAATTCTGCCTCGATTAGCTCTGTGTCCTCGTCAGGGTTGTACCCATCGCTTTGCGCATCATTGATTTCATTAATGAAAGTCAATGATTCTTCCACAAGCACGGGAAGGTCGTTCTGCGAAGAAATAAAGGAATTTTCTAGAACCACTTCTCGAATAAATGGGGAGGAGATTTCATCGGCAATGTAGAGAGAATCATCGCCCGTGCGAGCAAGTGCCCCTTGGTTTTCCAGGATTGGATAAAGAATGAGAGTGGGTTGATCTATGAGGTGCAAGTTATTCTTGAGTTCCCTAGTCGATTTAGAGAAGCGATTTGTTGAGAT
>CAILKF010000045.1 GCA_903834705.1 uncultured Actinomycetes bacterium
GAATGAAATTTGCACCAATACCTTGGAGCGGGTGCCCGGCAGGAGTTCCTCCAGTGAGCAAAGGCGAAGCAGCTGGCTCAACTGCGAAGATTTTTATATTGGGGTTGTGTGCTTTTAATCCTTGGCCCACACCTGTAATGGTTCCGCCAGTACCAATTCCTGCAATGACCGCAGCAACTGTTCCGTCGGTGTCATTCCAAATCTCTTCTGCCGTTGTTTTGAGGTGGATTGCAGGATTAGCACCGTTTTCAAATTGGCGAACTAGTACTGCACCTTGAGTCTTGCCAATTTCCTCAGCCTTGGCGACTGCGCCTTTCATGCCTTCGGCAGCTGGAGTCAAAACAAGTTCTGCTCCAAAGGCTCTGAGCAAGGTGCGACGTTCTTTAGACATTGAATCAGGCATCGTCAAAATAACTTTGTACCCACGAGCCGCCCCAACCATGGCAAGAGCAATTCCGGTATTGCCAGAAGTAGCCTCAACGATTGTTCCACCTGGCTTGAGGGTGCCATCTTTTTCTGCTGCATCAACCATGGCAATACCGATTCGATCCTTTACCGTGCTGGTTGGATTGTAAAACTCCAACTTTGCATAAACATTTGCCTTAGCGCCATCGGTGATTCGATTAAGGCGAACGAGCGGAGTATTTCCAACTACTTCAGTAATGTTGTTATAAAGTTTCATCTATTTGCTCCAATTGTTAGATTTTGAAAGAGAAAAATACAAACTAAAAACTTTGATGTAGCAGTAATTAGTTCAGCAAGTGCAGGTGGTTATACGTCCAAAATCAATGATGCGACGGCGGGTGAAAAGCCAACCCTGGATTTCAAACATGTGTAAATTCTATCTAGATTCAGGAAAAGCACTACTTGCGAATACCTTGCAGGAACCTTGAGACTATTCCTGTTTCCAGCGTGAGGTAATGGGTAAACGGCGATCTTTTCCAAAGGCACGGGATGAAACTTTGGTGCCAGGTGGGTATTGGCGACGCTTGTATTCAGCTTTATCTACCATCGCAATTACTCTATTTACCAATGAGGCCTCAAAACCTGCGGCAATTAATTCCTTTGCACCTTCATCGCCATCAACATAGCGAAGTAAGAGTTGATCAAGTAGCCCATACTCTGGCAGGGAATCTGAATCTTTTTGACCAGGACGCAATTCGGCACTGGGTTCTTTTGTAATGGAACCTGTTGGAATGGGCGGAGTTTGCCCTGTGCGAATTGCCTGGTCATTTCGCCACTTGGCCAATGCCCACACATCGGTTTTGTAAATATCTTTAATGGGAGCAAAGCCACCTACCGCATCTCCATACAGTGTCGAGTAACCAACTGCGAGTTCACTCTTGTTACCAGTGGCCAAAATCAAGTGTCCCTCTTGATTAGAAAGACCCATCAGCGTTGTTCCGCGGACACGTGCTTGAACATTTTCTTCAGCTAAACCTTTAAGTTCAAGAGCGCTAATAAAGGCCCCAACCATTGGCTCAATTTCAACGACTCGATAGTTCATACCCGTATTAGTTGCTAACGCCGAAGCATCGCTGAGCGAATGATCCGATGAATATTTGCTTGGGAGTGCGATGCCGTAAACATTCTTGGCACCAATTGCGTCCACTGCGATTGCGGCAACGAGGGCTGAATCAATACCACCTGATACGCCAAGTGCCACAGTTGCGAAGTTGTTCTTGGAAACGTAATCCCGGACTCCCATAACAAGGGCTTTCCATACTTCGGCCATGTCATCCAAGCGAGCCGAAATCAATGGCTTTAGAGCGGTATAGGGATCAAGTGCATTCTCTGAAATAACTACATCCGGGGTAGATGTAGCGAGCGCCAATTCGAGATCGAGTACAACTAAAGCGCTTTCAAATTGTTCTGCTCGGCAAATAACTTTTCCGCTACCGTCGACAACAATCGAGTCACCGTCGAAAACTAAATCATCTTGCCCGCCAATCATGTTGACGTAAGCTAACGGCGCATCTAGTTCTTGAGCCCTTTGTTGAACGAGGGCCAATCTGCGGTCATCCTTATTTCGCTCATAAGGACTGCCATTGGGGACTAAAACCAACCCGGGCTTCCTGGCTTGTAGCTCCGTAAGGGGGTGCCAAATATCTTCACAAATTGCGATTCCCACATCGACACCATGTATACGGACTACCAAGGTTTTTTCTCCAGGTACGAAATTTCTGAATTCATCAAAGACGCCGTAGTTCGGTAGGTGGTGTTTTGCATAACGGGCTTTTATTTCTCCACCGTGAATAATTGCAACGCAGTTCTGCGGCCCACCTACAGGTTTGCCTTGCTGGTGTGGTTGGCTCAGAGCTTTGGTTGATTCGTCTAGGTACCCAACGACCAAAACGAGATCGCCATACCCATTCTTTTGTGCATTCGCTGCAATATCAATTATTGCCTGCTTACTTGCCATTCGAAATGAGGATCGAAGCGCTAAATCTTCAACCGGATATCCCGTCACAACCATCTCTGGGAAAAGTAGTACATGCGCCCCGGCTTTAGATGCTTGCTCAATGGATTGAGCAATTAAGAGCGCATTTGCGCTCAGATCTCCCACTGTTGGGTTGATCTGCGCAAGTGCTAATCGCAACTGGCCAGCGCTCTGGGGCATAGATAAGAGTCTAATGGGCGCGCTAAACTTGGCGCTCCCAGGGACCTGATCTTCAGGCCATGAGGTTGGAGGATTGACATGTCAGAAAGCCTTTACGGCGGAGCTCAACATCGACGAATAACTATTCGAGATCTGGCAAGCGCCAAAACCCGTAATGAAAAATGGCCGATGCTCACCTCCTATGAACAATTGACTGCATCGATTTTTGATGAGGCCGGAATCCCAGTCTTACTTGTGGGCGATAGCGCTGGCAATAACTTTCTCGGTGAAGAGAACACAATCCCAGTTACTGTTGATGAACTTATTCCTCTTGCCCGCGCGGTCGTAAGGGGATCTACTCGCGCAATGGTTGTTGCCGATATGCCCTTTGGATCCTACGAAGCATCACCCGATCAAGCCCTTGCAACAGCGGTTAGGTTTTTCAAAGAGGCTGGTGTGCACGCGGTAAAACTAGAAGGCGCACATATAGAACACGTGCGAAAACTAGTTGCCTCCGGAATTCCCGTCATGGGTCACTTGGGACTCACTCCCCAATCCCTCCACCAACTCGGTGGCTATCGAGTCCAGGGACGCGACGATGGCCAAGTGATTATTGATAGCGCGCTTGCGATGCAGGAAGCTGGTGCTTTTGCAATCGTTCTAGAACTAGTCCCAGCAGAATTGGCGATTCACATAACGCAAGCCCTCACGATTCCCACCATTGGAATAGGTGCCGGAAATGGCTGTGATGGACAGGTTATGGTCTGGACAGACCTCATGGGTCTAACTAAGAAACCACCAAAATTGGCAAAGGCTTATCGCACAATTCGCAAGGAAATGTTGGACGCAACTGCCGAATGGGCACGCGATGTTGCATCTGGAGCATTTCCGGGGCCGGACCAGACCTTTCACTGATGTCCAAGTTCAGTATTGACCTCACTTCACTAAAAAAATACCGAGATTTTCGATATTTATGGTCTGCTGGGTTCATTTCTTACATCGGATCGATGATTACCTACGTTGCTATCCCATTTCAGATCAAAGAAATGACCCATTCATACCTCGCGGTAGGCATCAGTGGGGCAGTTGAAATAATTCCCCTCATTATTTTTGGTATCTATGGTGGGGTCCTTGCCGATTCGGTCGACCGAAAGAAAATGATCTGGGCCACCGAGGCCGCTTCATTAGTACTGACATCCATCTTGCTTCTCAATTCCCTCTCCTCCTCTCCAAGTCTGCTACTGATCTACATCGTGGCCGGATTATTTGCAGCCGTCGATGGCTTGCAACGACCAAGTGCAGATGCCATCTTGCCTCGGATCGTCGGCCATGGAGATTTACCATCAGCAAGTGCGCTGATGAGTTTGCGGTGGCAGTTTGGAGTGATCGTTGGTCCATCAATTGGTGGAGTCATCATTTCAACGTCATCTGTTTCAGTTGGATACTTTGTCGATGTAGTTACTTTCATTATTTCCCTACTACTTCTTCTCAAAGTTGGTTCGGTCCCTGCAAATCCCCTAGCCCAAAAGCCATCTCTGGCAGGCTTATTAGAGGGTCTGCGCTATGCATTCAATCGCGAAGATTTATTAGGAACATATCTCGTAGATTTGGCGGCAATGTTTTTTGCAATGCCAAATGCTCTCTTTCCATTTTGGGCAGATCAACTTGGTGCGCCTTGGGCACTTGGATTTCTCTACGCTTCGGGAACTGCAGGGGCAATTGTCATTACCCTGACGAGCGGATGGATGAAAGATTTCAGATTCCATGGTCGAGCAATTATTTGGGCCGCAATCGGATGGGGAGTTGCCATCGCTTTGGCCGGACTCGTCCACTGGCTGCCACTTGTCTTATTATTTCTGGTCCTTGCCGGGGCATCGGACATGGTCAGTGCACTCCTTCGCAAAGCTTTGTGGAACCAAACCATTGCCGACGAATTCCGCGGACGACTTGCAGGTATCGAATTACTTTCTTATTCGGTCGGACCACTTGCAGGACAACTTCGAGCCGCCACAATCGCATCGGCTACTTCATTGACCTTCTCGGTAACTTCTGGAGGGATTATTTGCGTCATTGTTGTCGCAATTTTGGCCGGATTTCTCCCCAAATTCCGAAAATTTGACCTCCAAACCAACGAATTTGCCGTTCGAGAACGAAAAATTCGCAAAATTTCGGAATAAAACTTTATTTAGCGAAAAATATTTACTAAAAATCCCGTGAAAGCATAAAAATATTAAAAAAAGAATTTGCGACACACCATGAAATATTTGTCACAGAATGCTGGCATTATTTGTGAATCAATGACACCCTTATCCTTGAACAGGTTCGGTGACGGATCGAACCATTCCGATAGGAGAAGTTACGTGGCTGCAGCTAAGAAATCTGCTCCAAAGCGCCGCAAGAAGGCCGCTGCTAAGAAGGCAGCACCAAAGCGTCGTAAGAAGGCCGCTGCTAAGGCAGCAGCACCAAAGAAGCGTCGCAAGAAGGCAGCTGCTAAGAAAGCAGCTCCAAAGCGTCGCAAGAAGGCAGCTGCTAAGAAAGCAGCTCCAAAGCGTCGCAAGAAGGCAGCTGCTAAGAAAGCAGCTCCAAAGCGTCGCAAGAAGGCAGCTGCTAAGA
>CAILKF010000046.1 GCA_903834705.1 uncultured Actinomycetes bacterium
ACTGCCATTGCCGTTGCTTTATTTTGAATTTGCGAACGTTCGTTTTGGCAGGAAACAACAATGCCTGTGGCCATATGTGTAATTCTTACAGCAGAATCTGTTGTGTTAACTCCTTGACCACCAGGACCTGAGGAGCGATAAACATCAACGCGAATGTCTTTTTCATCAATATCAATGTGATCGCTTTGATCGACAACAGGAACAACTTCCACTCCTGCAAACGATGTGTGGCGACGACTCTGGCTATCAAAGGGAGATATGCGAACTAATCGGTGAGTTCCTTGCTCTACTGAAAGCGTTCCATATGCATAGGGAGCTGTAATTCGGAAAGTTGTTGATTTGATTCCGGCTTCCTCTGCATAGGAAGTTTCTAACACCGAAACCGGAAAATTGTGTCGCTCGCAATATCGCAGATACATGCGCATAAGCATCTCTGCCCAGTCTGCTGCCTCTACGCCACCTGCTTCAGACCGAATCGTGATGAGGGCATCACGATCATCGTATTCACCGTTAAGTAATGTTTGTACCTCAAGTTCGCCCACCGCTTTCTTAACAGAATCGAGTTCGCGTTCTGCATCGGCGAGTGCACCTTCATCGGATTCGTTCTGGGCTAATTCAATCAAGATTGGCAAATCTTCAACCCGCTGGCGAAGATCAACTAAGCGCTTAATTTCACTCTGAACTCTTGAGAGTTTACTTGTTACTTTCTGCGCATTTTCAGGATCGTCCCAGAGATTTGGAACTCCGGCGGCTTCTTCAAATGCAATTGCATTCTTGCGTAGCTTTGGAAGGTCTAGGACTTTCTCAATAGAAACAAGGGTCGCGTCGATGACACCAATTTCAACATCGTATTCGCGCGCAGCCATAGGGCAAGAGTACCCAGAAATCTCATTGAAGATTAATTCTGCCTGTTGCTTTGAGCCCCAACGCTGGCATGAATGTCAACATTGACCAATGTGGAATTTGGTAAACGGAATGGAAGTTTGGCTTTGGCGGTGGTGCTGATTCTTATTACATTATCTAAACAATAAAAATCAACTAAAGCGATTTCCACCAACTCCGGTCTTAACATCTGCCCTCCACCTTGCATCCAGAGCCCCAACTCTTGGATCACCTTCATTCGCGCCATCGAACAATTAATGGGGATCGCGATTGCGTTTTTACCATTGTAATAACTGCTTTCATCAAGACTTTGGACTGCCCGTACTACCGCTGCCTCACTGGCATGAATTAACGAACGTTTAGCTATTGCAATGCTCGCTATATCTGTCATCAAAGTTGCAAAGGCCAATGTCATAAGAAATAGCCCTAGAGTCAAAACAGCGACAGAGCCTTCATTTTCTTTTATTGTGGAAAGGTGCTTTGAAAACTTCTTACGTATCACTGCCATGGGGACACATACTGTTGCGCACTAACGTTCACCGTCCGATGAGCATCTGCTAACCGAAGTTCTAATTGAGCTTCAACCCGCTCTCCAGGCTCCAAACAGTTCCGTACTGAACAAGAAATATTGAGCTTCATCGTGGAGATCTCATCACTAGAAAATCCCAATCTTTGAGCACCATAGTTCAAAACGAACTCCGCTCTGCTTTGTGCAGAATCCAAATTCTGACTTGTTACATAGGCACGAACTACTTCTCTGACTAGAGATCTCGCATTCAACTCTGCGCTACTCACGTGCGAAAATGTGGTCAAGTAAAGATAAATGGGAAGAAATAGCGGAACGGCCAAAACGATAAATTCCACCGATGCACTACCTGACTGACTTTTGAGCGCCTCTACACATTTATGAAATCGCTTACGTCTCATCATCGTCCCTGGTGCAAGAGAGGTTTGATTCATCACGGAGCTGACTCCAGTACGGCGATTGCCTCCACATCCGTACGATGTGTTTTCACGTTTAATAGGAGGGGAATTTGCGGGATCAACTGTGGAATTGCGCGTTTTTGATGTGAAATAAGCAGGTTTAATGTCTGACCAGAACTTCGATCTTGGAAACTTACAACCTCATCATCTGCAGAAAAAGAATTATCAAGTGCAGTAGAGCTGGTAGAGGATTGCAGATACGACAAATCGAGATTTCTATAGTTGATTGTAATAATCAATTCAATCGCAATCAGGAAAAGCACCAATAGAGGAATAATTACGAGAGTGCTTTCGACGCTTCCTTCTTCTTGGCGAAGTCTTGCTATTACCTTCTTCATCGTGAGGCGATCGGCTCATGTGCGCTTCCAGCCAACTACCTAATACCGTTCATAGAATCAAGAGAGTTGCGAAGGATGGTGCTTAAGCGAGGCGCAGCAATTGTCCAAATAGCGGTAACGAGCCCGGTTGTCATGAGGACCACGAGCACCCATCCCGGCACATCTCCCCGCTCATCGCGAAGATTTTGAGGTTCGATAAATCTATTACTCAGATTCCAAAAACCTTTAATTTTTTGTGAAAAGAATAGAACCCTACGTACATAGACTGAAGTGAGTTTCTCTATGAAGCTATTTGTTGTGCTGAGTTCAATTTCTTTATCTTGCGAAAATTGCTTCTCATTTCTTCCGCCGAATGAAGTCAATGCCTTGATTTTCATAACAAGCTCCTTAAGGACATAGTCACGTGAAGTTACGTACTACGGGAGGATTGTTGGGGAATGCTCATGGGTTGAGATATGTACGGGCACCTGGTGTGCATAAGATTTCTCAGTGGGTAATGGCCCTGTCCCACGTTCGTAATTGGGCCCGGCGCAGAGTAGAAAACTTTCTGAGTGGACTAGCCGTTAAGAATGCGTAGATGTTTCCAGTCCTGCAGCTTTTAGATCTTTGCGAAGTTCATGAGGCAAGGAGAAAAGGAGTGATTCTTCACTGGCGGTAACTGTTTCCACATCGCTAAATCCTCGTGCTGCCAGCCAATCAAGTAGGTCACGCACCAATATCTCTGGCACAGACGCTCCACTTGTTACGCCAACGATGCTCACCCCAGCAAGCCATTCGTCTTTAGCTTCGGCTGCAAAGTCAATCAAGTACGCGTTTGGTGTCCCGTATTCCTTCGCAACTTCAACCAAACGTACTGAATTAGACGAGTTGGTGGAACCAACGACTAACACTAATTCTGCGCGAGGTGCAATTTCTTTAATTGCGACTTGGCGATTTTGCGTGGCATAGCAAATATCATCACTTGGCGGATCAATAATGTTAGGAAATCTCTCACGTAGCGCAGCAACAGTGGCAAGGGTTTCGTCCACACTTAATGTTGTTTGCGTTAGCCAGGCAACTTTGTTTTCATCTTTAACTTTCAAGTCTTTAATGTGGTCTAGCCCGTCCACCAATTGCACTTTTCCTACGGCTTCACCAGCGGTGCCCTCAACTTCTTCATGCCCTTCATGACCGATAAGCAAGATTTCAATGTCTTCTGCTGCAAAACGTCGCGCTTCATGGTGCACTTTTGTCACAAGAGGACACGTGGCATCTATCGTCTTGAGATTCCTCTTCGCAGCATCGTCATGTACTGAAGGGGCAACTCCGTGTGCCGAGAAAACCACAAGGGAGCCTTCTGGAACTTCGTCAGTTTCATCAACGAAAATCGCTCCCCGTGCTTCAAGCGTTGCAACAACATGTTTGTTGTGAACAATTTGCTTTCGAACATAAACCGGAGCGCCATAGAGCTCAATGGCTTTCTCAACCGTTACAACGGCGCGATCTACTCCAGCGCAGTATCCACGTGGCGCAGCGAGAAGCACTCTCTTAGACATGGCACGTAGTCTATTAGGTCGATTAGTATCACCGCGTGTTGGAAACTTCTGCGCAATCCCCGGCCCCGGTACGCGTTGTTTCTAGCGCGCTTAAGGATTACCTCGACCGCTTAGGTCCCATCTGGATTGAAGGCGAACTTTCAGAAATTAATGAGCGCACAGGTATGGCTTTTATGCGCCTTCGAGATACAAGTGAAGATATGAGCATTTCAGTGATGTGTCACCGCACTGTGCTTGCACCGGTTTCCCCTTTGCCACCTAATGCTCGCGTTGTCATCCATGCAAAAGTTTCCTTCTACACAAAAAGCGGAACTCTTTCACTTTCAGCTAAAGAGATTCGCCAAGTTGGAATTGGTGAATTACTTGCTCGCCTTGAAGCACTCAAAGCAGTTCTTGCGAAAGAGGGTCTTTTTGCTGATTCTCGTAAAAGCCCACTCCCGCTTTTGCCTAGAAAAGTTGGATTAATTTGTGGAAGAAATAGTGCTGCTGAAAAAGATGTTGTAGAGAATGCAAAGCGGCGATGGCCCGCAGTGGAGTTTGAAATTCGCGAAGTTGCAGTTCAAGGTGCTGCTGCTGTCGTAGAAGTTTCTGCAGCCCTTCGCGAGTTAGAAGCAGACCCATTAGTTGACGTCATCATCATTACGCGTGGAGGTGGATCTTTCGAAGATTTATTGCCATTCTCTGACGAAAGTTTGGTCCGGCTTGCATCTTCATGCCAAACACCGATTGTTAGTGCGATAGGCCACGAGCAAGATGCGCCGCTGCTGGATCTCGTTGCCGATGTTCGTGCATCAACGCCAACGGATGCAGCAAAGAAAGTAGTTCCCGATATATCTGAAGAAATTGCACTCATCAATACTCTTCGCGACCGCACTCGTCGAAAAATTCTCTCGATGCTTGACCTGGAAAATCAATTGATTTCAAGCCTTCGCCAGCGCCCCGTTCTTAAAGACCCACTCGTCATCGTAAATTCTCGCCAAGAGATTCTCCAAGGTTTGCGCGAGCGGTCACATCGAAGTGCCAGTAACGCAATTGCAATGGCGCGCGATGAGCTGCTTCACATCAGTGCACGAGTGAGATCTCTCTCACCACAAGCAACGTTAGATCGCGGTTATGCGGTGGTCCAACTCGCAGATGGGGCGATTGCGCGCAATCCGAAAACCCTTCGCGACGGGGATAAACTTCGAATCCGCCTTGCACTTGGAGATTTAGGCGCAACTGTTGATCAAAGGGGAGAGTAGATTTAGCCCATGGCCACCGATGCTAAGAAGCTTTCGTATGAAGCAGCACGCGATGAACTCAGCGATGTTGTCGCCTCACTTGAAGCAGGCGGTGCCACGTTAGAAGAATCCTTAAAACTTTGGGAACGTGGAGAAGAGTTAGCAAAAATTTGCCAAGAATGGCTTGATGGTGCGAAAGCAAAACTAGAAGCGATTAAGCCAAAGCCATGAGCCCAACATTTGGATATGAGGATTTACTTCCACTTGGAAAAGATGAAACTAAATACCGCCATCTTGGAAATGCAGGAGTTAAAACCGTAAAACACGGTGATAAGACTTTTCTGGAAATCTCTGCTGAGGCAATTACAACTCTTTCAGAAACAGCACTGCACGACATCAATCACTATTTGCGCAGTGCTCACCTCCAGCAATTAGCAAACATCTTGAAAGATCCAGAAAGTTCCCCTAATGACCGATTCGTGGCACTTGATCTACTTAAGAACGCAAACATTGCTGCGGGTGGAATTTTGCCGATGTGCCAAGACACGGGAACTGCAATTGTTATGGGTAAAAAGGGTCAATCTGTTCTCACTTCGACTAAAGATGAGCGGGCAGTGGCCCAGGGTATTTATAACGCTTACACACAATTGAATTTACGTTATTCGCAAATGGCTCCCATCACGATGTGGGAAGAAAAGAACACTGGCAATAACTTGCCCGCACAAATTGAAATCTATGCCGATTCAGATCACCCGGATGAGTATTCCTTCTTGTTCATCGCAAAGGGTGGCGGAAGCGCAAACAAATCATTCCTGTATCAAGAAACAAAAGCGGTTCTTAACCCAGATACTTTTTATACTTGGGTTGCCGACAAACTTCGCTCCATCGGAACAGCTGCATGCCCTCCCTACCACCTAGCAATTGTTATCGGTGGCACCAGTGCAGAGCACAACGTAAAAACGGCCAAACTTGCCAGCACTAAATACCTCGATTCCCTTCCAACGTCAGGTGACCCTGCAACCGGACATGGCTTTAGAGATTTAGAAGTTGAAGAAGAAGTTCTTAAACTCACTCGCACGCTAGGAATTGGCGCGCAATTCGGAGGAAAATACTTTTGCCACGATGTACGTGTAGTGCGCCTTCCACGTCATGGCGCATCAGTACCTATTTCAATTGCGATTTCATGCTCTGCAGATCGCCAGGCCAAAGCAAAAATTACGCACGAAGGTATTTTCATTGAAGACCTCGAGCGAGATCCCGCTCATTTCTTGCCTGACACAACACAGGCGCATCTCATCGAATCGGATGCAAACTTAATCACTATCGACCTCAATCAAGGTATGGAAAAAGTCTTAGAGCAACTCAGCACATGTCCGGTAAAGACTCGTCTTTCACTCACCGGAACCCTTGTCGTGGCTCGCGATTTAGCTCATGCGCGTATCCGCACAGCAATGGAAGCTGGCGAGCCAATGCCTTCATATTTGCGCGATTACGCTGTTTATTACGCAGGTCCGGCCAAGACTCCAGAAGGTTATGCATCGGGTTCCTTTGGACCAACGACTGCTGGCCGTATGGATTCATATGTAAATTATTTCCAATCACATGGTGGCTCAATGGTGATGTTGGCAAAAGGAAATCGTTCCAAAGCGGTCACTGACTCCTGTAAAGAATTTGGTGGTTTCTATCTTGGCTCCATCGGTGGGCCCGCTGCTCGCCTAGCTCAAGATTGCATTAAAAAAGTTGAGGTGCTGGATTTTGAAGATTTAGGTATGGAAGCGGTGTGGAAAATTGATGTTGTTGATTTCCCAGCATTTGTTGTTGTTGATAATAAGGGAAATGATTTCTTTGCTGAAACTTTGCGCCCTATGACTATTGGTAAGCCCGGTTCGGTTTAGAAAGCTGGCTTGATTTGCTGGACCGGCAATTGTGTTTTTAGAAAAACGGCTTATTTAGTAGTAGTGGCTTCGCTTGAACTTGGCGAGCGCATTGCACGGTGTCGAATAGCGAAGGTCGATGTAGTGAAGTCCCCAACGTATTTGTGTCATTGGGTTGGTGCGCCAATCGGTTGCAATAACTTCCATCTTGATTGCAGGTAGCGCTTGCGCAATACCGTGAGCGCCAGATCGCTTGTTATGCGCCTTGTAGTTCCAATGACTCTCTCGAGTCCAGAGAGTTTGTAGGCACGAGTATTGATAGTTATTCCAGCCGTATTCGCTAGACATAATTCCTTTGGCTACGACCTTGGCACCTGTTGGAGTTCGAGCCATTTCAACGCTCTTGCTCACTAAGGAGACCATGGCTAATTCATTGGAGGAAATAATCGTTGGGGTCTGGTTTTCGCCAACCATGTTGTTTCCAACAGCTGCGGTAGGTGAAACCGTAAGGTCGAAGGCGTCTGCAACCGAAACATGGGTCGTTGTAGGAAACTCAAGACCGTAGGCGCTTGGCTGGACTGAGGCGATGAAAACCAGAGCAAGCACGCTGAGCCAGGCAGAGGTCGTCCATGTGCAGAATCGGCGTAGCGAACGTGCCATGTGGGACCTCCCTTCCTTTCACTCTCACTGGCCTTGTGCCAGATCCCTCGTCGTTCTTCCGTCCGAGCCTTGCAACTTTTGCTTCCAATGAACTCGCAAGCAAAGTCGTATAGAACCCAATGAAGGGTTCTAGGACCGGGGGGAAGGGTTTAAGGGTGGCAATAAGGGGTGGTGAGGGCAAATCCAAACACGCGTGGCGCGAGAATTCTCAGAAAACCTACTGCCTGTGGGTAAGTAAAAGTGCAGGTCAGTAAGGGGAAAGTCCGATTTGTCCGAAATGTTACTGTGACCTATTCAGAGGGGTAGTTCTGGCCCCTTTCAACTCATCTAACTCCTTGCCCTGTCCTAACTCGGAGCCGGGCCCTCTAAGAGTTCGGTTACCAAAGCCGCAATTGCCGAGCGCTCGCTTCTGGTCAAGGTGATGTGGGCAAAAAGTGGATGGCCCTTAAGGGTTTCAACAACAGCGACAACTCCATCATGGCGTCCCACTCGCAAGTTATCGCGTTGGGCGACGTCGTGGGTCAAGACAACGCGCGAACCCTGTCCGATCCGAGATAAAACGGTAAGCAAAACTCCGCGTTCGAGGGATTGGGCTTCATCAACGATGACATAGGAGTCGTGGAGCGAGCGCCCGCGGATATGGGTAAGGGGAAGAACTTCAATAAGGCCACGTTCCATAATTTCATCGATAACCGGTTGGCTAACGAGTGCACCTAACGTGTCAAAAACGGCCTGGGCCCAGGGTGACATTTTCTCACCTTCGCTACCGGGTAGATAGCCAAGCTCCTGACCGCCAACCGGATAAAGCGGTCGAAAGACCACGACTTTTTTATGTTGGCGCCGTTCCATCACCGCTTCAAGACCGGCGCATAGAGCGAGCGCACTTTTGCCAGTACCTGCTCGCCCGCCGAGAGAAACAATTCCAATTTCTGGATCGAGCAAGATTTCTAGAGCAACTCGTTGCTCGGCACTTCGGCCATGTAAACCAAAAACAGATCGATCACCCCGAACTAACGTCAAATTCTTTTCAGGTGTCACGCGTGCCAACGCACTTCCTCTATCTGAATGGAGAACCACACCTGTATGGCAAGGAAGAGTGCGCGCATCTTCATGGTCGGCATGGTCTGAGGAATACAAGTCATCAATGACGTGAGACCCGACGGTGAGTTCCACCATTCCGGTCCAGCCACTATTGGAAACCAACTCGGCCCGATACTCCTCTGCCTCGATTCCCATAGAAGATGCTTTAACGCGCAAAGGTAAATCTTTACTTACTAATACAACATCGCGCCCATCGGCCATGAGATTGCGAGCAATAGCCAAAATTCTTGAATCATTGGTGCCATCTCGCAAGAATCCTTGAGGCAATGATGTGAGGTCAGAGTGATTGAGTTCGACCGAAAGCGTTCCGCCTTCGGGGGTAATAACAAGGGGCTGATCAAGTCGGCCATGCGTGACGCGTAAATCATCAAGGGCTCGAAGGGCGGCCCTGGAGAAAAAACCTAATTCAGGGTGATCGCGTTTAGTTTCTAACTCACCAATGACAACGATTGGGATGATTACTTCATGTTCAGCAAAGCGAAGGAGCGCACCAGGATCGGCCAGCAAAACGCTGGTATCAAGAACATACGTTTTCTTAGCGGTCTGAGCCGTCAAGCGCGGTTCTCTCATTCTTTGGAGTTGTACTAGTAGGGATGAAGCGTCCTCGCTCGTGGTTAGCGCTGATTGGCAAAATGTAGAACGTACACGCCTTCTTGCTTAGCGACACGCGCTATGGATTTTTACAATTCACTTAAGTTTTACAGAATGCTTTTATGCGCCAAAGCGACGATGGCGCATCGAATATGAGCGCAAGGCACGCAAGAAATCTACCCGCCTGAAATCTGGCCAATACGCTTCGCAAAAATAGAACTCAGAGTGCGCGCTTTGCCATAAGAGAAATCCAGATAAGCGTTGTTCTCCAGATGTGCGAATAACTAATTCAGGATCTGGCTGGCCAGCGGTGTATAGAAAGTTCGCGATTTCATCGACACTGAGGTGCTCGCTTGCGCTCTTAATGTCTAGACCTTTATCTGAGGCAAAATTTAGATAGCTTTTCACCGCGTCCACAATCTCGCGTCGTCCGCCGTAACCAATTGCGACATTGACTTCAATTCCATTGACTTCTTTAGTGTCATTTTCGGCATCAGTTAATAGGGCTTGTAGCCACGTTGGAAGCAGGTCTAGCGCACCCACTGGCTTAATTCGCCATCGCTGTTTTTCTGCAAGAGTTTTTACCGTCGTGCCAATAATTTCAAGAAGCGGTTGAAGTTCTTCAGCGCTTCGATTGAGATTTTCAGTAGAGAGCAACCAGAGCGTTGCAACGTGAACTTGGGCTTCTTGGCACCATCCAAGGAATTCAACGATTTTTTCTGCACCGGCCTTATGGCCACGTGCCGATGAATTAATTCCAACTCCATCAGGGCTTTCTTGATCAGGATTTGCTTTCGCCCAGCGACGGTTACCATCCAAAATTACGCCGACATGGTGTGGAGTTTGAGAAAAATCAAGGGATTGAGCAAGTCGCTTTTCGTAAAGTGGGTAGAGAAGAGATTTTATAAAGCGTCGCAAGCCCGATGTGAGCGCTCTAAACATCTTTTTAATTCGCTACTCGTGGATTTCTATTTATTCTCAGTTACAACTCGGCGTTCGGCAATGAAGGAAGCGACGGGAAGAGTTCCGGCCAAAATAAATCCAATCATTTTCGTAATCGGATATTTGGCTTTAATTGAAAGGTTTAGGGCAGCAAGAACATAAAGAGGGTAAATAGGCATGCCATGAATCATGGGGATCCAGGTCAATTTACTCACAAGATCTGGCGCATCAAAGAGATACTTAACTGGCATATACACAAACCAGAGCAGCAACGACATAACTCCGGCGACCCATGCCATAACGCGGTAACGCAGTATTGCTCCGCTCATTTATGCCCTCGTTTCCTTTGGTTGCTCATCTGCATGAGATTCTGGTTGAACTCTACTTCTAACTAACCGGTTATAGAAAGGTAGAAATACCACAATTGCGCCCATTAGCCACCAGATAACTACATAAGAAATGTGTTGCCAGTAAAACCCCGGCACAGCCGTTCGAGGCTTGGGTGGGTCAATTCTTGCACCTGCAATTTCAACTCCTCCACGAGTTTCGCTCTGCGCAATGATGTATCCGTCGTAGAGATCTAACGCGGTTTGATTCAAAATTAATGCGCTATCCAATCGAGCTAGTACGCCTTGTTTTTTCGGCGCGTAATTGTCACTTTGGTGAGGCATCAAGATTCCGTTGACAGAAATATTGCCTGTACCTGAAATAAGAGAAGGCATCGGTGCGATCCCCCGAGCAATCAAAATAGCCCCACCAGATTTAGTATGGAGTAAACCAACTTCCCAATCTCCGCGCACTCCGCGAGCATCCTCTTGATTAGGTGCAAGAAAAGTAGTTTCGTAAGTTCCTTCAACCCGCACATGTCGAAGCGTGGCTGCCGAAGGAAGTGCAATACGAGGTTGCGCGATTGATTCCAAAGAAACCAGGGTTGTATCAATTTTGATAGTTTGACGAGAAAGTTGTGCGCGATCCCATTGCCACATTCCAAGACTTGCAAACCCTGCGGCAATTATTAGCACTCCGCAAAGAGCGAGAAAAGTCTTGAATTTACTCTGGTGCATCATCCTTGCGTTTAACTAACCGCGTATATCTGCCATAAAAACTTCTAAGCAGGAGCGCAACTGCAACTACTAAAACAGACACTGTCAGTGATCCAGCAATTCCGATCTCAACGTTTTTCGACATCTGCTCCCCTTTGTGGAGTTGTAACTTTACTCCGCAACGCCGGCCACACAGACACGCGCTCAACTTTTAGGCTCAGATGAGTGCTCACCACACGCGCCGTTTCTCTGAAAGAATCACCCCGTGACCGAATTCTCATTAGCTGATCGCTATGGCCAAAGGCCATCGCGCTGGCGCGGACCCGCACTTGTGTTTTTTATAGTTGGCGGAAGTTGGTTGGTTTGGGCAGGGTTGCATCACTCAAGGCCGGAAATTTCTACAACGTTGATTTCTTTCCAATCGCGCAATGATCGGACAATTGAAATTCGATACTCAGTTGACCGCAAAAATCCTGATGTAGGGATTACCTGCACACTCATTGCTCTTGATTTCGATAAAAACGTCGTGGGTGAGATCGAAGACCTGATTGCACCTGGCGCGGGTCATAGTGAGAGAACAAGCGTGATTCCTACTCGTTCTCAGGCGGTAAATGCGGGCATCTCGCGCTGTCGCCTCACTTCCCCATAAACTTCCCCCTTATGACTACCCAGACATGGCTCACACAAGAAGCTGCCGATCGCTTGCGCGCTGAACTTGAGCAGCTCGAAAGTTCTGGACGAACCGAAATTATTAAGAAAATTGAAGTTGCTCGTTCAGAAGGTGACTTAAAAGAAAATGGTGGCTATCACGCCGCGCGCGAAGAGCAAGGAAAAATGGAAGCGCGTATTCGCCAACTCAAACACATGCTCGAGCATGCACACATTGGCGCACCACCTGCTGGCGAATCAGGAATAGTTGGCCCAGGAATGATCATTACTGTTGATATTGCGGGAGATGAAATGAAATTTCTTTTAGGGTCCCGTGAGATTGCATCTGGAGACCTCGATGTTTACAGCGAAAAATCCCCACTTGGCTCTGCTGTCCTCGGAGCAAAAATTGGTGAAACCGTTACATACACTGCGCCGAATGGAAAAGAAATAAAAGTCGCCGTATTAGAAGCCGAGCAATTCTAAAACTTCTGTACTTTGCAAGTTCCTATTTCTTATTTGCGTTGTTGTATTTACGAACACTCAACGGTACAAATATCACCAAGATAATAACCATATAAATAAGCGACATTGTGAGAGGATGCTCACTTGGAAATGATCCAGCGGTTGCGCCAAACTGATTCTTTAAGCCGAAGAGTTCTCGGCAGGCAGCAACCATCGTTGAGACTGGATTCCATTCAGCAAAGTACTGAAGGGCCCGAGGCATGCCCGTTGTCGGTGCAAAAGCGTTGGATAGGAACGTCAATGGAAATGTAATGAGAAAACTCATGTTTTGAACGACGCGAGCATCACGTGCGGAAAGTCCGGCAAAAATTCCAACCCAAGAAAGCGCATAGCCGAATGCCAAAAGAAATATAAATGCCAACGAGATTTTAAAGATTCCTGATGTTGGACGCCATCCAACGATGAACCCAGCCACACCCATTACAAAGAGAACGACAATGTTTAAGAGACCATCACCCAAGGTGCGACCAAAAACAAGTGCCGAACGTGAAATCGGGAGCGATCTAAAACGATCTATTAATCCCTTGGTCATGTCTTCAGCTAGCCCTGATGCTGTTGCAGCGAGTGTGAAAGCAGTGGTCTGCACAAAAATTCCTGGCATTAATAGTTGAACATAGCCACCTGGTTGACCGGTATTAATTGAGCCGCCAAATACATATCTGAAAAGAAGAACGAACATGACCGGTTGGATTGTTGAGAAGATTAAAACTTCAGGCACTCGAGCTAATTGTAAAAGTTGGCGCCGAGTAATGACGAGGGCATCTTTTAATGCGTTCACGATCTACCGCCCTTCTCGCGATTTTTCTCTTTCTTTTCTTTCTTACCTTTAAAACCTTTACCCGCTTGCTCCACCGTGGCGGCATCTTCGGCAACATGGCCAGTTAGCGACATAAAAACATCATCAAGGGATGGGCGCTTGAGACCAACATCAAGTGGGTGAATTTGTGCATCATCAAGTGCGCGAAGAACTTCAACTAGCGCAGTTGAGCCGGTTGTGACTGGTGCTGAAATTCGGCGAAGGCCTTCATCTAGTGTTGCTGTTGCTCCACTAACACGTCCCACAATTTCTAGCGTTTGCCCAACGTGTGCTTGATCAACAACTATTTCTAATCGCTCTCCACCTACTTGGCGTTTGAGGGCATCTGATGTTCCTCGAGCGATAACTTTTCCATGGTCTACAACCACAATGTCATCAGCAAGTTGATCGGCTTCATCGAGGTATTGCGTAGTAAGTAAAAGCGTTACGCCACCTTTGACGAGTTCTTCTATCACTCCCCACATTTCTTGACGACCTCGAGGGTCTAGCCCAGTGGTTGGTTCGTCCAGAAATAAAACTTTAGGTTGCACAATCAGTGATGCTGCTAAATCAAGACGGCGTCGCATTCCGCCCGAATAAGTCTTTATCGGACGGCGAGCACTTTCAGAGAGAGAAAATCTTTCTAATAACTCATCGGCTCTAGCAATAGATGCTTTTTTGCCTAAGTGATAAAGGCGACCAAACATCACTAAATTGTCCCAACCAGTCAATGTTTCATCAACGGCTGCATATTGACCAGAAAGGCCAATAATTTCACGCACTTTTTCTGGATGTTTGATCACATCAATGCCTGCAACAGATGCACTACCTGAATCGGGAGTGAGCAAAGTTGTGAGTATTCGCACAACAGTAGTTTTACCTGCGCCATTGGGGCCAAGAACGCTTAAAACGGTGCCTTCCTCGACATCAAGACTTAAGCCATCAAGGGCTTTAACTTCACCTTTTCGATAAGTCTTGACAAGTCCTTCGGCGATTATCGACTTCACGGACTAAACTTACCCTTCTATCCAGCTTCTTCCAAAACACCGTATGGTCATTACATTTAAGAGAATCGAAAGGTACCAATTGTCTAACAAACCTGCATCCGGAGCTCCATCGAAATCACATTCACACCGCGAAATCATGGTCATCATGAGCGGTCTCATGACGGGAATGCTCCTTGCAGCTCTCGATCAGACAATTGTTTCCACAGCCCTTAAAACTATCGTTATCGATCTACACGGACTTAAGGAATACACCTGGGTCGTTACTGCGTACCTATTAACTTCTACAGCATCAACTCCACTCTATGGAAAAATCTCAGATCTTTATGGGCGTCGAGTTGTTTTCCAATTTGCAATTGTTACTTTCCTTATTGGTTCTTTCCTTGCGGGTGTTTCTCAAAATATGTCTCAACTTATTGCCACTCGTGCACTTCAAGGCCTGGGTGCAGGTGGCCTGATGGCTCTGACTTTCGTAATTATTGGCGACATTGTGCCCCCACGTGAACGTGGTCGTTATCAAGGCTATTTTGGCGCAGTATGGGGGCTCTCATCAGTTGCTGGACCATTGCTGGGTGGGTTCTTTTCCGATCACAGCCAAATTCTTGGCATCACTGGATGGCGCTGGATTTTCTACATCAACTTGCCATTTGGTATCGCCGCTCTTGCAATTACATCCGCAGTTTTGCACATTCCAAAAGTTAAGCGTGAGCATTCCATCGATTATTTAGGTGCACTACTTCTTGTTACTGGAGTTACCTCAGTCTTGATGGCCATGGCTGTATACGGACCACAAGATGGATGGGCTGATTCACGCACCATTACTTACTTTATTGTCGGAATCATCATCTCTGTTGGATTTGTTTACTGGGAAGGCAAGGCGAAGGAACCAATTTTGCCTATGCGCCTTTTCAAAAATCACACATTTTCAATTACATCAACGCTCGGAGCCGTTATTGGTGCCGGCATGTTTGGCGCAATCGTTATGTTGCCTCTCTATCTTCAAATCGTAAAAGGCAATACAGCAACTGAAGCTGGCCTTAAATTAATCCCGCTGATGCTCGGAATTGTTTCCACATCTATTTTTAGTGGAAAGCAGATTACTAAGACTGGCAAGTACAAGATGTTCCCTGTGCTGGGAACTGCAATCATGACAGTTGGTATTTTGCTGATGGTGACACTGAGCCGCGAGACTCCATTCTGGCAGCTTTCAATTTATTCCATCATTGTTGGAGCTGGCCTTGGTTTATCAATGCAGACCATTGTTATTGCACTTCAGAACTCAGTGGACTTCAAGGATATGGGCGTTGCAACAAGTTCTAATACCTTCTTCCGCTCACTGGGTAGTGTTTTCGGAACAGCAATTTTCGGTGCAGTTCTCAATAACCGCTTGGCGCATTACATGGCAAGTGGTTTTACAACACTTGGAACGCAAGACCCTTCTGCCGTTAAAGGACTTGATCTATCAACACAAGGGGTCACGGCCATTGTTGCTTCACCGCAAAATTTCAGCGCTGTAGTTCATAACACTGCAATGGATGCATATGTAAATGCTTTCCATGTGGTGTTTTTAACCGCAGCACCAGTGACAGCTCTTGGATTCATTTTGGCTCTCTCACTTCGCGAGGTTCCGTTGCGTACTTCCCATGACTACGCAGCAGCTCGTGATGAAGCAGCTGGCGAGGCAATTGGTTGATTTCCACACGACTTCTCGCGGGGTTACCGCGCGAAGTTAAAGTTCTTGTATCTGCATCATTTTTTGTTGCGCTCGGCTTCGGCATCATCATTCCGGCGATGCCACTATTTGCTAAATCTTTCGGGGTAAATAACTCAGCCGTTGGACTCATTGTTTCAATGTTTGCCATTGCTCGTTTTTCGTCAGGATTAATCTCTGGAAAGTTTGTTGATCTCTTTGGTGAGCGCATTGTCTTCGCTATTGGAATCACCATGGTTTCTGTGTCAGCGCTCTTCTGTGCTCTAGCTCAAAGCTACGCCCAACTACTCCTCTTTCGCACAGCAGGGGGTCTTGGATCATCGATGTTCTCTGTTGCGGCAGGGTCGATCATTATGCGCTCAGTCAGTGATGACCAAAGAGGCAGAGCGCAATCCATCTACAACGGTTCATTCTTGGTTGGCGGTATTACAGGCCCTGCAGTCGGAGGTCTTATTAGCGCCGTTTCACTTCGTGCACCATTCTTTATTTATTCAGGAACCCTTCTATGCTCTGGAACAATCGGTTTCTTTTTTCTCACTACTGGTCGCTCGCGCACCAAAAAAGTTGAAGCAGATAGTGACGCTATGAGAATCCCTGAGGCTATAAAGCTCCGCCCTTACCAAATTGCACTCATACTTTCCTTTGTAACAAACTGGGTTTTGTTTGGGCTTCGCACATCTATATTGCCTCTATTTGTTACCGAAGATCTTCATTCAACAACAACTGTTGTCGGAATCGGTTTTACAATTGCCGCGCTGTTACAAGGTTTGCTGCTTCTCCCGGCAGGAAATCTCTCTGACAGGAAAGGCCGTCCGGCTTCACTCAAAATCGGAACCACTGTTGTATTAGCTGGCACTTTGCTTCTGACCTTTGCTGTGCACCCCTGGATGTATTTAGTATCGATGGGCGTTGTTGGATTAGGTGGCGCGTTTCTTTCAACAGCCCCGGCAAACATTGTTGCCGATGTTATTCGCGGAAAAAGCGGTCAAGTTATTGCACTCTGGCAAATGGCAGGGGATGCCGGCATGATTGTTGGACCAATCACCGTAGGCATTTTGGCTGACTTATTTTCATTCCGCATGGCATTTCTTGTAACGGCGATAGTCTTTTCTATCGCCGTATTCGCCGCTTTCACACTAGGTGAGACTCGTAAGTCTCACCTCAATAAAGCTTCTTAGTCGCTACTGCGCAAGATTGAAATCAGGCGCAATACTTCTAGATAAAGCCAGACAAGTGTGACCATCAATCCAAATGCTGCACGCCAAGATTCTTGCTCAGGTGCGCCTGCGTTAATACCTTTTTGGATTTGATCAAAATCAAGAATGAGGAAAAAGCTTGCAAGCGCTACTCCGCCAACAGCAAGCAAGAGTCCTAAACCACTAACACCATAAAGACCCATGCCGTTACCCACTCCAGCAAATGATCCGATCATGCTAACTAATCCGAGAACTAAATAACCAATCATTGCGCCCATCATGACGCGAGTGAATTTTGGAGTTACTCGAATCTTGCCACTGCGATATGCAAAGAGAACTCCAACGAATGCTGCAAGAGTTGCAAGAACTGCTTGGCTAACAATCCCTGGGTATGCGCCTTCGTAATAGTGGCTCAAAGTGCCAAGTGCTAAACCTTCAAAACCTGCGTATGTAATCATTAACGCTGGACGAACAGTTTTGCTAAAACTATTGACCATGGCAAGGACAAAACCACCAAGGAATCCGATCATCAAAAATGCGGGACCAAGATTCAGTGTCCATGCAGCGCCACCCACTACAACGAGAACACCAAAAAGAATTCCCGTACGAGTAACAACATCATCAATAGTCATACGACCAGTGCGAAGTGAAGACGCTGATGGTGCGCTATATAGATCCTCTAGTTTTTGTGGTGAATCAGCAGGGGCATCATGTTGGATTGTTGCTCCTGGGTTCATTGATGCAAAACCGCGTTGATTAAAAGCTCTTCCCAAAACAGGGTTTGAACTTCGCATGTGGTCATCTCTCCTTTTATCGACGATAGAACTTCTATCGCTAGTAGAACAATCCTAAGGTAGAGATTCTTCCCAGATTCGAATTAGGTGAGTTCTATTGAGCGCAAAAACTGAGAGAACACCTAGAATTTCTATTCCTAGACGGGTGCCCTCAGCGGGGTCGAACCCACACTGGCAGGATTTATTTCTTCTTATAACCAGCAGGGCATTTGGGGCTAACGGCGGATACTTTTTTGGTTACCTTACCCTTGATGCAGGTAATGGCGGTTTTCTTAAGATTAGGAGTCACGACGGTCTCTTTAGTCGAGGCACTCGGAGCACTCTGTTGTGCCACAAACGCCTCCGCTTCTTTGAGTAAATCTAGGTGTTTATGAACGGGTGAAAAATATCCTGAAGGTCTAGTAGCGGTCCTGGAGGTGCCTGCTCCACAGAAGTAGCCATCAGTAAATCCAGAAGGTGATATACCTAAATAAATTGATTCTCCCTTATACAGCGCCGTGACAGGGCCACCAGAATCTCCTGAGCAAACGAGGTTATCTGACAATAGTGTCTCATTTGATAAAGCTTCTTTTTTATCTGAATTCAGCCAAGGGAAATAAGATGGTGCAACTAATTTCATACTTCCCGTCGGTGATCGAGGAAGTTCACTAGTCCTTTGATTTGGATTATTCCAATCTTTCTTGCAAGGAAGAGTTTCTTCAGGGGTGCAACGATCTCGATACTCGCCATATCCGTGCGCAATTACCTCTGTTTGAGCTGCTACTAGTTCTTTTTCGATATCTACGGTTAGCAATTTTCCATTAG
>CAILKF010000047.1 GCA_903834705.1 uncultured Actinomycetes bacterium
CGGATGTGTCTTTTCAAATAACTTTTCTAGGTTGGTGAAACTATCGGCCAAGCTAGATGCCGCAAATACTGTCAAAGTGGTCTTTTGACTTGCATAACTTTGAGGAAGGATCGAAAGAAATGAAACAGCCAGTAGCGCGGAGAAGGTTTTCTTGTACCGCGCATGCATGCAGTGACTATACAACAGTGCAAAAGTGCATTCTCAAAGGCCTTTGCTACCCATATTTTCCAGGCTAGTTTAAAAACATGACCCAAAGTTGTAAAGGCATGAAGGCCTGGGTGCGCTACCTCTTATTCTTCGTTCTGGTTAATGCCATTCAGTTGTAGGAAAAAACAGGGCGTTCTTGAGCATTACATTGCGAGGCAGATTGACTTGAAGCATCACCATTTCTGCAACATCTGCCGGGCTCATCAGTTTGCTACGCCCCTCTGAACCTGCGCGATTAATATCTTTATTGAGGTCGTCCCAAAATGCGGTATCAACTCCACCAGGACAGAGTGTGGAAACACGAATACCTTGCGCAATTACTTCTTGCGCAAAACTATCCATAAATCCCATGACTGCCCATTTGCTTGCGCAATATCCTGACCATTCTGGATATCCCTTTGTACCGCCTGCGGAAACAATTGCGATTACATCTCCTGAACCTTGTTTTTGCATCACAGGTAATGCCGCTTTAACAATGTGCGCAGTTCCTAAGTAGTTAGTCTCCATCATCATTGCCCAATCGGCAGGATCTGATTCCGCTATTGACCCAATAATTCCAATTCCTGCGTTGGGAACAAGTACATCGATGGCACCAAACTTCTTAACAACTGCGTCGACGGCGCTAAGGCAGTCACTATAAATAGCTACATCGCCGACAATTGCAAGAGTTTGCGTTCCTGTTATGTCGGTAATCTTCTTTGATGCTTGCTCAATTCTTCTGCCATCTCGCCCAACAATTGCTGTTTGAATTCCCTCTTGCGCTAATCGAAGCGCTACACCAAAACCGATTCCGCGTGAAGCTCCTGTAACGAGGGCCGATTTAACTTGTGTCATGCTAACCCCAAGGTCTGGCGTCTACCGGATCTTCCCAACTTGGAATTGGTGCTTGTAGAGGTTGATCAATCCAACAGAATCTTCCATTTACCGAATCACTTTGCGTGCTAACCAACTTAAGTACGAGATCCATTGCCTTCTTTGGATCATCGCCACCGGTTTGATCTACCCAATCCACCCACGCTTTGTAGTCCTTGCCAACTTCGCCCAATGCTTCTGCTTTGGCTTTGATGTCGGCCCACATGTCGCTTTGAACATCGCCAGGGTGAATAACATTTGCTGTTACTCCTGAGCCTGCAACTTCTGCAGCAATGTGGCGCGTGAGCTGATTTAAAGCAACTTTAGAAGTTCCGTAAGCGCTATTGAGTGGTCCGGGTGGATGCAAAGATGCGGCAGAACTTAAATTAATAATTCTGCCCCACTTACTCTTTAGCATTCCTGGTAAAAAGGAGCGAGCTGTATAATAAGGTGCAATAGCGTCGATAATGATGGTGCGAGTCCACTCTATTGGATCTGTATCTTGAATCAAATCTATGGGACCAAATACACCTGCTGCATTAACAAGAATCTGCACAACACCATGCTCTTTAGAAACTTGTTTCTCGAGTTTTTCTACGAAGGAAACATCACTAACATCTCCAGTAATACTTGAAATCAATGACTTCTGAGAAGCCGAAAGGTCGCTTATATCAAGAGCTGAGCGTGAGACCGCAATAACCTTATGTCCACTATCGGCCAAACCTAAAGCGATCTGACGTCCAATTCCACGGCTAGCACCCGTTACGAGAGCAAGTTTCTGAGCCAACATCTTTCTTACTTACCAGCGTTAGTTTCTAGGTGAAAAACTTCGCGAAGTTCTGTTGAATTCACAATGCCATCAGCATTGAACTCCATCAATGGGGCCATCAATACTGCCCAGCGATCATGAACTTCTGAGTGCCATAGACGGTCCCAAGCTTCAACATCAGTAATCACTGAATACATAACGAGTACTGGATCGTTTTCGAAAATAGTCATGTCAGCAATACCTGACTTTTCAAGTTCAGCAATCATCTCGCCCCAAATTTCATCATGGTGCTTCTTATATGTTGCCAAGCTTCCTGGCTTCAAACGCATAGTAAACGCTCTTCTTACCATTGTTTCCTCTTTCTCTTGCGATCGGTTTGGGTTATGAAGTTAGAACTATTCGTTGATTAACTTAATGAGTTCGGCGTCATCAACGCCGCTCACCTCACGTGTACTCACGCCATCTTTCACTACAACAATACGGTCGCACAAGGTTGTTAACTCAGAAATTTCAGTGGATCTAAACAAAATGCCTTTTCCTTCGGCAGCAATCTCGCGAACCAAACGGAAAAGCTCGACTTTAGCCCCGATATCAACACCGCGAGTTGGGTCATCGAGCAATACAAGCCCTGGACCGATTTCAAGCCACTTTCCAATAACAACTTTTTGCTGGTTTCCACCTGAAAGGTTGCCCACTCGTACTTGAACGTTCTCTGTTTTGATGACAAATTTCTCGACTAATTTCACAGCCGTCGTTGCTAATCCAGACTTAGAGATCAGTGGCGTTCCTTGTTTGAATCCACCAACAGAGACATGGGACAAATTGTCTGAAACGGTTCGCTCCATCATTAAGCCAACTCGTTTACGGTCTGCGGGAATTAGGGCAACGCCATCACGAACTGAATTCTGCGGACTTAAATTCGCCTTTTCTACTCCTTGCAGTTTCACTAAGCCTGCAACTTTAGAACGCGCCCCAAAGAGTGTTTCCAAAAGTTCATCTGCTCCGGATCCAATAAGTCCTGCAACTCCAACAATTTCGCCAGATGCTACGTTTAATGAAATATCTACAACTTGTCCGCCATTGCTCAAATTGTTAACTTCTAAAACTTTTTCAGCGCTGGAGTAGAGGTCTGCACTGCCCTTTTTCTTGGCAATTGACGTAGCCGTCTTTTCTCCAACAATTCCTTGAATGACTGTTGGTATATCAAGGTCTTTGGTTGGCTTTGAAAACACAAGTGATCCATTGCGCATTACTGTTATATGTTCGGCCACGGCAAAGACTTCATCTAATCTGTGAGAAACGTAGAGAACTGTTGTCCCCTGCTCAGGCAGTAATCTCACTAAATCAAGTAACCGCTTACTTTCGCGAGCATTCAACGCCGAAGTTGGTTCATCGAGAATAAGTAGTTTTGGTTTTTCAATAAGTACTCGAGCGAGTTCGATGAGCTGCTGATCTGATAATGCGAGTTCACCAACAATTTGATTCAAATCAACCGCAAGCCCAATGGACTTAAGTACTGGAATTGCAATTTCAGCCATCTTCTTTTTAGCAATAAATGGCCCAACGCGCAGTTCGCGGTCAGGAAAGAGATTAGTTAATACGTCGCGATGTTGAAATAACCGCAGTTCTTGATACATGATTCCGATGCCCAGTTTTGAGGCAGATTGCACAGTAAAGGATGAGAATTTTTCACCCATTAATTCGATAGATCCTTCATCTGGGGTCACTCCACCCGAGAGAATCTTCATGAAAGTTGATTTGCCCGCACCGTTTTCACCAACAATGGCGTGGACTTTGTTTGCTTCTAGATCTAAATCTAAACCGTTAAGAGCTTTTACCCCACCGTAACGCTTAGCCAAGCCACGAACGGAGATCACGTTATGAACCGATTGAGACTTCATTCCGTGACCTCCGTTCGTAGTTATTGACTTAGTTATTTATATTAATCAAGCAGATTCATCTGCGATTGGCTTGAGATTCTTGCGCCAATCCTTGATGTATCCCTTAACTAGTGGGTCGTAGTACTTGCGAGTCAATTTTAGCGAAGCTGACATCTTCTGCAATTCTGCGAATGTAAGCGGAGCTGACTTAAATGGCTCGATAACTGAAGTTGCAGTAACAATTTCAGTTCCGGCATCTATGAAGCCTGGCTTGTTGATCTTGATCTTGTTGCGAATGCTGTCAACCAAGATGTAAACAGGAAGATAACCCTGGACGAATGGTGTCTGTCCTAGGCTGATGTGAGCAGATCCGTTTGATAGAGCTGCAAGGTTTCCTGTTGTGAGGTCATAGCCCCCACCGATGGTCTTTGATCCTGGTACAGCTGCGTTTACTTTTCCGATGCTCTCAACATCTGGAGCGCAGAGACCAACCATTGCAAGTGCGTTTGGATTTGCTGCGAGAAGTCCCTGCCAAGCAGCAAAGTTAGCTGCAGAGTCAACCTTCACATCAGATGGTCCAACAATCTTGACACCGGATGCCTTAGCCAAGCTTTCTAGAACACCCTTTTGACGGTTTTCCAAAACTGGGAATCCTGGGTAACAGTTTCCGACAATGACATCACCCTTAGCACTGGTTCCGCCAATCTTGTCCAAAACCATCTTTCCTAGAAGACGTCCTGATTCAACTGACTTCTCGCCAACATATGGTCCGTTAACGCCAACACCAAGTCCGTTAAATTGAACGATAGGTGTTCCGGCCTTAATGATTGCGTTAAGACCTTTCACCATTGATGCTGCAGGAACAGAAGTTGCGATTCCATCAACACCTGAAGCAGCCATATTCTGCACTGCAGTGAGTTGAGCATCGCCTTCAGCACCAGCTGGGCCAGTTACTTTGATAGTTACACCGAGATCTTTGGCAGCTGCCTTAGCGCCATCGATAATCTGATTAATAAATGGGTTACCAATTACGTGAACGACGAAACCAATGGTGAGCTTCTTCTGCGCGGCTTGCGCAGGAGTAGCAACTCCACTGGCAGAAAGCACCATCGCTGTAGTAAGTGCCAACGCACTCCAACGTGCCTTACGGCTCTTGATTGTCATCTTTACCTTCCCTTTGTATTCAAGCAATGCCCCCTATGGGCAAGGTTGAAACCTATTTTTCTAACTCGCTCGATTTTTTCGGACACGAACGACTTGATCAACTCCGATAGCAAAAATGATTACCAGACCAGTGACCAAGGTGCTCCACACTGCATCAATTCCCAAGAACACAACTCCAACGCCGATAACACCAACGATGAGCGCTCCAACAAGGGAGCCCCATACTGTTCCCGCGCCACCAGATAAAGGTGTTCCACCGATAATTGCCGCTGCAACAACTGGCAGCAATAAGTTAGCGCCAGTGCTTGGATCGACAGCTCCTCTAAAGCCGAGAAAGAGCACTCCGCCAATTCCTGATACAGCTCCCATTAGTGCACATACAAGTATTTTGGTTTGCTTCGTTGGAATACCTGCAAGACGAGCTGCTTCTGGATTACTACCGATAGCGAGAATTCGATATCCAAAACGAGTCTTATGTAGAGTTAAATGAAGTACAAGAAATGCAAGAACTACAAAAATTAAAATAAATGGGACAGGTGTATCGATTTCACCACCAAGGGCCCGGAAGAAAATATTTGATGTTAGTTTTTCATCTGTTGGAACAACCGAACCTGATTTATTGGAGATTAAAGAAATGCCTTGAAATACCGATGCCGTACCTAGAGTGACAATAATGAGCGGCAACCTCATGACTACGGTTAAGAAACCGTTAATCGCTCCCATGAGTCCACCTGCAACGATGCCTAAAATAATTGCAATCCATACTGGAACTCCAGCAATCATTGAAAGACCTGCAACTACAGCAGAAAGATTGAGGATCCAACCGAAGGAGAGATCAATTTCTCCCATTGACAGTAGGTAAACAATGCAACCTGCAAGTAGGGCTGAGATTGAATAACTAGCTGCAAGGTTGAGAAGGTTTTGAGGCTTTAAAAATGTTGGGCGCAATGAACCAACAATGCCAACGAGAACAAGGAGTGCGAAAATAACGCTCGCTTCTTCAGGAAATTTAAATCGACGAGATTTAGATTTAACGCGCTCGGACATAGATAGGCTGACCTCTCCGTAAATGCCCCTCTGGAATCCTTTCCAGAGGGCAATAGTCAAATAAAACTCTCCCGATAACAGATTGTCAATACTTTTTATCTAATTGTTATAAAGCCCAAGGGCATCAAAATTGCGTAGGAAGAGGCAACATCCCCGGCACTACACGGCCCACAATCTCGCTCAAGACGCGATAAACCGATGGCTCGCCAATCCACAAATGCTTGGCTCCCTCTACGGCAACGATTTCGATATTCGGCATGACCGAAAATCTCTCGCGAGCTTTGTCAGGGGGCAAGTAATCATCAAACTCTGGAACTAGGGCAAATACCGGACGCGGATCTGAACTCCACCAAATCAAGTGCTCGGGATTTGAGGTGCGAAGCGGTGGGCTCAAAAGAATTAGACCTTGGTGACGTGGATCCTTTGCGTGCTGAAGTGCAAGGTCGGTTCCAAATGACCAACCAACAACCCAGAGCTTCTTTAACTTCAATTCATCAAAGCAATAGTTAAGCATCGCTTCAACATCAAAGCGTTCACTGACGCCATTATCAAAATTACCCTCACTAGTGCCGGCTTCACTAGTTGTGCCTCGAGTATTGAAGCGGACAACACTCATACCCGTTAAGGCGGGCAAACGGTTAGCTGCTTTTTTGAATATATGGCTGTCCATCATTCCGCCTGCAGTTGGAAGCGGATGTAAACATAAAATTGCACCTTGAGATTGACCCGGTTCTTCCCCGACCGGGCAAGCAATTTCTCCAACGAGATTAAGTCCATCCTGCGTACGTACGAAAAATGAAGTTCGCGTCGCTGGCAATTGTGTATTTGAGCGAATTAATTCCGACATTGCGCCAGTCTACCGTGGATAAGAGCGCTAGACTTTTTAAATGGCTCTCTCAACTTTCGATTCACATAATCCCTCAACAGGTGAAGTTTTCAGTACGCACCCGATCTACACATCCGCTGAGGTCCAAAGTGCCGTAGCTAGCGCCCGTGGTGCATCCAAGCTTTGGCAAGAACTTGGTTTTTCGGGGCGACGCAAAGTATTACTTGCATGGAGTGCACTGCTCATAAATCGAATTGATGAGTGCGCACAGTTGATTTCAGATGAAACGGGAAAGCCGATAAGTGACGCATCCCTCGAAGCAACCCTGGCAATTGGCCATTTAACATGGGCTGCGCGCAATGCGCGAGAAGTCCTGCGCTCACAAAACCGCCAACCAGGCTTACTTATGGCAAACATGTCTGCCGTAGTTGAGCGTTCTCCCGTTGGTGTTGTTGGCGTAATCGGACCATGGAATTATCCAATATTTACGCCAATGGGATCCATTTCTTATGCACTTGCATCAGGGAACACAGTTGTTTTCAAACCTAGTGAATTCGCACCCAGCGTTGGTGTTTGGATAGCCAAAACTTTTGCAATGGTTGCGCCCCATCCAGATATCTTTCACGTAGTTACAGGTTTAGGTGAAACAGGCAAAGCGCTCTGCGAAAGTGGAGTAAATAAATTGGCATTTACGGGATCTACAAAAACTGCAAAAATTGTTGCAGCAACGTGTGCATCAACGCTCACTCCGGTGATTTTAGAATGTGGCGGAAAAGATCCAGTGCTCGTTGCAAAAGATGCTGATATTGAAACTGCTTCAGATTTTACTCTCTGGTCTGCAATGTCCAATGCAGGGCAAACATGTATCGGAGCAGAACGAGTTTATGTAGAAGAAAGTGTTGCCGATAAGTTCATTGAATTAATCGTTGAAGCTGGAAAGAAGATCACACCTGGTGCTCCAGGCCATGGCAACTATGGACCGGCAACAATGCCCAAACAGCTAGACATTATTAAGTCCCATATCTCAGATGCCATTTCTCGTGGAGGTAGCGCACTCCTTGGAGGAGTTAATTCAGTAAAGCCACCATTCGTAGAGCCAGTAATTTTGGTAAACGTTCCTGAAGACTCCATAGCAATGCAAGAGGAAACATTTGGGCCCACAATAATTATTAACAGAGTCCGCGATATGAAAGAAGCGATTGCACTTTCAAATGCGTCTCGTTACGGATTAGGGGCATCGGTTTGGTCCAAGCGCAATGGAAAGAAGATTGCTTCGCAACTGCAATGCGGAATGGTTGCTATTAACTCCACTATTTCCTTTGCTGCTGTTGCTTCGGTGCCATTTGGCGGAGTGAAAGAAAGCGGATACGGTCGAATTCACGGCCCTGAAGGATTGCTGGAATTTACCTATTCTCGTACCGTTGTAAAAGCTCGATTCCAACTTCCTATTGCGTTTACCAGTTTTAAACGTAGTGCCCTTGGAGATAAAGTTATTAAGAAAGTTGTGAAATTACTCCACGGAAGAAGTTTGGGTTAATACCTAGGAGCGTTACGAGTTCGTTCGGTCCGTGGCTTGCGTTGTGATTTCTTTGC
>CAILKF010000048.1 GCA_903834705.1 uncultured Actinomycetes bacterium
ACGATAGAGGGCAATTGCTCTTAGATTATTTGCATCGGTATAGACCATTGCGGTAGTGATCTCATCAGTGATCATCATTTCCAGGCTTTTCTCGGCGAGAGATCTTCCTAATCCACATCCTTGGTGTGAGGGTGAAACGCATAGTAAAAACAGTTCACCTTCACGATTTGGACCTTCTGTCGGATGCTCCTTGTTCCATACACAACCTGCCAACTGCCCTTCATCATCAAAGCACAATAGAAAGCGATCCGGATCAAACCAGCCTTCATTTATCTTTTCTAAGAATGTTTGGTGAGACCACGAGCCTTGCTCTGGATGATCTTTAAAGGATTGCGCATTTAATGAAAGCCAGATCCCATCATCTTCACCAAGAATAAAAGACCTTAGTTGAAATCCATTCTCGGATAAAAAAGTCGAGTTATTGGGTGCTAGCTCCGAGATCTCTTGTTTCAGAAGCCATAGCTCCCTAACCGTGCCAGGGGATCCGAGGGTCGAATCTTGCGCTTTCATGACTCCTACACTATCGTTAATGAGTATCGTTATCAACAAGCGCTAGGAGAGATCAATGGAACAAGAAGAAAAGGTTTTAGGGCCAATCCCTGTAACGGTCATTACCGGCTTCTTGGGCTCAGGAAAGACCACCTTGCTCAATCGAATCCTGACCGAGAATCATGGAATGCGGATAGCGGTCATCGAAAATGAGTTTGGCGAGGTTGGCATTGATGATGCGTTAGTCCTTTCCTCGGAGGAAGAGATCTTTGAGATGAACAACGGTTGCATCTGTTGCACCGTGCGAGGGGACTTGATTCGGATTCTCGGAAATCTCATCAAGCGAAGAGACAAGTTTGATCGAATCGTTATCGAGACCACGGGTATGGCCGATCCCGCACCTGTGGCCCAAACATTCTTTGTAGATGATGAGTTGCGGGCAGCTTGCAAGCTGGATGCGATTATCACAGTTGTCGATGCCAAGCACGCACTTCAGCATCTTCTCGAGGTCAAAGAAGAAGGCGTTGAGAATGAATCTGTAGAGCAGATTGCATTTGCCGACAGAATTGTCCTAAACAAGACTGACATTGCAACACCGCAAGAGCAAGCAGATGTCATTAAGGCGATTAAATCTCTAAATGCGGGAGCAACAATTTATCCAGCTGTTAATGCAAATGTTGACTTAAAGGAATTACTAGATATTGGCGCTTTTGATCTACAGCGAATCATGGATACAGATCCGGCATTTTTGACTGATACCGAACATATGCACGATCAGTCAGTTACCAGCGTTGGAATTGAAGTTGAAGGCGCACTTGATATTGAGAAACTCAATGGCTGGCTAGGAATGCTTTTGGGCGAAAAAGGAACAGATATTTACAGAAGCAAGGGAATTCTGTCGATCGCAGATTCAGATGAAAGATATGTATTCCACGCGGTACATATGCTATTTAACGGTGAGTTCACCACAAAGTGGGAGGATGCGCCGCGCGTTAATCGAATGATTTTCATTGGTAAAAATCTTGATCGAAAAGAACTTACCGACAGCTTTATGGCATGTATGGCTACTGAGAACTCCAAGAAAAAATCTAAGGTGAAAGTTTGATGGAGACCTTAGAAGCAACAGAGCTTGAAAAGATGCCGGTCTCACCGGTAACTATGTCCCATGCCAAGGGGGACTCTGCGGTAATTCTCGATGCAGATGGAGGGTTGGGAAGCTGGAGCCCTTCCATCGGCTATCTGAAGATTGCAGATCTAGATAGCGGTGGAACAGATTTGTCTGTTAATCCATCAGGAACAGTTGCTGCCGTTGCGGGTTCAGATGGATTTGTCTTGTATGACTTAGTAAATGAAGAACTTATAACAGAGCACAGAGGTCAGTGGTCATCAAGTGTGGCCTGGAACAAGGATGGCTCTATCGTTGCAGTTGCTTTTGGAAAAAAAGTAAAGCTCTACACGATAGATGGAACCTGCATTCGGACAGCAGGAGATTTCGCATCCACTGTTATGGATCTTTCATGGTTGCCGGATCAAGAGAATATTGCAGTTGCAAGTTTTGGCGGAGTCTCGATTATGAGCACCGTCAATGATGTTGAGCCAATGCAGAAGGAATTCGTAGGCTCACTTCTATGTCTTGCTGTAAGCCCCGCCGCTGATTGGATTGTCAGTGGAAATCAAGATTGCTCTTTGCAGGTATTTAAAATTAAAGATTCAACTCGACTTGAAATGCAAGGCTTTCCTCGCAAGGTAACTGATGCACAATTTGATAGCAGCGGATTGTGGCTGGCTAACAATGGAGCAGATGAGGTCACGGTTTGGGATTTCAAAGGAAAGGGTCCTAAGGGCCGAGCGCCTAGGATTTTGCCTAAACATGTTTACGGCGGAACAGCCCTTGCTTGGCATCCCACTAAAGCTGGAGTAATTGCAACTGGTGATGGTGCTGGATTGGTTCGTATTTGGGATGTTGCCAAAGGTGTACCAGAAAAACCAATGCCACCGATGAAGCGGATAAAGAGCTATTCCTCTAGTGAGGTGCGTTTTATCTTGTGGGACTCTACTGGTAACAATCTTGTGGTCTGTCACGCTGATGGCGTGATCTATCAAGAATCGATCGTATGATCGCTGTTAATCTCCTGACAAAAAACCCAGTGCTGACTCTTAACGGGATAAATGTTTTTCGCGATCAATTCTGTGCCGTTAAGAATGTAAACCTCGATTTTGAGGCAGGTGAATTAGTAGCACTTTCAGGTAGAAATGGTGCAGGTAAAAGCTCTCTTTTGCTTGCAATCGCTGGACTCACAAACTTTACCGGCACCTTGAAATTCAAAGAGAGCGAGTGTCATCATGGACATCACCAACCAGGCATTGGATATGTACCCCAGAGAGCAAATCTTCGTTGGGATCTTCCTATGCGGGCCATTGATGTTGTCTTAACGGGAACCGCAGGTGACCATCATCTTGCAGGGTACAAAAACAAGAGCAAGAGAGTAAAGCTTGCATGGGAAGCGTTGGAGTTAGTTGAAGGTTCGCATTTAGGGGATCGATTGCTTAGTACTCTTTCTGGCGGCCAGGCCCAGCGAATCTTGATTGCACGAAGTTTGGTAAGCAAGCCAGAGGTACTACTACTTGATGAGCCGCTCAGTGGGCTTGATGCACCTTCATCCCAGAGAATTCTTGACTTACTAAAGCAAAGAGCAAATGAAGGAACTCTCATCATTGCTGCCATGCATGAGCTAGATATCGTGCAGGGACATTTTTCTCGTGCTGTTTTGCTTTCAGGCGAAGTCATCGCAGACGGTGCGCCAACACAGGTGATTCCCACACTGTATGTAAATCCTACTCTTTCAGAAGTGACTGTTTGATGTTTCTAGAGAACTTGTTTATCGAGCCCTTTCAATATGAGTTCATGAGAAATGCACTCATGATCTCAATTCTTGCAGGGGTTGTTGCACCGCTAACTGGTTACTGGGCTTTGACTCGAAGAATGGTCTACCTAACAGATGCAATGTCGCACTCGGTGCTGCCAGGCGTAATTATTGCTTCGATGCTTGGTGTCAGCATTCTGGTCGGGGCCATGGGAACAGCGATTGTATTGGCTTTAGTTGTAAGCCTTATGGTTCGCAAAGGAAAATCAAGCGAAGA
>CAILKF010000049.1 GCA_903834705.1 uncultured Actinomycetes bacterium
GCTCAATGACCATAGCCACCAAAGGCCAGGGTGCAATGTATTAGCCATGGATAGTTCTATTTTTTAGTTCGAATGAGCAGGGAAGGAGGAGTGGGAATCTCTGCGCCACATTCTTTAGCGGGGTAACCAGAGAGAGCACAAACAAATCCAGAAGAACTTGCTCGAATTTTGACAACCGCTTGTAGAACATCAAATCCGATTGCAGATTTATCCACCACTACACATGTTGCTATAGATCTCGGGCTCACCTCGCCGCGAGGTCGAAGTACAGCACGCCCGAAATCAACAACAACTCCTATTCGCTTCTTATTTTCGCCAGCGAATTTTGTGGTGGCACAGAGTTTTCCAAAATTAGGTGTTAGACGTGGTGCCTGTGCATCAACAATTGCATCACTGCTAAAAGTGAAAACCCATCCCTCAACTGATCCATCGGAAACAACAGTTGTTGGTCCAGTCATGGCACTTACCCATGGCCCTTTTCCTGTTGTAGATTGAAAATATCCCCAGTATCTGTATCCCTTATCAGAGGCATGGGCAGGAGCGGAAACAAAAAAAGAAGTGAGGAAAATAAAGAGTAAGAGTGGTGCGCATATTTTTTTCATCTGGTGAGTCCCTTCGTAGGGAGCCTCACAGGGCGGACCATCGATGCATGCATTTCTGCCGAATGCAGAAGACATTTCTTTGGACGAACGCCCCGCAAACCTCGGCGGGTGTTGTAGTTCGTGCCTTTACTCAGGTAATCCGACTTAGCAGAATTAATCTGCTTTACGGTTGCGGGTCAGCGCCGGACTTTCACCGGACTTCCCCTGATTGCAAAGGACTATGAAGTTGTGTGCGTAGGCAACCACAGGTCTGTAGAGTTAGCAATAGGGCGCGCGCAAACGCTGGTCAACACTGGGTTACTGAAGGAGTCTGAGTAATGGAATACCGTCGTCTTGGAAGTACGGGAATGTATGTCTCGGAAATCTCTTATGGAAATTGGATTACTCACGGCTCTCAAGTTGAGCAGGCGAGTGCACTTGCTTGTGTACGAGCTGCAATTGATGTCGGAATCACAACCTTCGATACCGCCGATGTTTATGCCAAGACAAAAGCAGAGACTATTTTGGGAAAAGCGCTTAAAGGCGTGCGACGAGAGTCCTATGAACTTTTTACAAAAGTGTATTGGCCAACTGGAGATGGAAAGAATGACCGAGGCCTATCTCGCAAACACATTATGGAATCGTGCAATGCTTCCCTCAAGCGATTAAATACTGACCATATTGATCTATATCAGGCCCATCGTTTTGACTATGAAACTCCACTCGAAGAAACACTCAGCGCATTCGATGATCTCATTCGCGCAGGCAAAGTTCATTACATCGGTACTTCAGAATGGCGAGCTAGCGAGATTGAAGCTGCTCTGAAAATTCAAGATGAGCGCGGTTACAACCGTTTTATTTCTAACCAACCGCAATATTCAATGCTGTGGCGAGTGATTGAGGCAGAAGTTGTTCCGCTATCAATTCGTGAAGGTATCGGACAAATTGTTTGGTCACCTGTGGCCCAGGGAGTTTTGACTGGAAAATACAAGGCTGGCAAGCGTCCGCCGGTAGGTTCGAGAGCAACTGATAAAAAGAGTGGCGCCAATATGATTTCTCGTTGGATGAAGCCAGAAGTTCTCAACACGGTGACTCATTTGAAGCCCATCGCGGATGAAGCTGGTCTCACGATGGCCCAGTTGGCCGTCGCGTGGGTACTTCAAAACCCCAACGTATCAAGTGCGATTATTGGTGCAACAAAGCCTGCGCAAGTGAAAGAAAATGTCAAAGCATCGGGAGTGAAACTTTCACCTGAAGTAATGCGCGGGATTAACCACGTCCTAGGGATGTTGCCTGAAACCGATCCGGAAAAGAACGTCAGCCCTAACCCACGAGCGTAAACTCTTCTGAATTAGGAGAGTTTATCTCCAGGTTTTTTCTGTGGTCTAGGAGCGCGCATTCGTCGAATCATGGTTGATCTAGACCAAGCGTAGAAGCCTAAGCCTTTTGTTGATTCATGTGGAAATCTTTCAGAAACTTCTTTCCTAATTCTTCTGCTCAATACGAAACCTTCGACAATCGCCACAATGAATAGCAATGGTGGCAAATTAGCGATGACTCTGGTCAGTGGCGCAACATTGGAAAGTAAAACAATCACTAGTAGTGCAGGGAGTAAATATTCGGCAATTGAGCGACGGGTATCTACGAAATCTCTCACAAATCGTCTGGCGGGACCGCGATCTCGTACAGTTAAAGCGTTCTCGTCACCGCGCATGAAGGCCTCGCGTGATTCGCGACGGGAAGCACGTTGCAAATCTTTCTGCTTACGTCGCTCTTCTTTGTTTGTTGCTGGTGCCATGGAGTTGACGACAAGCTTTGCTTCGGCATCTTTTCTCTTGGGTGTGGCTTTACCTTTAACGACTGGTGTTTTACTGGTGGCCTTTGAAGCCTTCTTTTTCGGAGTTGCGCTCATGGAGGGACTATAGATGCAATCTGGAGGCTTTTGCCAGATTAAGCCAGCGCCAGCATCTGTTCCAAGGCAATTTTTGAGTAACGGGCAGTTTCCTCATCAACTTTAATCTGATTGACGAGGTGGTTGGCAACGAGGGATTCCATTGCCCACACAAGATGGGGCAGGTCGATACGGTTCATGGTTGAGCAATAGCACACTGTTTTATCTAAAAACACAATCTTTTTATCAGGGTGGGTTCTAGCAAGTCTCTGAACGAGATTCAATTCGGTACCAATAGCCCATGAAGAACCCGAGGGTGCATTTTCAATTGTTCGAATAATCATCTCAGTGGAGCCAACAACATCTGCATTCTTTACAACCTCGTGTTGGCACTCTGGATGTACGAGAACAGAAACGCCGGGGATACGGGCTCTGGCTTCATGGACCGTATCTAGCGTAAATCTGCCATGAACGGAGCAATGTCCTCTCCACAAAATAACTTTTGCACGATGAATCTGTTCTGGCGTTAATCCGCCCATTGGTTTCCATGGATTCCAAAGAACGCAATCATCAAGGGAAAGTCCGAGTGAAAGTACTGCCGTGTTTCTACCTAAATGTTGATCTGGTAGGAAGAGGATTTTTTTGCCTTTGGTCAGCGCCCATTGCATGGTGCGAGCCGCATTTGATGATGTACAAACCGTTCCACCGTTGAAACCGGTAAAGCTTTTAATTGCTGCTGATGAATTCATATACGTAACAGGAATGGTTGTTGATGCAACTCCCAATTCTGTGAGTGCATCCCAACATGTAGCCACCTGTTGCGCTGACGCCATATCGGCCATGGAGCAACCTGCTGCCAAATCGGGAAGAATTATTTTTTGATCTTTAGTTGTGAGAATGTCTGCACTCTCGGCCATAAAGTGCACTCCGCAGAAAATTACATATTCCGAATCTGGACGTTTGGCAGCTTCTTGGGCAAGTTTGAATGAATCGCCAGTAACATCTGCGAAATCAATCACTTCATCTCGTTGATAGTGGTGACCCAGGATCAGTGCACGGGAACCTAACGCTTCTCGCGCGGCACGAGCTCTATCTTTAAGTTGAGGATCACTGGCTGGCGGTAATTCACCATCGCAAGAAACCCCTCGCTCGCTCGCCAGGTCCGAACCTGCGCCTAGGAGTAATAAGTCACTCAATGCCATGAGGCTATTCTGGCGCTTTCTTTAAGATTGTGCGAGTAGGCTTTGCCAGCAGTGATGTGAAGAACATCGAAAATGAGCTTTACGGCGGAGAGAAATGAGAGATTTATAATGAGTGCAGAAACAACGACCGCACCAGTTACGACTGGGATCAAGTTAACAGATGTAGCAGCCACAAAAGTTGCCTCACTATTGGCTCAAGAAGATCGCGATGATTTGGTTCTGCGCGTTGCAGTCCAACCGGGCGGTTGCTCTGGACTGCGCTATCAACTCTATTTCGATGATCGCAATCAAGAAGGCGATTTAACCTACGCCTTCGGAGCAGTTAAGGTCGTTGTTGACAAGATGAGCGATCCTTATTTAGCAGGCGCCTCAATTGATTTCGTAGATACTATTGAAAAGCAAGGATTCACGATCGATAATCCAAACGCAGGCACCTCTTGCGCTTGTGGCGATTCCTTTAGTTAAGAATCCAATTCTCGAAATTTCATTCCGAACTAGCATCTAGATAGGTTAATTCTGCACTCATGAAAATTGGTGTTGCTGGTTCTGTTGGTCGTGATCACCTCATGACTTTCCCAGGTAAATTCACTGATTCCCTTGTTGCTGGATCCCTTGAAAAAGTTTCTCTCTCGTTTCTCGTGGACGCGTTAGATATTCGCCGCGGGGGATGCGCCGCAAATATCGCCTTTGGTATGGGCGTCTTGGGGTTGAATCCCATTTTGATTGCTGCGGTAGGCAAGGATTTTGCTGATTATGACGCCTGGCTCTCGCGCCACGGCGTTGACACTTCGCATGTATTGGTGTCCGAAACTTTGCACACCGCTTTGTACATGGTCACAACAGATACTGAACTCAATCAAATTGCGTCTTTTTTTCCCGGGGCAATGAGTGAGGCCCGCAATATTGAACTCAAACCCATCATGGATAAGTGCGGAGCACTCGATCTCATTGTTATTTCTCCAGATGATCCAGAAGCCATGTTGCGCCATAGCGAAATCGCGCGCAAACAAGGAATAGCTTTTGCAGCGGACCCATCACAGCAGATGGCGCGAATGGATGGAGAAGAGATTAAGCGCCTCATTACGGGTGCAAAATATCTATTCCTCAATGAATATGAATTGGCATTGGCTATTCAAAAAACAGGGTGGACCGATGCTCAAATTCTTGACAGTGTTGAAGTTCGCATTGTCACATTAGGTTCTGAGGGTTCGAAAATTGAACAAAAGGGTTCTGCGCCAATCTTCGTTGGGGTTGCGCAAGAAGAGGCCAAGATTGACCCAACTGGCGTTGGAGATTCTTATCGCTCTGGGTTTATTGCTGGATTGGCATGGGGATTGAATTACGAGCGTTGTGCACAAATGGGCTCCATGCTTGCAACCTACGTGATTGAAACGAAAGGCACTCAGGAATATAGATTCACCCGCGATCAATTTTTGAAGCGTTTTGAATCTGTTTTCGGCGCTAGTGCCTCCCATGATGTCAGTGAGAATTTAGTTCATTTTGGCTTTGACGCTTAACTCACGTTAAGGATGAAATAACTAACTTCGAAGTGCAGCAACGTTTCTTGTTATGGCCTCAATAAGTCGGTCTACTTCATTTTCTCCGATTGCTGAATGAAGAGTGATTCTCACATTTCCATGCGTCAACATCCCCATTGCCCCAAGCACGTGGCTTGGTCGCAGATTATCTGAACTGCATGCCGAGCCCGAATCAACACAAATTCCTTCGAGCTCTAGAGCTCTCAATAGTTCTTCGCCTTCAACATCAAGAAAAGATGCTGAAATAAGATTTTCCATTGATTCTTCCAAGTTACCGGCGATAAATGCATTTTCTATCTGGGAGATTCCATTTCTCACCTTTACATTCATGGCTCGTAGGCGTTGTGACTGTGCTTCCTTATCTTTGGACCATTCATCTAACGCAATTGCGCTTGCTAAGAGCAATGGAAGTGAGACTGAATTTGGAGTTCTTTCAATTCCAATGTGAGGTAGGGGGTTCTCCCACCGAGCTTGTTTATTAATAACAATGATTCCGACACCTGTTGGTCCTTGCCATGTCGAAGCGCTGTAAGAAGCGGTACTCCAACGAGATGGCAGGGGGAGGGAAACCAATACCTGCGTGTAATCGCAAGCAATCTGGAATTGGTCGCAGTTACTCACGAGCTTTTCAATATCTTGAATTACCCCGGTTTCACCGTTGGCGACTTGAAGGGCAAAGACCCCGTGGTGATTATTTGCCGAACGTTCTAATTCCTCGAGAGCGATCTTTCCGTTGGGAAGAATTGACATCTGACTGACAGATGGCCAACTTTGAGCAATCGCATGTACTTCTTTCCTATCGATCGCCGAGTGCAGTAGGTGATCACCTGCATGGAGCAATCCTTGAATGGCGTAAAAAGTGGCAAGTGCGGGCTCTCCAATTACCTCCACCTCACTGATGTCGACACCGAGATGTCCTGCAATGGAAGAGAGCGCTTCTTGGCGCAGAATCGCTGTTTTAGCGCTCTGGTGACCTAATTTTCGGGGGTCATGCCAACCCTGGTCGACAGCCTGGAGAAAAGTTTCTCGCGCTTTCGGATGCATCGGAGCATCGGTCCGAAAATTACTTGTGATAGGAACCACCCGAGGAAGATTACTCGCCCCTGCGATGTAAGGGGAAATAGACCACTATCATTTAGCCCATGCTAAAAGGCCCACGCTCAAAAATGCTCCTTCGAGTTCGTTTTTTTGCAATTGCGGTCCCTGGCCTCTTTTTCCTAACGGGTTGCTCTAAGGTTTCCAACTTGGGATTTCCTGAAAAAGTATCAAGTGTTAACGATATTTCATTACCGTTGTGGCAGGGCGCATGGATTGCAGCGGGAGTTGTAGGAATCTTTACTGCCGGGTTAATAGCTTGGGCGGCAGTATTCCACCGCAAAAAGAACGAAGAATTTCCAAAGCAAACCCAGTATCACATTCCTGTAGAGGTTGCTTATACGTTGATCCCATTGATTATCGTCGCGGTTCTCTTTGCATTCACAGCTACAAAGGAATCAAAGATCATGGAAAAATCAACAACACAGGTAATGCATGACATCTCTGTTGAAGGCATCCAATGGTCATGGCAATTTGCTTATCCAGAAGCGGGTGCTAACGCAGTTGTGACAGGTACACCAGATAAGCCACCAACTCTAGTGATGCCTCAGGGTGAGCGAGTTCGTTTCACGCTCACGTCTAACGACGTTGTACACGGGTTCTGGATTCCAGCTTTTATGATTCAGTTACAGAATTTACCGGGAGTTACCAACCACATTGAATTTACCGCAAACAAAATTGGTTCCTACCCGGGACGTTGCAACATTCTGTGCGGTCGCGATCACACCCGAATGTTATTCACCGTGAAAGTAGTCTCTCCTGCTGATTACCAAAGCTATCTAGCCCAACTTAAGGTGGCACAATCATGACAACACTTGCTCAGCCCCCACGGGTAACTCGCCAGCCGGCGACATACGCTGCTCCAAATAAGGGTCGACTTTTCGTTAAGTGGATAACTTCTACCGATCACAAAACAATCGGCTACATGTACTTAATTACCTCATTTGCTTGGTTCTTAATTGGCGGCATTTTGGCCCTCTTTTTACGCGCTGAACTTACTGCTCCTGGCCAACAATTCTGGAGTAGCGAACAGTACAACCAGATTTTCACTATGCACGGAACAATCATGCTTCTTATGTTTGCAACTCCACTATTTGTTGGATTCGCTAACGTAATTATGCCGTTGCAGATTGGTGCAGCGGATGTAGCTTTCCCTCGTTTAAATATGTTTTCATATTGGTTGTATCTATTTGGCGGAACTATGGCTTTCGGGGGATTCTTAAGTCCTGGTGGCGCAGCATCCTTTGGCTGGACTGCATACGCACCGCTTGCTAATTCGCAATTTTCTCCCGGCATCGGTGGGGATTTATGGGTTATCGGTCTTGCAATGGGTGGACTAGGAACGATTTTGAGTGGCGTTAACTTCGTGACAACTATTTTTACAATGCGCGCTCCTGGTATGACAATGTTTCGTATGTCGATTTTTTCCTGGAATATTTTGCTCACCTCCGTACTTGTTTTACTTGCTTTCCCTCCACTCGCAGCAGCGTTCCTAGCACTTGAATCTGATCGTTTATTTGGATCTCATATCTTCGATCCGGCGAATGGCGGAGCCATGCTTTGGCAACACCTCTTCTGGTTCTTTGGGCATCCAGAGGTTTATATTCTCGCTCTACCATTTTTTGGTATAGCAACTGAAATTTTGCCTGTCTTCAGTCGTAAACCAATCTTCGGTTACAAAGGTCTTATCGCCGCAACTATCGCTATTGCAGCGCTCTCAGTTTCGGTGTGGGCTCACCATTTATTCGCAACAGGGCAAGTCCTCTTACCGTTTTTCTCGTTCATGACGTTTTTGATTGGCGTTCCCACGGGAGTTAAATTCTTTAACTGGATAGGAACGATTTGGCGAGGGTCAATCACATTTGAAACCCCGATGTTATGGACTATGGGTTTTCTCATCACCTTCCTTTTTGGTGGTTTAACGGGAATCATCCTTGCCTCTCCACCGCTTGATTTTGCTGTTTCTGCTTCATATTTTGTTGTCGCACACTTCCATTATGTGCTTTTCGGAACTGTGGTTTTTGCGATGTTTGCAGGCTTCTATTTCTGGTGGCCAAAAATGACAGGCAAAATGCTCAACGAGCGTTTAGGAAAGATCCATTTCTGGCTCACCTTTATTGGATTTCATACAACTTTCCTTATCCAACATTGGCTGGGGATAAAGGGTTTCCCTCGCAGATACGCAGACTATTTACCAACTGACGGATTTACTTTTATGAATCAAATTTCAACCGTTGGTTCTGTAATCTTGGCAGTTTCAATGATCCCGTTCTTAGTTAACATCTGGATTACTCGAAGCACTCCTGCCGTGGGAGTTGATGACCCTTGGGGTTATGGAGCGTCCCTTGAATGGGCAACGTCTTGTCCACCACCTCGTCATAATTTCATGTCAATGCCACGAATCATGAGCGAGCGTCCTGCCTTTGATCTGCACCATCCCCACATTAAGACTGAAGGTCACTAATGAAAACTAATTGGATTTTATTCTTAGGCTTTGGCCTTCTCTATATTGCACTTGCAATTATCTACTGGCTATTAGGTGGCGAAGCAGTTGGGATCACCGCAATGGGTCTCAGTGGTGGGCTAGCTGGCCTAATTGCTTATTACATGTGGTTTGTCTCGAAAAGAACTGGTGGAGTTCTGCCAGAGGATTCACTGGATGCGGAAATTGCCGACGGTGCCGGAGATCTTGGTTTCTACAGCCCGCATTCTTGGTGGCCTTTGCCGTTAGCCCTTTCTGCTTGCGCTGCAGGTTTGGGACTTATTGTGGGTTGGTGGCTCACAGTTATTGCTGTCGGAGCACTTATTATCAGCGTCATTGGTTTTGTTACTGAATATGAGAAACCTTCAAACTCCGCTCACTAGTTCGCACTTTTTCTGTCTACAACTACTTGATGAATTAACCAATAATTTTTTCTGGGCCAACAAGTACGCCCACGCAGGCATGATCGTTGGCAGGATCTGTTGCAACTACCGTTACAACTCCACCCGTAGTTGTCATCGTGACTGTGGCCCCAGAAATATTCTTAACATTTTTATTCAAGCAGAAGTTCTGTACGGTGATCTGAGATTCGCTCGCGCCTGTAACTGTCCACGTCATTTTCCGATTGGGAGATCCTCCGGTTGAAGGGCCTCCCATGACTGTTGCAATTGAATAGGAATTATTAACCTTTTTCGCAAAGGTAATTACACCGCCTGCGCGGTTATCAAATCCACCCATTGCATAAAGTTCAGTCCCATCGGCTAAATCAAGGCGTTCTGGGTCGCCAGCCTGGATGTATGTGTTTGCATCGCCGTAATCATTGCCATCTCCTACCTTGGTAATAACGCCGAGAGGGGATGGCCACATCCATTCAATTTTTCCGCTCTTGTTCATATAAATATTCGGATTTGTTTGAACATCGGGACTGCCACCATATGACCGCGATTGCACTGGCGTCCAAGTTTTTCCATCAGGGGAAGTAGCAACACAGGCCCATCGTGCGAATACAGGACCAGTGTTCCCAACGCCGAAACCTTGTAGATGCATGAGCCATGTTCCATCAGAAAGCTTAACTATGGCTGGATCGCCCATCGGTCCCATGGCTTGCCCAGAACTCGTTTTACATTTAGTGATGTCCAACCCTGGAATCGCAATTTCGGTAAACGTTAATCCGTCAGCGGATTCAGCGTAATACAAATAGTCATTGCCGGGTTTGTGGCCCCAGCCCCAAGCTTGGTACCCGCCTCCCGTTTTTGGTAAAACTTCAACAGGGGATTGAACAGCAATTCTTACTCCAGATTCAATTGTCCAAGTTTTTCCACCATCAGTTGATGTAGCCGAATGAATGAAATTATCAAAACCCTTTAGATTGGCTTCGCTATCGTTTCCGTTTTTGAAATAGACTCGTATTTTCCCTGATGGTTCCTGGACCAAAGATGCATCGGAGACATTTCCAAGTCCTTGAGATCCACTTCCAATTACACTCAGATAAGCCCAAGGCGTGATCTCTGCAGTATTTGTTAATCCAAAGTTAGAAGATGCGCTACCACTAGGCGCGTTACCGACAGGTGCAGTGCCACTTCCTGCTGGATTTACCGGTTCCCATTTGAAATTGATGCATGTGATAGATCCAGCGCCTAGAGGTTGTGTTTCACCATTAGTTGCACATGGGTTTCCTGGCATAGGCGGACCTTTTGGAACATTAGGTTTTGGAGAATTTTGTGAGGATGTTGATGTCGCGTCTTGTGATGTTTCACTCGTAGATGGCGCCGTTGAATTGCTAGGTGTTGGAGCTACCTTCGTTGCAACAACAACTTTTTGCCAAAGGAGTTTGCTGCCGCTTTTAACGCACTTGACCATCACGGAACCCGACTTGGCACTGGCGCCTGCTTTGGTGCATTTTGTTCCAGGAGCGTTAGCTGCTGCACCATGTGCTGGGATTGCAGTTCCGATAATGAGGAGGAGTAAGGCAACAAGGGCTAATGGCGTGCGCTTCATGCACGGCAGATTACACGGGAGAGGGGTGAAAATCTATGAAGCTAGTGGTGCTCTATGGCCTTTATGTCATCGGCATCAGGTTTTGCAACCTGTTCTACCGTAGCAACACTCATCCGCTTAAGCAGTCGGTTCTTCAATCCGCCTGGACGTCGGACGCCATGTGAGTCATGGGAATTGAGCTCCAACGCAGGGATCTGTTCATGTTGCGTAAGGGTCCATGTTTTCTCTGCTGAGAGCGGTTCATGAACTTCAACGAACTCACCGTGAGGCAAGAGTAGTAAGCGGCCTGATTCGGTTCCGTGTAGAACCAAATCGCGATCTGCTCTTTGCAGAGATAGACATAGCCGTTTTGTAATGACAAATGCAATCGGTGGTAGTACAAGAATTCCAATACGGCTAAACCACATGATCTGATTAATAGTGAGAGAGAAGTGCGTGGCAATAATGTCGTTTCCGCCATTAAGTAAAGTAACCAGAATGAATGTTAGAGACATTGCACCCAATGCAGTCCGGTTTGGTGCGTTGCGTGGACGATCAAGGAGATGATGCTCACGTTTGTCACCAGTCATCCAGCTTTCAAGGAATGGATACAGAGCCATGCCAGTGAAAAGAATTCCAGGAACAATCAATCCTGGGATAAGAATGTTCCATGAGATGGTGTGACCAAAGGCGTGCGTTTCTAGTGGAGGTGCCATTCTCACTAAGCCATCAAGCCATCCCATGTACCAATCGGGTTGAGATCCAGCAGAGATTTGTGCAGGGGTGTACGGACCGTAGAGCCAAATCGGGTTAATTGATGCAACCGCAGAAAGAAATGCAACGACACCAAATACAACGAAGAAAAATCCGCCGGCCTTTGCCATGTAAACAGGCATCAGTGGATATCCCACTACATTCTTTTCAGTGCGCCCAGGACCAGGGAATTGTGTGTGCTTCTGATACCAAACCAACATCAAGTGCACTGTTATGAGTGCGAGGAAAATTCCAGGTAGCAAGAGAACATGCACCGTAAAAATGCGAGGAATAAAAGCTTCCCCGGGGAAAGCGCCACCAAATGCGAAAAACGCCAAATAGGTTCCAACCACGGGTATCGCTTGCAAAATGGCTTCAGCAATACGAATACCTGTACCTGAGAGAAGATCATCAGGCAATGAATACCCGAGGAA
>CAILKF010000050.1 GCA_903834705.1 uncultured Actinomycetes bacterium
AGAGTCGCCCTATAAGCCGGATCCTGTCCTCTTCCCATTTACATGGTTAGAAGGATCACCATCCATCTAGTTACGTAATTGCTTACGTAATCAAGCGACCTACCCGATAGCTCGAACGAGCAGTTCTCAAACGCTATCTGTCTGGTCTTGCTCCAAGTGGGGTTTACCTAGCCATATACGTTGCCGTAAATGCTGGTGGTCTCTTACACCACCGTTTCACCCTTACACATTATTTCTAATGTGCGGTCTATTTTCTGTGGCACTCATCCCGCGGATTTCTCCGGGTGGGCGTTACCCACCACCTTGCTCTGTGGAGTCCGGACTTTCCTCGGTGTACAAGTACAACGCGGTGATCCGGGCGACTCTTCATTGCAAAGGGTACGGCACTAATAGATAAGAAAGAAACCCTATTTTCAGGCGAAATATTGAACTCCAGATTGCAAAGAGAAACTCCAGCATTTCGTGCACAATACAGTCATGAAAAACACGGTAGATGCCGACTTTCTCGCATTGCCTCTAACAAAGACAGCCGACGCTGGCCTTAGTGAGGCAAAGAGCGCTGGCGCATCCCATGTTGATATTCGAATCGAGCGAGTCCGCACGGGCTATTTACAAATGCGAGATGCAAATCCAGAAACTCAATCAGATGACACAGTCACTGGAATTGGCGTACGAGTCATTGTTAATGGTGCGTGGGGTTTTGCATCCTCCCCTGAAATCTCTCCAGAAGTTGCTATGCGCCTTGCGCGGACCGCAGTTGCGATGGCAAAAACAAGCAAGCCACTTGCAACGGAACTAGTTTCTTTAGCGACTGAACCCGTGTATTCAAACAAAACGTGGGTTTCAGATTACGAACTCGATCCATTTGCAGTCAGCGATGAAGAAAAATTTGCACGCATTGGGGGTTTAAGCAGCACGCTCTTGAAATCAGCATCTGTAACCCATGTAGATGCGCACACAATGTTCGTGAAAGAACAAAAATTTTATGCAGATAGTTATGGAACATCAACAACGCAACAGCGAGTTCGACTACAAACTCAAGTTGAAGCTATCAACGTAGATGACGACGGGTTTGAATCAATGAGAACTCTTGCTCAACCAGTTGGATACGGCTGGGAATGGATGGATAACAAGGTATATAACTGGGACAAGGAAATTGCCGAACTGCCCTCGTTATTGGCCGAGAAAGTTAAAGCACCTAGCGTTAAGCCTGGAAAATATGACTTACTGGTTGACCCTTCAAATCTTTGGCTCACTATTCACGAATCTATTGGCCATGCAACGGAACTAGACCGAGCTGTTGGATATGAAGCCAATTATGCGGGCACATCCTTTGCGACACCTGACAAACTCAACACCTTGAAATATGGATCTGCGCTGATGAATGTAACCGGTGATCGCCAAACTCCCCATGGTTTAAGCACTGTGGGTTTTGATGACGAAGGTGTAGCCGCGCAGCAATGGGACATCATTAAAGATGGCGTTCTGGTTGGTTATCAATTAGATCGTCGTATTTCAGCGCGAGTGGGTCGCGATCGTAGTAATGGCTGTGCATTTGCAGATTCACCAGCCCACGTTCCGATTCAAAGAATGCCCAACGTTTCTTTACAGCCCGATCCACATGGTCCAGATATGGCGGGTCTGATTGCAAGTGTTGAAGATGGAATTTTGATTAAAGGCGATAACTCTTGGTCTATTGATATGCAACGCTATAACTTTCAATTTACCGGTCAGCAATTTCATAAAATCAAGAATGGCAAGATTGTTGGTCAACTTAAAGATGTTGCGTATCAAGCAACAACGACTGATTTTTGGGGTGCAATGCGCGCAGTTGGTGGACCTTCAACCTACGTACTGGGTGGCGCACTTAATTGCGGTAAAGGTCAACCTTCCCAAGTAGCTGCCGTAAGCCACGGATGCCCTGCTGCAGTCTTTTCTTCTATTAATGTTCTCAACACAGTTTCCGAGGCGAACTCATGATTACACCTCAAGAACTCATTGAGCGCATAACTGCAGCTGCAGATTACGATGACTGTGTCGTAATAATTAAGGAAAGAACGCAAGCAAACTTGCGATGGGCAAATAGCACCCTCACAACCAATGGTGTTATTGCAGAACGCTCGGTAACTGTTATTGCATTTGTCGCACTTGATGGCGGAATGGCATCCGGTGCTGTAACTCGCACAGATGTTTCAACGAATGAAATTGCTGAAATTGCAAAGCAGGCCGGTATTGCTGCCCGAGGTGCCGGTAAGGCAAACGATGCAACTGAGCTTGCTCGTGACACCACCCGTGGGCAGTGGAGCGATCCACACCATGCAACGGGGCCGGATGTTTTTGCACGTGTTGCACCAGAGCTTGGAGATATGTTTTCACGATCTGTATCAGACAAGATTGAACTCTTTGGTTATGCAGAACATACCCACCTAACTACGTGGGTTGGATCTAAAGGTGGGTTGCGTCTTCGTTGGGATCAACCTGCGGGTCGCATTGAAATGACTGGCAAATCGCACCAACGTTCTCGCTCCACGTGGGAAGGTGTTTCGACAAGAGATTTTGCAAATGTATCGATTTCAAAAATCGATTCAGCCATTCGTACACGCCTTGATTGGCAAGCAAAGAAATTTGATGTTCCTGTAGGTCATTACGACACCGTTATGCCATCAAGTGGTGTGGGTGACTTGCTTACATACATGTTGTGGAGCGCAGGCGCAAAGAATGCATTCGAAGGTCGATCTGTTTTCTCAGGAAAAAACGCCCGTACAAGAATCGGCGAAAAGCTTTCTAATGTAAAAGCCAATCTTTATTCTGACCCTGCATACAAAGGCCTTGAAGCAATTGATTTTGTTTGCGCATCTGCAAGTGGCCCTGTGAGTTCTGTCTTTGATAATGGCCAAAAGATTTCTCGAACCGACTGGATCAAAGATGGAGAGCTAAACGCACTGGTGCAAACACGTGCCTCGGCGAAAGAAACCAACCTTGCCTATACCCCAGCATCAGAAAACATCATCCTGGATGTTGTTGGCGCAAGCGGTTCACTTGAGGACCTCATCTCAGGAGTAACTAACGGCCTGCTCTTAACGACACTTTGGTACATACGAGAAGTGAATCCGGCAACGTTGCTTCTTACGGGCTTAACGCGAGATGGCGTGTACCAAATCAAGAATGGTGAAGTGACCGGAGCGGTAAATAACTTCCGTTGGAATGAATCTCCAGTTGAGTTACTGTCTCGTATGAAGGCCGTAAGTAAAACTGAAGTTACGCAACTCCGCGAATGGGGCGATGATTTCGATCGTGCCGCAATGCCTGCCGTTGTTTTTGAAAACTTTAATATGTCAACGTTGAGCGAGGCGAATTAACGCAAGTGTCCGCGCTCGTTTGCTCCGCGAAGTGCCCGTAATCCATCGCTAGGCCAAATTGCAATTGTGGAAATTGAGCACGGCGAAATATCAATATGGTAAATGCTCTCTGCGGACCCACCTGTTGCTAAACGAATTGCTTCGCGAATAACACCGTTATGAGTCACGACAACTACACGTTGCCCTGGATAAAGGGCGGCTATGTCGTTAAGAGCTTCATCAATTCGCCAACCAACTGCATCGTATGACTCTCCACCAGGTGGGGCATATGCAGGTGATGAGACCCACGATTGATACTCATCAGGGAAAGTTTGCTTAACATCATCAATGGACATGCCATCCCAGATGCCGAATGAACATTCAAACCAAACTTCGTCAAAAATAATGGGGAGGTCTACTTGTTCAGCAATTAATTGTGCAGTTTGTGTTGTTCGAAGTAATGGGGACGCAAGAAGCACTTCTGGTGAAAGTTTGGCAACTTCTTTAGCAACAAGGGCTGCTTGTGCCAAACCTTCTTCCGTGAGCGGTGGATTGATTTCACCAGTGCCAGAAAACTTGCGGTCAGGAGTCAGAATTGTTTCTCCATGGCGCACAAGGAAAATAGATGTTGGAACCTCATCAGAGCGCAAACGTTCAGTGAGATAGTTCAATCTTTGTGGTGCACTTGCACCTCGCTCATCGAGTGCTTTATTAGCCAATCGATCTGCATGTGAATTCTCATCACGCGGGATCCAGGAATATGTAACGAGGGAAGGGTTATGTGCTCCACGGGCTTCTTGGGCAAGGGTTCGCATGTCGGCATGTTTAATCTGCTAGCGTCCAGACATCTGCTCTACAACTAATTTACTATCCATTCGCACATCAATAGTGGCTTCTGGATCTAGTGCGTGAATTGCTTTTAGTCCTGCAACAAGGCCACTGTATTCGGCAACATTGTTTGTTGCTGTGCCAATGTATTCAAAAAGTTCGGCAACAATCTTCTTATCTTCACTAACCACGGCGCCATATCCAGCATGGCCAGGATTTCCTCGCGAGCCGCCATCTGCCGTTAAGAGAAAATGACGAGCCACTATTTAGATCCTCTAACCAAGATGCAACGACACTCTTCACAGCGAACAACTTCGTCATCAGCCAATGTTTTTAATCGATTGAGTTCAACTCCGTTTATCGAAAGATGGCAACCATCGCACTTGCCTTCGCGCAACGCTGCTGCGCCAGTTCCGCCAGAAGTTAGAATCTTTTCGTAAAGTTCAAGAAGTGATTTATCTACTGTGGCAACAGTGCTTGCACGCTCAGCAACAGTTGAGTCAATTTCAGCTTCGAGGGCTCGTGTCGCAGATTTCTTCAAACTATCAATTTCTGCAGATTGCGTTATGAGTATTGCTTCTTCTGCCTTTAACTCATTGAGGCGGGCAGTAATGCCATCAATGCGCATCATGATCTCTAGCTCAACTTCTTCTAGCTCTGATCTACGAGTAATCAGTGTTTGAACCTCATGTTGTAATTTTTCTAAATCTTTTGCGCCCGTCGATCCATCAGCTAAGCGCTTTTCATCTCTTTGGAGCCGAGTTGCCACTTGTTCAACATCGGACTCAGAACGAGATAGTTCAACTTTAATGTCACTTATCTGCGTTTGTGCGGCAACTTGTAGATCACGCACAACAGTTAAGCGAGAGTTGGTTGTGTTTAATTGTGCAATTTCAGGAAGAGTTCCCATCTTGTTGCGCAAAGTGGCAACATGAAAATCCATACGCTGAATATCTAGAATCTGGAGTTGGTCACTTGGGCTGGCTTTCATATTTCTCCAACCCTTCCTTTATAGAAGCAAACGCTGGTGGGCGCTGAGGGTTTCGAACCCCCGACATTCTCGGTGTAAACGAGACGCTCTACCACTGAGCTAAGCACCCTGAATGTTCACCGCAGTTTTTACACTTCAGCAAACACGACTTACTGGTCTGGCGAATCTTACTTGAAAAGAGGCTAAGTAAGAATTCGTGAGCCTAAAGGGCTGAAATAGCCGCTTTGTAGTCACCAAGATTGCGAGCATCTCCTAGACCGTTGATGATCTGCCATCGCAGAATGCCTTCTTTATCGATTACGAAGGTTCCACGAGTTGCACACCCGCGAGCGTCATCGAAAATTCCATACGCTTTTGCTGTTGCGCCATGGGGCCAGAAATCTGTAAGTACAGGGAATGTGTATTTTTCAGCTTCTGAAAATGCACGTTGTGTAAACATAGGATCGCACGAGATTGCAAGGAGCTGAACTCCATCATTTTGAAATGAATTGAGGTCATCGCGAATTGCACATAATTCTCCGGTGCAGATTCCCGAAAATGCAAATGGATAGAAAAGAACGACAACGTTCTTTTGACCTTTGAATGAGGAGAGAGAAACTTTCTCGCCATGTTGATTGCTTAGTTCAAACTCTGGTGCAGGGCTTCCAATTGTTAATGACATAGAACAAATCTATCTCTTTGAAGACTTTCTTGCCACTAGCCGAGTTGCCGACCAATCTGGGGCAATTGACAATGTAGAAGTCTGGCTAAGGCCAGCAGTTGGAGCAGCGTCTTGTATATCACTTGGCTCGACATGTCCTTCGCGGCCAACTTTGGGAGTGAAGACCCATACCTGACCGTTTTCCGCTAAATATGTAAGGCTGTCAACAAATTCATCGACAAGATCGCCATCACCGTCACGCCACCAAATAATTACGGCGTCAACGACTTCATGAGCTTGGCCATTTAAGAATTGAGTACCAGTAATGGAAACTATTTCCTGGCGAAGGGTTTCATCACAATCATTGCCGTGGCCAACTTCAAGAATTAAGAAGCCACTTTCAAAACCCAAACGCGACCCCATGGGGGTATTCACAAACACGAATCCTTTCTCTCGCACCTCTTTAGAAGGATAAGTCCACCTAACTATGGCCAGATGTGCAAGTGTTTTTATCATTTTTTTCGGCTTAATCGTCATAAAGAATCAATATTCATCTTGGAATGGGGCGAATTAACCCTCCCAAGATGACTCTTTGTGCAAAAGGAGAGAGAATGGGTCAATGAGCGAAAATTTCCAAGCGCCGGATCAAGTCATTGATCAACTTGTAGATACCGACCCTGAAGAAACCGCTGAATGGCATTCCTCCTTTGACTCTGCGCTAAAAAATGCGGGGCCAGTAAGAGCTCGCTACCTCATGCTGAGTATGTTGCAACATGCTCAAGAACAAAATGTTGGAATTTCAAATCTTCGAACGACTGATTACATCAACTCAATTCCACCAGAACGCGAACCAGAATTTCCTGGAAATGAATCCATTGAAAGAAGTATTCGTCGAGTAAATCGCTGGAATGCAGCAATCATGGTGCATCGCGCCCAACGCCCTGGAGTTGGTGTTGGTGGACATATTTCTTCTTACGCATCATCAGCGTCTCTCTATGAAGTGGGTTTCAATCACTTCTTCCGTGGAAAAGATCATCCTGGCGGTGGAGACCAAATTTATTTCCAGGGCCATGCAAGTCCTGGAATGTATGCACGTGCATTTATGGAAGGTCGTTTCACTCCGCACCAAATGGATGGCTTCCGACAGGAAATTTCTCACGAAGGCGGCGGACTTTCTTCTTATCCTCACCCACGACTTATGCCAGATTTTTGGCAGTTCCCGACAGTATCTATGGGACTTGGTCCAATCAATGCAATTTACCAAGCGCGCTTTAATCGCTATTTACACAACCGAGGAATTAAGGACACGAGCGATCAGCGTGTTTGGGCGTTTCTTGGAGACGGCGAAATGGATGAAGTGGAAAGTATCGGAGCTATTAGTCTTGCAGCGCGCGAAGGTTTGGATAACTTAACTTTTGTAGTCAATTGCAACTTGCAACGCCTTGATGGGCCAGTGCGTGGCAATGGAAAAATCATTCAAGAGCTCGAATCAATGTTCCGCGGCGCAGGCTGGAATGTAATCAAAGTTGTTTGGGGCCGTGAATGGGATCCTCTGTTAGCGCAAGACCGCGAGGGTGCGCTCGTAAATCTAATGAACCAAACACCCGATGGTGATTACCAAACATTTAAATCAGAAGATGGCGCATACATTCGAGAGAATTTCTTTGGTCGCGATCCGCGCACGGCGGCGCTCGTTGCTGATTGGAGTGATGATCAAATCTGGAACCTCAAGCGAGGTGGCCATGATTATCACAAGCTTTACGCTGCATATCACTCTGCAACACAGCACCAAGGTCGCCCAACAGTAATTCTTGCTAAAACTATTAAGGGCTGGACTCTTGGGTCTCACTTCGAGGGTCGCAACTCCACGCACCAGATGAAGAAAATGACACTTGATGACATTCGCACATTCCGTGATCGCTTATCGATTCCACTTGCTGATGATCAACTCGATGCGAAGTTGCCTCCGTACTATCGACCATCTCAAGATTCAGAAGAATTCCAATACCTTATGGAACGGCGAAAGGCGCTAGGTGGTTCGATTCCATCACGACGCGCAATCTCACGTCCGCTTCCACAACCTGCTGAAGCAGCATTTGAATCTTCAAAGCGTGGCTCTGGCGCTCAAGAAATTGCAACAACCATGGCTTTCGTTCGAATGCTCAAAGACTTAATTAAAGACCCGGGAATAGGCGCACGCTTTGTGCCAATCATTCCTGATGAAGCACGCACATTTGGTATGGATTCACTGTTTCCAACTCTAAAGATTTACTCACCTCACGGCCAGACATATACATCTGTTGATCGCGAATTGATGCTCTCCTATAAAGAATCGACTACCGGCGTAATTCTGCACGAGGGAATCAATGAGGCTGGCTCTGTTGCTTCATTTACAGCA
>CAILKF010000051.1 GCA_903834705.1 uncultured Actinomycetes bacterium
AGGAGGAGGCTGCGTAACTTCATGCCGTAATCCTAGCCTAATCTTTACAAAATTGGCAGGTAGCGATCTAGCTCATAAGCCGAGACTTGGCGACGGTAGTCCTGCCATTCGGCGCGCTTATTACGTAAGACATATTCAAATACATGCTCACCTAAAGTTTCGCGCACTAATTCACTCGCCTCCATCGCAATAATTGCTTCATTGAGGTTGGCAGGAAGTGCCACTGCTTCGGAAGTATCTGGAAGTTCGTACCCTTCGGCTACTCCTTTGAGTCCAGCCGAAAGCATTACTGCATAAGCCAAATAAGGATTGCAAGCAGAATCGGGAGAGCGGAATTCAATACGTGTTGAATTCTCTTTTTTAGGCTTATACATTGGAACACGAACCAGTGCGCCTCGATTGTTATGTCCCCAGTTTGCAAAGGCTGGCGCTTCTCCGCCACCTTGCAATCTCTTATACGAATTAACCCACTGATTTGTGATCGCAGTTATTTCCGGAGCATGGCGCAAGAGCCCAGCAATAAACGAGCGACCAACTTTGGATAAGTTGTATTCAGCATGTGGATCGTAAAAAGCATTCTTTTCGCCCTCGAAAAGTGAAACGTGAGTGTGCATTCCAGAACCAGGGTGATCAGTAAATGGTTTTGGCATAAAAGATGCGTGAAAACCTTCATCTAGCGCGACTTCTTTTACAACATGCCTGAAAGTCATGATGTTATCGGCAGTACTCAACGCATCGGCGTACCGTAAATCAATTTCCTGCTGGCCAGGTGCACCTTCATGGTGACTGAACTCGACGCTAATTCCCATTGCTTCTAAAAGAGTGATCGCTTGTCGTCTGAAGTCATGACCGACAACTGCGGGTGTGTGATCAAAGTACCCACCAGAATCAACAGGGACAGGGCTCTTACCCGCTTCGGGGCGATCTTTAAATAAGAAGAATTCAATTTCAGGATGGGTGTAACACGTGTAACCCATTGCGGATGCTTTATTTAGAGTACGTCGCAATACATGACGAGGGTCGGCAGGTGATGGTGCGCCATCTGGCATCACGATGTCGCAAAACATTCGAGCAGCGCCAGGTGCCTCTGTGCGCCAAGGCAAGATTGAAAAAGTTGCAGGGTCTGGTTTAGCCAACATATCTGATTCGCTAATTCGCGCGAATCCCTCAATGGAGGAACCATCAAATCCAATGCCTTCTTCAAATGCATTTTCTAATTCGGCAGGAGCAATGGCAACAGATTTTAGAAAGCCAAGCACATCGGTAAACCAGAGTCTTACAAATCGAATATTGCGCTCTTCTAGCGTTCGCAGAACAAATTCTTGTTGCTTGCGAAGTTCTACATCGTGAGAGGAAGTCATAGGGCTATGGTGCCAAGGCTTCATTACAGCCGTGTTAACAAACCTTCAAAACAGAGCTTAGATCGTAAAGAATTCCGATGGGTCAATGTTGGCACGCTCAACTACGTCGCTCAAGACCACAGTATTTGCACCAATTACTGCCCCTGCGCCAATCTTCACATCACCCAAAACTCGAGCACCTGCACCAAGAATGACGCCGTTACCAATCGTTGGGTGACGCTTTCCTTTCTTATACGTACGCGCACCCAGTGTCACATCGTGATACATCATTACGTCATCGCCAATAATTGCAGTTTCGCCAATGACAACACCCATGCCGTGATCAATAAAGAATCTTCTACCAATTACCGCCCCAGGATGAATCTCAATTCCAGTTGCAGATCGAGTCAAGTTTGACCAAACGCGCGCGATAAGAGTGCAGTGATGGTTCCAAAGCCAATGCGCCATTCTGTGTCCCCAAATTGCGTGAACTCCAGGGTAGGCAAGAAAAACTTCTAGCCGACTTCTCGCCGCAGGATCTCGGCTCTGCGCATTTTTTAAATCTTCAAAGATCTGTAATGACATCAGAGCTCGGCCAGATCCTTATACAAAATTGTTGACAAATAACGCTCACCAAATGAAGGAAC
>CAILKF010000052.1 GCA_903834705.1 uncultured Actinomycetes bacterium
ACCTACGGGTATGCCCGCCAATTTCGAAGCATGAGCATTTGAACCAATTGCGTATGTATATCGCCCAAAACGAAAATTTCGCATGATAAAACCAATTCTTAAGAATCGAAAATCAAACCTAAAGAGTCGGTGCTAGATCCCCTGGGGTATCTGGCATGAGAGCTTTTGGAGCGCCAGCAAAAGTAAATTTCGCTTCGGTTCCTTCGCCCTCAACATCGACGACAATGATTTCGCCAGCTTTGAGTTCTCCAAAGAGAATCTTCTCTGAAAGTGCATCTTCGATTTCGCGTTGAATTGTGCGACGAAGAGGACGAGCGCCCATGAGTGGGTCGTATCCACGAGCTGCCAACAATTCTTTGGCACCAGATGTAAGTTCAATTCCCATATCTTTCGCCTTGAGGCGATCGTCAAGATTGGCAATCATCAAATAAACGATCTGAATAATTTCAAGCTTAGTTAATTGATGGAAGACAATAATGTCATCGATACGGTTGAGGAACTCTGGACGGAAATGAGTCTTTAATTCATCTCCTACTTTTGACTTCATGCGCTCGTAGTTGGTTAATTCGTCATCAGAGTTAGCGAAACCAAGGCCTGCGCCCTTTGAAATATCGCGAGTACCCAAGTTAGTTGTCATGATGATTACCGTGTTCTTGAAGTCAACAACACGACCTTGAGCATCAGTTAAGCGACCATCTTCTAGAACCTGAAGTAATGAGTTGAAAATATCTGGGTGCGCTTTTTCAATCTCATCAAAGAGCACGACAGAGAAAGGCTTACGGCGAACCTTTTCGGTCAACTGTCCACCTTCGTCATAGCCTACGAATCCTGGAGGTGCACCGAAGAGACGTGATGCCGTGTGACGCTCGGAGTATTCGGACATATCAAGTTGAATAAGTGAATCGGCGCTGCCAAATAAAAATGCAGCAAGTGTGCGTGAGAGCTCTGTTTTTCCAACGCCAGATGGGCCCGCGAAAATAAATGAGCCACCAGGGCGCTTTGGATCTTTAAGCCCTGCACGTGTGCGACGAATGGCCTGTGAGAGCGCCTTGATCGCTTGGTCTTGCCCAATAACGCGACGATGGAGTTCATCTTCCATACGAAGCAGACGAGCAGTTTCTTCTTCAGTTAATTTAAAGACTGGAATTCCTGTAGCAATGGAAAGTACTTCGGCGATGAGTTCTTCATCAACTTCGGTGACCATGTCGAGGTCGCCAGCTTTCCATGTCTTTTCGCGCTCAGCTTTTTCAGCAATGAGATTCTTTTCTGTATCTCGAAGGGAGGCAGCCTTTTCGAAATCTTGGCCATCGATTGCTGATTCCTTTTCCTTACGGACGTTTGCAATTTTATCGTCAAACTCGCGAAGCTCCGGTGGCGCTGTCATGCGACGAATACGCAAGCGAGATCCGGCTTCATCAATTAAATCAATTGCTTTATCTGGCAAGAAACGATCAGATACGTAGCGATCTGCAAGAGTTGCAGCAGAGACTAGAGCTGCATCTGAAATCGATACACGGTGATGTGTTTCGTAGCGATCGCGAAGTCCTTTAAGTATTTCAATGGTGTGAGCAAGTGATGGCTCAGCAACTTGAATAGGTTGGAAGCGTCGCTCGAGTGCAGCATCTTTTTCAAGGTGCTTTCGATATTCATCGAGCGTTGTTGCACCAATTGTCTGGAGTTCGCCACGTGCCAACATTGGCTTCAAGATGCTAGCTGCGTCGATTGCACCTTCTGCAGCGCCTGCGCCAACGAGTGTATGAATTTCGTCAATGAACAAAATAATGTCGCCACGAGTGCGAATCTCTTTAAGAACTTTCTTCAAACGCTCTTCAAAATCTCCGCGGTAGCGACTTCCGGCAACCAATGCACCTAGATCTAGTGAATACAACTGCTTATCTTTGAGAGTTTCAGGGACATCACCTTTAACAATTGCTTGAGCTAGACCTTCAACAACAGCAGTTTTGCCAACTCCTGGTTCGCCAATGAGAACAGGATTGTTCTTGGTGCGACGAGAAAGTACCTGCATTACGCGTTCTATTTCTTTTTCGCGACCGATGACAGGATCAAGTTTTCCTTCGCGGGCAGCTTGAGTGAGGTTACGGCCAAATTGATCGAGTACTAAAGAAGTTGATGGAGTCCCTTCAGCAGGACCACCAGTTGTGACAGCTTCTTTTCCTTGATAACCGGAGAGAAGTTGAATTACTTGCTGGCGAACACGAGCAAGATCTGCACCTAATTTAATAAGTACTTGTGCTGCAACACCTTCGCCTTCGCGAATGAGACCAAGCAAAATATGTTCTGTACCAATGTAATTATGTCCAAGTTGTAGCGCTTCGCGAAGTGAAAGCTCAAGTACTTTCTTTGCGCGGGGAGTAAAAGGAATGTGGCCACTTGGTGCTTGTTGACCTTGCCCAATGATTTCTTCAACTTGCGAGCGCACAGCCTCTAAAGAGATAGTCATGGACTCGAGAGCTTTTGCGGCTACACCTTCGCCCTCATGGATTAATCCAAGGAGGATATGTTCTGTGCCGATGTAATTGTGATTGAGCATGCGAGCTTCTTCTTGGGCCAGGACGACAACGCGTCTGGCTCGATCTGTAAAGCGCTCAAACATGAATCACTCCTTCTTTGGGGCTATCGGATAAGCCTAATGCCAGGTGGGGCAACGGTGCGAGGCGGGGTTTAGTCCATTCTTGCAACACCAGGTAGAACACCAGATATAGGCCATTTATGCCCGAAATGGGCGATATCTGGGAGGCGAGTTAGAGGTATTTAAGCATCCGCGTATTGCCCAATGTATTGGGCTTTACGCTTTCCAGTTCAAGGAACTCGGCGATTCCCGTGTCATAAGAATGGAGAAGTTGGGCATACACCTCAGGATCAACCGGAGTTCCTTTGATTTCTTCGAATCCATGCTTTCCAAAGAATTCTGTTTCAAAAGTTAAGCAAAAAATTCTCTTCACGCCAATTTCGCGCGCCCGTTGAATAACCGCTTCCATAATTTTGTGCCCCACACCTTGTCGACGAAGGTTTTCTGCAACTGCAACCGTACGGACTTCAGCCAAGTCTTCCCAGAGAACGTGAATTGCTCCACATCCCACTATTTCCCCATTTTCAACTGCAACGCTAAATTCCTGAACGCTTTCATAAAGCGTGACTGTTTCTTTAGACAGCAATCGTCTTTGAGGTGCGTAAGTGTCGATGAGTTTACGAATACCTTTTACATCAGTTGATCGAGCAGGGCGAATTTCAATCATGGCTATTCAACTTCTGGTTTAACAAGCGGAAAGAGAATTGTTTCGCGAATTCCAAGGCCGGTAAGTGCCATCAGTAATCTGTCGACGCCCATTCCTAGTCCGCCCATTGGAGGCATTCCAAATTCCATCGCACGCAAGAAGTCTTCATCTACTTGCATCGCTTCGAAATCACCTTTAGCGCCAAGTCGAGCTTGCTCAACTAAGCGATCGCGTTGAATTACTGGATCAATAAGTTCTGAATAACCAGTGGCTAATTCAAATCCATCAACATAGAGATCCCACTTTTCAACAACACCTGGTAGTTCACGATGGCCACGGACTAGTGGTGCATTATCAACAGGAAAGCCCATAACGAATGTTGGTTCATTAAGTTTGTCCGCAGAAACATGTTCGAAAATTTCTTCTGCCAACTTGCCTGTAACCCAATTAGGATCCAGTTTCATGCCTAATTTAGTAGCTATTTTCACTAAGTCGGTGCGGGGAGTCAGCGCTGTAACACTTTCTCCAACGCCATCAGAAATCGCATCGTAGAGAGAGATTTCCTTCCAGGTTCCACCAAGGTCAGATTCACGTCCATCGTGATGCTTTGCGATATGCGATCCAAAAATTGCCATGGATGCGTCTTGTACAAGTGCGCGAGCAAGATCAGCTTTTGTACGCCAGTCTGCATACGCTTCGTAGCTTTCAATCATTGCAAACTCAGGTGAATGGCTTGAATCAGCGCCTTCATTGCGGAAGTTGCGGTTGATTTCGAAAACTCTTTCAATTCCACCAACAACACATCGCTTGAGAAATAATTCAGGTGCAATGCGGAGGAAAAGTTCCATGTCGTAAGCATTGCTATGAGTTTTGAATGGTCGAGCTGCAGCGCCTCCATGCTGAACTTGCAGCATTGGAGTTTCGACTTCTAAATATTGCCTTGCATGAAAAGTTTCGCGAAGTGATCGCATTACTGCAGGCCGCATGCGTGCATTAGTTCGTGCTTCAGGACGGACAATCAAATCAACATAACGCATGCGAACGCGAGTTTCCTCCGACATCGGTTTGTGGTCATTAGGTAGCGGACGCAAAGACTTAGCCGCTAATTCCCAACTGTTCGCCAAAATCGAAAGTTCACCGCGTTTGGAGGTAATGATTTCTCCAGTGACGCTAACAATGTCCCCTAAATCGATATCAGACTTCCATGCGTTAAGTGAATCTTCACCAACCTTGTCGAGTGAGAACATTGCTTGGAGTTCTGTTCCGTCGCCTTCGCGCAAAGTTGCAAAACAAAGCTTGCCTGTATCGCGCTTAAAAATTATGCGTCCTGTTAAAGATTGGATGTCACCAGTTGTGACATCAATTTCAAGGGATGCATATTTTGCGCGCACTTTGGCAAGTGAAAGCGTGCGGGCTACTCCCACTGGATATGGCTCAATTCCGCGCTCAATAAGACCAGCACGTTTTTCGCGACGAATCCGTAATTGCTCCGGAAGATCGTCTTCGCTTTCAATAATTGGGTTATCGGCCATAATGCGTGGAGTCTACCGAGTTAAGCATTTCTCTCGTGAATCAAACGCAGACCAATCAAGGTTAGATCTGGCTCGTGATGTTGAATGCTCCGAGAAATACCAAGAACTAAAGGAGCAAGACCCCCGGTAGCGATCACTGTTGGCTTCTCCTTAAATGACTCGAGCAGTTCAGTAGTGATTCGCTCAACTAACCCATCGACCTGACCAGCAAAACCATAGATCGTTCCCGACTGCAAAGCCTCAACCGTATTTTTCCCAATGACTGAGCGAGGAACTACTAACTCAACTTTTCGAAGCTGTGCAGCTCTAGCAGCCAATGCATCTACAGAAATCTCAATTCCTGGAGCAAGTGCTCCACCCAAGAATTCCCCCTTTGGTGAAACCACATCTAGATTTGTTGAAGTTCCAAAGTCAACGACAATTGCAGGTCCGGTGGGATAAAGAGTGTGCGCCGCTAAAGTATTAACAATGCGATCTGCACCAATTTCCTTTGGATTATCTACAAGCAAAGGTACGCCGGTCTTGATTCCGGGTTCCACAATTGTTGTTCGAATATCTGGAAAATAGTTAGCAATCATTGTTCGAAGTTCACGAAGTGTCGCTGGAACAGTTGAACATACTGCCAGACCCGTAATCTTGTAGTTTGCGACAAGTGCGCCAAATTGCAACCAAAGTTCGTCAGCGGTATTTCGAGGATCAGTCTTGACTCGCCATGATTTTACTAATTGATCCCCGTCAAAAACGCCAAGGACTGTATTTGTATTTCCTACATCGATAGTTAATAACATTTAGATCTCCGCCTTTAGGTCGAGTCCGATATCCAAAACTGGCGCAGAATGTGTCAGTGCGCCAACTGCTAAATACGCAACTCCTGTAGCTGCGTACTCCTTTGCATTTTCTAGTGATAAACCACCAGAAGCTTCTAGCTTGATTGCACCCTTGGTGATTGCAACAGCTTCTTTGCATTCGTCAACGCTCATATTGTCGAGCAATATGAGGTCAGGTTTAAGGGGTAGAACCTCTTTAAGTTGATCTAAAGTATCGACTTCGACCTCGACTTCTATTGCCGAATCAAAAGTTCTTAGACGCTCGAAGGCTTGTGTAACTCCCCCAGCTGACTCAATGTGATTGTCCTTAATCAACGCAGACTCGTTAAGAGAGAGTCGGTGGTTTGTACCGCCACCCATTCTTACGGCAAATTTCTCTAAATGGCGCAAGCCTGGCGTTGTCTTTCGAGTATCACGAATTCCGGTCTTGTATTTTGATACTTCTTGTACCCACTGTTGAGTCAATGTCGCGATACCACTTAAATGGCCAAGAAAATTAAGAGCGGTGCGTTCGGCTAACAAGAGATCTCTCGTATTTCCTCTTGCGCTAATTAAGACAGTACCAGCTTTAACGCTCTCCCCATCTTCTGCAAAAATACTGACATCGTTAATTCCCAACGTTTCTAGCGTTGCTTGGGCAATTACTACGCCGGCAATAACACCAGATTTGCGGGCTGAAAATTGTGCAATCGATTTCTGGTTTACATCAACTGTTGCCACTGTCGTTACATCTTGCCCGCCATCTAAATCTTCATTTATTGCGCGCCGAATAATTTCAACAACCATCGCAGGATCTAGACCAAGATTGCTCAGTAAAGCTCGAGTTTTCGGAGTTAGTTCAGAGAAGTTCATTTCTTTATTATCTCCTGAAACTTACTGCTCAGATTTCCTTGTGGGTCCATGTGCTGCAAAATTCTTTTCAACCAAGCACTATTTTGTTCAGGAAAATCTTCGCGCCAATGAGATCCTCGAGTTTCTTCGCGAGTTAAAGCTGACCCAACGATAACTTGCGCCAATTGGTACAAGTTGGTTGTTTCCCATGCTTCAACGCATGGCGCAAGACTTGAATGTGTGGCGATTTTATCTAATACGTCTTGCGTCTCCTGTAAAGATTTCTTGGAGCGGAGAACACCTGCTCCTTGACTCATGCTTTCCTGTAATACTTTTCGGGAGGTCGGATCAAGCAAGAAAGTTTGTTCCTGCGCAATAACTGCCTCCGTGAAACTTGGCGCGTTTTGAGAGATATCTCCGGCAATCCGAGCACTAAATACAAGTCCTTCGAGTAATGAGTTCGATGCCAAACGATTTGCACCATGAACCCCAGAACAAGCAGTTTCGCCACATGCATAGAGTCCTGCAACTGAAGTACGCCCATTTAAATCCACTCGCACTCCACCCGAGGCGTAATGTGAAGCAGGAGCTACTGGAATCAATTCCGTTAACGGATCAATTCCGTGTGCAATGCAGGAGGCATAAATAGTAGGAAATCTGTCAGTGAAGCCCTCAATATGACGAACATCAAGCCACACATGATGTGCGCCAGTTTTGTTCATGTGACGCATGCTGGCAATTGATACAACATCGCGTGGTGCAAGCTCGGCCAGCGGATGCAAACCAACCATAAATCGCACCCCATCGTCATCGACAAGATAAGCGCCTTCACCCCGTACTGCTTCGCTAATGAGGGGTTGTTGACCTTGGGATCCATCACCCAACCACAGAACAGTTGGATGAAACTGAATGAATTCAACGTCTGCTACATCAGCGCCTGCACGCAGTGCCAACGCCACACCATCTCCAGTTGAAACAGATGGATTTGTAGATTGAGCAAAAACTTGTCCAAGACCACCTGTTGCAAGTACAACTGCGCGCGCTAACGCTTGACCGACGCCATCTCTTGTTCCCGCTCCGATAACGTGCAAAGTAACTCCACAAACCGCACCATTTTTATTCTTTAAAGCATCGAGCACGAGTGCATGTTCAACAACTTCAATTCCAGCATCATCATGAACTGCTGCAAGTAATGCTCGTGAAACTTCTGCCCCTGTTGCATCGCCTCCGGCATGTAAAATCCTATTGCGATGGTGTCCACCTTCACGGGTGAGTGCAATTTCACCAGATGCTTCTTTATCGAAAACCGCACCCCTAGCAATAAGTTTGCGAACAGCTTCTGGTCCTTCTGAAACTAATACTTCAACGGCTTCACGATCGCACAATCCTGCACCGGCGTCGAGAGTGTCGTTTTCATGTTGCCCGGGTGAATCTCCTGGGCCAAGTGCTGCTGCGATTCCACCTTGTGCCCACTTTGTTGAACCTGCATCCACGCGCGCTTTAGTTACAAGCAAAACAGAAAGTCCAAAGGTTCTTATCTGCAGCGCAGTTGTTAAACCTGCAACTCCTGATCCAACAACAATTACATCAGCTCGCGCAGTCCATCCCGGTTTCGGGGCAAGGAGTTTCACTGAGCGCTCACCTTCATAGGCATATTGTCAATCAAACGGACCCCATTTACCCAACCGGCAACTAAAGCACGCTTAGATACGGTGGTCTCTGAAGCTAATTCAAAAGTAGCCTCATCAATAATGCAGGCATAGTCACGACGAAAGAGTGGCTCAGAAAAAAGGGCTTCATCTAATGTCTCTTGCTTGGCGCTCAAAGTGTGCATTCCTCGTGCGCTATTTAAAGCTCGCGAAATAACTAAAGCTGCGTTGCGATCTTGTTCTGAAAGGCGAACATTGCGAGATGAAATTGCCAACCCATCGAGATCTCGAACCGTTTCACCCGGGACAACAGAGACGGGAATCTGCAATTCACGAACCATTTGTTGAATTAAAAAAAGTTGTTGATAATCCTTCTCTCCAAATATCGCCCAATGAGGTTGAACTAGATCAAATAATCTCTTAACAACTGTTAGTACTCCTTGAAAGTGAGCTGGACGAGATTCGCCTTCAAAGATATTTCCAATTGGGCCTGGCTCGACTGTCTTGATTTCTCCTGGATAAATGTCAGATGTATTTGGGAGCCAAAGAACATCTGCTCCGGCACTTTCTGCAATCTCCGCATCCATTTCTGGAGTACTTGGATATTTCTCGAGATCTGATTTATTTTCAAATTGGAGTGGATTCACAAAAATACTAACAACTACCTTTTCGCCCAATTGTCGTGCTTGATTAATTAAACTTGCATGTCCTTTGTGGAGAGCTCCCATTGTCGGGACGAATGCAATATTGCCCGCACGAAACTCTTGGGTGTTACTTGTTATAAGCATCTGCTCCAGTCCTTTCGGGGTACCGGGCTAAGGGTGAAAGTTTACTTGGCGGGTGGCAGTTGTTGCAAAATCTCTGATACTGGACCATGGGTAATCAGGTGTGCTTGTGGATCTATTTCTATCCATGGTTCTAGAACGAATCGGCGCTCATGTGCCCTTGGATGCGGAAGTGTGAGTTCTTCCGACTGGCTAATTATTGACCCATAACTAATGAGATCTAGATCTATAACTCGCGGTCCCCATTTCTCTGCACGAATTCTTCCCATGCACTTTTCTATTCCGTGCAATAAATGAAGGAATTCGATTGCGGGTAAATCACTTTCAATAATTACAACTGCATTGACATAGTCGGGTTGTGCCGGGCCACCTACCGGTTTTGTCTTATACATCGAAGAAACTGAAGTGACATCCGTTGCTTCACGAAGCAATGCAACGGCTAATTCAATTGCAGATTGTGGTTCTTCAAGATTGGCCCCTAGGGCAACTATCGCTTTCAACGAGATCGCTCAACCGTAACTGCGATATCAAGAACCTGTGCATCTACTGGCGCAGCCGGCTTATGCACTGTGACTTTAATTTTCTTTATCGGCTTAAATGTTTTAAGAAGCTGGTCACCAATATTTCCAGCTAACTTTTCGATAAGAGCACATGGCGGGCCCGCAATTTCCTCAATAACAATGTCGCATATGCGCCCGTAGTCAACGGTGTCTTTCAAAGCATCTGATTGAGATGCTTTTGCCAAACTTAAATCAATGAGAACATCTACAAAGAAATCTTGTCCATCACGTCGCTCGTGGTCATAGACACCATGAAAACCAAATGCATGAATTCCTGTTATCGAGATTTGATCACTCATGACAATTTCCCTACCAATGCAATGGCATCTCTATGCGGTTTCACGCTATGGACTCTAACGCCCCAGACCCCCGCTGTGGCGCAATGAGTAGTGAGTGCAATGCTGGCAGATTCACGCTCATTTGGATCTTGTGCATTTACTAATGCACCCAAGAATCGCTTGCGTGATCCACCAACTAGGACGGGGAACCCTAACTCTTTAAACTTTTCTAGATTACGCAATATTTCCCAATTATGTTCGCTCTCTTTTGCAAATCCAAGACCTGGATCAATCACTAAGTTATCCCTTGATATTCCTGCTTTGAGTGATTGTTCTACGCGATCAGTTAACTCATCTAGCACCTCAGCCAGAACGTCTTTATACGTTGCTCGTGATTGCATCTCAATCGAATCACCGCGATTGTGCATTGCGATATAGGGCACGCCTAATTGCGCAACTGTGGCAAGCATTTGGGAATCAGAAACTCCAGCGCTAACATCGTTAACAAGTTTTGCACCGGAAGAAATTGCCAATTGCGCTGTATCAGCTCTCTTGGTATCCACACTAATAATTGCACCGGATTGAGCAAGGGATGTAATTACCGCAAGTATGCGTCTTTGCTCTTCTTCAGCCGATACTCGAACCGCACCAGGGCGAGTGGATTCACCGCCGATATCGATAATGTCAACGCCTTCACTTAACATTTCTAGCCCTCGAGCAATTGCGTTTTCGTGTGAGGCAAAGTGACCACCATCTGCAAAAGAATCTGGCGTGACATTAAGAATTCCCATTACCAAAGTGCGATTCTGGGCAAGACCAAGGTCAGAAAGTGCCACAACAATTACCGCGATGTAATAAGGCTAATTGCTTCAGCGCGAGTTGCGGGATCTCGTAATTTACCGCGGACAGCACTCGTTATAGTTCTGGCTTCTGTTTTGCGAACACCACGCATGGACATACAAAGATGCTCACACTCAATAATTACGATTACCCCGGCTGGTTGAAGAATCTCAACAAGCGCATCTGCGATCTGTGAAGTCATTCGCTCTTGCACCTGTGGGCGACGAGCAAACATGTCTACCAATCGTGCGATTTTTGAAAGTCCGGTAATTCGCCCAGATGGGATGTACCCCACATGCGCAACACCGTGGAAAGGTGTTAAGTGATGTTCGCAGTGGGAAAAAACATCAATATCTTTAACAATAACTAGCTCTTCGTGGCCGATATCAAAAGAGGTTGTGAGTACATCTTCGGGTGATTGCCACAAGCCTGCAAAATTTTCTGCAAGTGCGCGGGCTACACGCGAAGGTGTCTCACGTAACCCATCACGATCTGGATCTTCTCCGAGTGCAAGTAATAATTCCTTAACTGCTTTCTCTGCACGCGCTTGGTCATAAGGGTGCTTCGCGCGTCCATCTTGTGGACCCATTGAGATTGGGTTGATATCACTCACTCGTTTTTTTCGCCTTACGGACTTTCTTCTCTGGTTCATCTTCAGCAACTATCAGTGCAGGAGTTGTTGGAACCGGTGGAAGTGTCGACGGTCTACGCATAGGTGATCCAGTCCATGCTGGTCGCGATGGATAAGGTTTTACCTTCTTGAAGATTTTCGCGATCTCTTCTTTATTGAGCGTTTCCTTTTCAAGTAATTGAATGACCATCTCATCAAGAACTGATCTGTTGTTTTCTAGAATATTAAAGGCTTCTTGATGAGCGTTTTCAATTAAAGATCTAATTTCACTATCAACAACTGCTGCGATGCTTTCGGAGAAATCGCGTGTATGTCCGTAATCACGGCCCATAAATGGTTCTGTTGCATCACTTCCAAGTTTGATGGCACCGATTGCTTCAGTCATTCCATACTGAGTCACCATTGCGCGGGCTAGTGCTGTGGCTTTTTCAATGTCATTGCTGGCACCCGTTGAAGGATCATGGAAAATCAATTCCTCTGCAGCGCGACCGCCGAGTGCATAAGAAAGTTGATCTAATAGTTGGTTTCTAGTCGTCGAGTATTTGTCTTCATCCGGCAAAACCATCGTGTAACCAAGCGCTCGACCGCGAGGCATGATTGTTATTTTGTGAACAGGATCAGTGTGTGGAAGTGCGTGTGCAACAAGTGCATGACCGCCCTCGTGATAGGCAGTAACGCGACGTTCTTCTTCGCTCATGATTCTGCTCTTGCGTTGAGGCCCAGCCATAACACGGTCAATGGCTTCATCCATTGATGTATTTGTAATGACCTTCTTGTTCTCACGCGCTGTAAGTAAGGCAGCCTCGTTAAGCACGTTAGCAAGGTCAGCACCGGTAAATCCGGGAGTCCTGCGTGCATAATTAATAAGTTCAACGCTCTTGTCTAGAGGCTTACCTTTTGCATGAACTTTCAAAATTTCTTCGCGTCCTTTGAGGTCTGGACGTTCAACTGGAATCTGCCGATCAAATCGACCAGGGCGCAAAAGCGCTGGATCTAATACATCTGGACGGTTAGTTGCTGCAATAAGAATGACTGACCCATTTGTTTCAAAACCATCCATCTCAACAAGTAATTGATTAAGCGTTTGTTCGCGCTCATCGTGTCCGCCACCCATACCTGCACCACGTTGGCGACCAACTGCGTCAATTTCATCAACAAAAACAATTGATGGTGCGTTTTCTTTTGCTTGATTGAATAGATCGCGAACACGAGATGCGCCAACTCCAACAAACATTTCAACAAAGTCTGAGCCTGATATTGAATAGAAAGGAACATTAGCCTCACCTGCAACTGCTCGAGCGAGAAGTGTTTTACCGGTTCCTGGAGGACCGTAAAGCAAAATTCCTTTAGGAATTTTCGCACCAAGTGCAACGTATTTTGGAGGGTTGGCCAAGAAGTCCTTAATTTCCATCAATTCGGCAACTGCCTCTTGAGCTCCTGCAACGTCGGCAAATGTTGTTTTAGGGACATCATCGCTTTGCAATTTCGCTCTCGAGCGTCCAAAACTAAATGCTCTCGAACCACCTTGTGCTTGACTCATCATGAAGAAGAAGAGGAATCCAATAAGCAAGATTGGTGCAAAAGAGAAGAAGATTGAAACAAGAAGTGACTGCGATGCAACCTTTACCGACCATGATTTCGGTGGAGGGTTGCTCGTTAATGCATCAATCAGCGTTGGCTCTTGTCCCGTTATATATGAAGCTTCTACTTTTGTTGCGCCTTTTATAGAGGACCCAGATTTCAAAATTGCTTGTATTTTCTGACTTTTATCGATGAGCAAGACCGAATCAACTTGGCTCTTAGAAATTGCATCTAATATTTCTGAAGTTTTTACTTGAGTGTATTTATTTCCTGCACTGGAAATTTGACCGAAGAGAGTTACTCCAATAATTGCAAGGACAATCCAAAAAAGTGGTCCTCTAAGCATCCGTTGGGCACGTGTTTGCGGTGCTTTACTAGGCTTCTTCTCGGATTTCTTTTTCTTCTTTGGAATTTCCATGTAATTTTTAATCGCTTCTCTTAGGAATACTTATGTTTGGCTAGGACACCGATGAAAGGGAGGTTTCTGTATAGCTCATTGAAATCAAGTCCGTATCCGACAACAAAGTCGGAAGGAATTTCAAAACCAACATACTTGACCGGCACTTCAACTTTGGCCGCGTCTGGTTTTCTTAGGATCGCAAGAATTTCTACGCTCTTTGCGCCGCGTGATTCGAGATTAGCTTTGAGCCAAGAAAGAGTTAAGCCAGAGTCAACAATGTCTTCAACAATGAGTACTTCTCGGCCGGTAATGTCGCGGTCTAAATCTTTAAGGATTCGTACAACACCACTTGATTTCGTGCCTGATCCGTAAGATGAAACAGCCATCCAATCCATTTCAACATGGCGTTGGAGTGCGCGCGCTAAATCTGCCATTGCCATGACGGCACCTTTGAGAACTCCAACAAGTAATAGATCGCGATCGCGATAATCTTCATCAACGCGTTGTGCTAACTCTTTTACTTTCGCTTTGAGTTGCTCTTCAGTTGCGACCACTCTTTCAACATCGTTGCCAACGGCTGATAGATCCACGGTTCCTCGCGCTTCCTATTGATCGGACTGTAAGAGCGAAAGTCTGCCCGAAATTCGTCGAACCTTCACACCACCTGGCAAGCTCACCTCTCCTTGCCCGCTCCACGAGGTGACCAGCGCCTCAAGCACGCTCACTTGTTCGGCTGTAAGGGAGCCTAAAGGGGCTCCAGAGGCATATACAGCCAACCGAAGGATGCGACTGCGTACAGCCCTGGGAAGTTGCGAAATCAGATCAATATCAAGAGATTGCGCATCCAGAGTTGCAAATACCTTCTCTGCCCAATCATCAAGTGCGTCGGCATCATCTCGCAAGAGCCCAGCACTACGAGCGAGTGATGCGCTGATTCCAGGTCCAATAGTTTCCTCTAAAACAGGAAGTGCTTGCATGCGAACGCGGACTCGTTTGAATTGCGGATCACTATTATGTGGATCAATCCAAGGTTCTAAGTTTTCTTCAGCACATGCGCTGAGCGTTTGCTCTCGAGTAATCGCAAGTAACGGACGCACATAAATTCCATTCTGCGTTGCCATTGCCGAAAGTGAACGCGTTCCTGAACCACGAGCTAAACCTAAGAGAACACTTTCTGCTTGATCATCGCGAGTATGTCCTAAAAGGATTTTCACTACGCCAAGTTTCTGTGCGATGGAATCTAACGCCTCATACCTCGCGCGCCTGGCCGATGCTTCGATTCCATCGGTGACATCAACTTGTACTGTTACAACCTCAGAATCAGAAATACCCATAGTTTCAAACTGTTTAAGAACTCTACTTGCTTGATCAGAGGAATTTGCTTGCAACTGATGATCAATCGTTACGCCAACTACTTGAAGTGCTAATTTGCTAGCCTCTTTTGCAACGGCGAAACTTAGTGCAAGTGAATCAGCACCACCGGAAGATGCAACAATTACTTTATCGCCGGCTGAACACTTTTCTAATTCAGTCCGAACTGCGGTGCGAATAGCCACCATAGAGTTATTGGTGGGTTGCGCCATAGGTAAAGACTAGACCCGACCACCAAATGGCATAAGCCCATTGATGCTGTACATGTTGGAGAAAATCAACCCTTTGCTCTTTGAGTTGGCTTCCCACATCATGCCGTTGCCAGCGTAAATTGTGATGTGATGGATAGAGCTAATTGAGCCGTTAAACGAATAGAAAAGCAGGTCTCCTGGTTGGAGTTCAGCAAAAGTTACGTGCTTGGTCGACACTGAATACAGAGCCGCATTCAGACGTCCCCACTCAGGATATCCAAGACCTGCATATAAATAAGCAGCGTAAACAAGACCTGAACAGTCAAATGAATTTGGACCTTGTGCACCCCATACATATGGCTTTCTCGCTAGGACTTGCTTCTTTGCATAAGCAACAGCTTTCAAGCGTTGGGCTTCTGTTGAACGAATAGTTGAGCGACCTTTAAAGCCTTTATCCGGCCAGACTTTTTTCTGCCCTGTTGTTTGCGCAGCCTTATTTGCATTTGCCTCTTCCAGCAAAGCTAATTGACGTTGTTGTTCCAGTGTTACACGAACTTTTTGCATTTGTCGCTCGACGTGCGTGTACAAGATATTTTACATGATGAATTGCAAAATGGCATGGAAGAATATCGCGCCAAAGCAGCAGCTGGATTGGTTATGGATGTTAATAG
>CAILKF010000053.1 GCA_903834705.1 uncultured Actinomycetes bacterium
TATCTCGGGGCGCTGTGACGTTTGTGTATGCCAGATACCTAGAATCCTCCCAAGATCTTGCGCTACCTCATGGCGAATATTTCCTGCCAGCAAATCTTCTTTCCAATTTGTTACCCCTTGCGGGGCCCTTTCGATCAGCAGAGAAAATCTCTCGGGATCAACGTCATACAGCGTGGGGACATGTAGGGGAGTCAACTCATGGAGAACTTCTATCGCTCTGGCTTCAACGAGTGCTCTGCGTTGCTCGACACTCCATTTGGAGGCTACCTTTAATTCAGGCAAAGCTTGCTTGAAGACTAAGTTTTTACCTTCACCACTGACTGCAAGAACAACATTTGAAACTCCGCCACTGAGTATTTCCACAGTGATGTCCGCCGATGGAGTGAAAACTTTGCGGGTTTTTAAATATGCCGTGACTGTTGACTCATTGAGTAGTTCTACAGTCATAGAGGAAATCTTATGGAAGGAATGTTACGGAGAAAGCGTTATCGACGAGCAAGCTTTGTCCAGAAATCCCAGTATTAAGGTCGCTTCCCAATAAATAGACTGAGTTGCCAACATCCTCAGGCAAAACTAGTGAACCAACTGGTGTGGCTTCAAGAACATTTGCCATCTGATCTGGAGTCAAACCTGTGCGAGACATTGGCGTATCAACGACGCCAGGCAAAATGCCGTTAACAAGAATCTGGTGTGATCTACCAAGATCAACTGAGAGCGAACGGACGAGTCCGCCTACGGCAGCTTTTGTAACCGAATAAGCCATCTTCTCTTTACGAGTGAAAACTTCGGCTAGCGAGGACATGATGACGATCTTGCCCTTTTTAGGAATCAAATCTTTACCCATCAAAAACTGAACATGCTCAATTACAAATCCAACGTTGGCTTGGAATAGGCGATCCATATCTGCCGCCGTTGTAGTCATTACCGTGCCGTTCATGTTTATTCCTTGAGCAAAGACAACAGACTCGAATCCGCCCTCAGCGCTAATTTCGGCAAATTTTTTCGATTCCGAAAGTGGCAAAACAATTTCGTCGGGTGCGTTGGTGGCAGTTCTTACTACTGTAAATACTTTCCAGCCATGTGAGCGAAACGCTTTTGCTGTTGGTGCTCCAAGTGCTCCGTTTGCACCGAATAATAAGAGTCGCTTGCTTGATGAACTCATTTTTCGTATCCGTATCTGGTTAACATCGCATGCCCGATTGATGCGCGACGAACGCGTTCGCGTCCGGTTGCTTCTACTACTGCCTGGATATGACCACCTGCTGGATATAGACCGGGGGAGTTTCGCACAGTGAACTTGAGATAAATTGGCGAAGCTACTCGAACCAGATCAGGTACTTCGTAGTGACGCACAACGCCACCAAAATCATCTGGACCTTCGACATAAACATCTACAGGGACATCTACTTGCGCTCTGATAGCGGCAATCTGTTGGAGTGAAAGATCAGTGGCTAAATTCAATGTGGATGCGCCAAGGTTGACGAGGGCTTGAGCCGTCGCTGCGTTGGTGCATGGCATTGCAACTGATGTTTTTAAAATGAAATCAGAAGGTAAATCGCCTAACTTTTTTGCTTCGCCTAAAACGCTCAGAAGGCCGACATCTCCAACCAGAACGGAGCGGACACCGAGAGAAGCCCCATGCAACACATCTTCTACTGCATAACGCAGTTGATCTGTACCTCGCAGGGTTGGTGATGCGACCCCGCCCGCCGATGAAAGTGGTTGTTTACCGATATCCCATGCTGCGCGTGGTCCTACGAATAGACAAACCTCTAAATCATTTGCTTTGCCAAGTGCAACCATCTCTTTAATCTCGTCATCAGTTTGCATCATGATGCCAGACCCTTGTGAGATGCGATGAAATTTAACGGAACGTTTTTTGGCTTCATCGAGTATTGCTTTGAAAGCTAAAGGACCCTCAACAGATGGAATCTCAATCTTCCAGCGTGCGCCGTCTGGAAATCGCTTAGAAGATTCTGGAATACCTTCAGCATCTTGGGATTGAATACCCTGATGAGAAAGGAGTGAAATTGATTTAGCCATTGGGCCGTTTGCATCGCGAGTAGAGGGCCAATTCTTTTCTGACATAGAGACTCCTTGAGGTGGTGAATAGTTACAAAGGATAGAGGGTTGTCGTCCTGCCACGGACTCCTGGTGTTGCGATACAGGTCATACCTGCTTCATTCTTTACATCAGGATCGCCATTATGCGCCGACGTGATAATCAACTGGTCAAGATTGGGCCCTGCGAAAACGCAGGAAGTGACAAACTTTGATGGCATTTCGATAATCTCAGTGACATTAAATTTCTCATCAAAGCGTCGAACTTGACCGCTTCCCCAGAAAGCAACCCAGAGTCCACCTTCGGCATCCATACAAATTCCATCGGGGTATCCATCATCTTCTGGGATAGAGACCATTGCTCGACGGTTTGAAATGTCATTTCCGTCGTAATCAAATGCATCTATATTCCCAGTCATGGTGTCGACGTAGTACATAGTTTTTCCGTCATCTGTCCAGTCGATACCGTTACTGCAGGTTACTCCATCGAGAATTCTGGTTAATGATTTTCCATGACGGTCCATTTTGTAAAGCGCAGATAAGCCAGGCTCATTGTTATATGCCAATGTTCCAAGCCATAGATCTCCAGTAGGTGAAATCTTTGCATCATTCCATCGGGTAGGAACCGGATCAGGTTTTCCATCGGCACTCAATCGATTCGGAAGTGAATGTAATGTTCCATCTTCGCCAAGCAGTGAGGGCCCTGAATTCGTACCGACTACGTGGCCACCTTTTGTGCGCGGGATCGCAAAACCAACGTCTTCACCTAATACATGTTCGGATGTTTTATCGGTGGATAGATTCTTAAACAGAATTTTTCCATTAAGAATGTCTACCCATGTGACATCATTATTATCAATCCCAGTTGCAGCAGGACCTTCGCCCACCCAGCAACGACGGCTGTCCCATACTTGGGCTTTAATCATGGCAACTCAATTCCTTTTTGATGGCAGATGCTTGAATCTAGGGCTCCATTCTGCGGAGTTGAGACCGGAAAATCAAGGTCTCACACCTCCTACAGGTTCGGGCATGCCTAATAGTTTCATCAGAACAGCCAACTTTAATGAAGAATGAATCGTCGTTCGCATTTTCCAAAGAGTTCAATACACTATGGATAATTACTGTCTCGAATGAACGGATGCGAGGAATTTTCGTGAAAATCACTGGTTTCGAAATCATTGTTGTCGGTGCACCATGGCGTGAATTAACGATCGTGGAAGTCCAAACAGATGAGGGCATTACTGGTGTTGGCGAAGTTCGCATGGTCAATAAGACAGACACTCTAGTTTCAGCAATCCAAGAATTGGGCGATCGCTATTTAATTGGTAGCGATCCTGCCGACCTTTCAAAATTGGCATGGAATATTCAAGTTGCCGAATACGGCTTGCCAGGAGAAGTTGGCCAGAGCGCTTTAGCCGCTTTTGATATTGCTTGCTGGGATATTTTAGGAAAATCCCTAGGTGTCCCTATCTATAAATTGCTTGGTGGGATTTTTACAGAACGCGTAGAGGCTTATGCCAATGGGTGGTACCAAGGCGATCGTGATCCAAAAATCATTGCAGAGTATGCAAGCAAAGTTGTTGAACGAGGGTACCGAGGATTGAAGATGGATCCATTCGGCCATGCATCTGCAGAGATGACAACTGCAGATTTGCGTCGCTCAGTTGGAATATTGGAAGCAGTGCGCGACACAGTCGGTCCTGATATTCAAATTTATGTGGAGATGCACGGACGGTTTACTTCCCATACCGCAAGGCGTGTTGCTAAAGCTATTGAACATATAGAACCGGGCTGGATTGAAGAGCCAGTTTTGCCAATGGATGTCAGCGGTTTGCGTTCAGTGCGCAATCACACGCACTTACCGATAGCGCTAGGGGAGCGAATTCACGAACCTAGTACGTTAATTCCATTCCTTGAAGAAGGCCTGGTGGACATCTTGCAAGTAGACACCACGCATCATGCAGGAATCACTGGTTTGCAACGACTTGTCGGATGGTCTGATGCCTATAACGTTCGACTAGCTCCTCACAATGTGTGCGGGCCAATTGGAACAGCCGCCGCACTCCATGTCGCAATTGCCGCCTCCAACACGAAGGTGCTTGAACATTTCAACGACTTTGCAGATCCATGGGTTCACGAGATTGTTGAAGGGGCTCCGTACGTCAATCCAAAAGATGGTGCATTTGATCTTCCAACCGCGCCCGGTTTGGGCCTAACTCTTAACAAGGATATTTGCGCTAAACACCCCCGTACAGGTGGCAGACTTGCCCTATACGCAGCCGGTTGGGAAAAACGCCAAGATGCCAAGAACTACGACTCCCACGGTAAGAAATAACTCGAATAAACTACATTCACATTAATAGAGGAGATAGCGATGACTAACAATACCGATTTCACTGGGCAGGTAGTTGTATTTGTTGGTGCAGGTAACGGAATCGGACGGGCAAGTCTTAAGTTGGTTGCCGATCGAGGTGGTCGAGTTATCGCTCTTGATAACAACAAGGATGCGCTCACAGCCCTTGCTAAAGATTGTAATTTGAATGCTGATCAAGTTTTCACTCTCGATGTTTCACAAGAGGAGAACGTTCGCGCTGCAATTGCAACTATTTTTGCTCAAGAAAAAAGAATTGATGCACTTGTTAACTCGGCTGGAATGACTGGTCCAACAAATCGTAAATTGGAAGAAATCACATGGGCTGAATACGAGTTGACTCTGCGAGTAAACCTCTTCGGAACGATTTGGCTAACACAACAAGTTGTCCCAATTATGAAAGCGCAGAAGTATGGTCGCATTGTTCACGTTGCTTCCATTGCAGGTAAAGAAGGAAATCCAGGAATGGCTCCTTACAACACTTCTAAGGCAGGAATGATTGGGTTTGTTAAAGGAATTGCTAAGGAAGTTGCGCCAGATGGTGTGATTATCAACGCTGTTGCACCTGCCGTTATTCGTACACCAATGAATGCAACGACAAGTGAAGAAACTTTGAAGTACATGATTGCGCGCATTCCACTTGGCCGAGTGGGAGAAGCCGAAGAAGTAGCCGAAACTATCGCTTTCATGGCTTCACGCGCCTGCTCATTTACCACCGGATTTACCTTCGATACCTCTGGTGGCCGGGCAACCTATTAGTCTTATTTATTGGCCATTTCTGACGTAAGAATCAAGGGCTCACCCTTATATGAAAAGGTTTCCAGTCGCGTCTAGGCTCTATAACGATTACGTAATACCGTTAAAACGCTCACGCCTGTTGTGTTCTTTGCTAAATATCAACTATACATAGCCTAGGTCGAACCTAGGCCGAACCTACTAGGAGGATATAGATGAAAGCACGTCGTATTAAGGCTGGCGTTACTGCGCTAGCACTTGCCGCATCTGTTGGATTAGCAACTGTTGGTACAGCTGCTTCTTCATCTGCTGCAGGCGGATGGTGTACAGGAGTAAAGATCGCTGCATTCCCAGGCGGTCCACAAGGTGGAGTTTTCGCCATTAACGTTTACAACGGTCAAGTACAAGCCGCAAAAGACCTAGGTGCAACAGTGAAGTACTACTGGTCAAACTGGGATCCAAGCGTTATGACAACACAACTTAAAGAAGCTGTTGCTTCTAAGCCTAACGGTATTGCCGGAATCGTTGGACTTGTTGGTGATGCATCTGCTGGTCCAATCATTGCTGACGCATTCAAAAAGGGAATCATTGTTGCAAACGCTAACTCAGGTTTGCCAATAGTTACTCCAAAATATGCAGCTGCAGGCATGGGCTACGTTGGAGCAACTAACTACAAAGCTGGCGTAGATCTTGCTAACGAAGCTATCAGCCGTGGCAAGCTCGCAAAGGGTGGAACATCATTCGTGTGGGGTCTTAAGGGCGCTGCAGGAGATCGTGCACAACGCACAATCGGAATCATCGATGCTCTAGAGAAGGCCGGAATCAAGGTTGTGTATCAAGAAATTGATCAAGCAACAAATACAACTCCAGCCTCAGGCGTACCAACATTCGTTGGCGTCATGGCAAAGAATCCTGAAATCAAATCAGTATTCCTAGATCACGGTGGACTCACTGCAACTGCTGAGGCTTACCTCAAGGGTGCAAGCATCAAGGCTGGCGGAGTTTATGTCGCTGGTTTTGATATGTCACCTGCTGTTGGTACTGCTATTAAATCAGGCTACTTAAGCTTGATTATTGATCAGCAAGAGTGGCTACAAGGCTACCTACCAATCCTTCAGGTCTGCCTAACCACGAAGTTTAAGTTCTCTGGTTTGGACATTAACACTGCAGGTGGATTTGTTGATAAGGCTAACGTTGACGCTATTATCCCACTAGCGGCAAAGCTCATTCGCTAATTTAGGTAAATCCAAATAAACTAGCGTAAAGATGTTGAATAGAA
>CAILKF010000054.1 GCA_903834705.1 uncultured Actinomycetes bacterium
GCCAAATGCGCTCCCAATCGGACTCGATCAGCATCAGCGATTCTGACTCCACTGGGAACTACATAATCAACCATTCTTGGAAACTTATCGACACTGAGAACTGTGACGTGTCCATGTTTGGCAATAAGACGTGCCCTAACTTCTTCAAATCCTTCGACTGCGCATGGACCGTGTGAAGTCCAGACAACGTTATGTAGAAGTTTAAAGACACCTTCAAGTGACTGACCATGAGGTGCCACTAAGCGATGTGAGAGCAAGTGGAGGCGAAGGTACACATCGGTAGCATCTTTAGGTGGCTCAGTAAGTGTGATTGTTGTCGTTACGATTTTTCTTTCAACTTTGCGTTCATCATCTCGGCCAACGAGTGCAGTGAGAAAAGATGGTACTTCGGTAGTAATAATTGATAATGAAGGCTGCGGAAACCACACATCGAGTACATCGCCGGCAAAAGTGAGCGTCGCGATTCCGTGAGCTGATGCGGTGCTTGAGGTTGGCATGGGTTAAGGGTAGCCCCTATTCTCGGCTCATGCGTATTGCTGTGTTCTGTTCATCCTCACCAACTATTGCCGATAAATACCTAGATCTCGCCACTGACCTTGGCGTGGCTATTGGGTCCCGCAGATGGGATTTAATTTCTGGTGGAGGCCACATTTCAATGATGGGGGCAGTTGCACGTGGAGTCCGAAGCGGCGGCGGAAAAACCATTGGTGTAATTCCGCAAATGTTAGTAGATATTGAATTCGCAGATCACGATAGCCACGAATTGCATGTAGTGACATCAATGAGAGAGCGCAAAGCAATGATTGAGGATTTCTCTGATGCATTCATCGCGTTACCTGGTGGACCAGGAACTTTAGAAGAACTTTTTGAAATTTGGGTTGGAAGATTTCTCAAATTCCATAACAAACCAGTTGTAATTTTGGATCCATTTGGTGTCTATGCTCCACTGCAAGATTTACTTGACCATCTTGAGAAAGAAGGTTTTGTGAAGCCAGGTCAGAGAGAGTTATTGCAATGGTGCACGAATGTGGAGGAAGCACTTTCACATTGCGTCTAACTGCGGGAAAGAGTTAGAGGTAACCCAAATAGTTATAACAATTGCCTTCTATCGGCTATGAGATACCAAATGCCAAGCGCCAAGAAGGTAGCCTTGGTTCTATGACTGCGGAAACTCTGGCTCAATTGCTTGCCAGTTTGCCAGAGGAAGAGCGCATCATTTTGACCCTTCACTATCTGAAAAATCTATCTCCGAGCCAGATTGCCACTGCGCTACAAGTGCCAGAACGTGCAGTTGTCAACATCATTTCCATTGGCCGGGCCCGGCTCACTGCACGCCTAGATTTATGAGTTTTTAGGCTCTTGCACTCTCGATTTCTTAGTTCGGCGGTAAGTGCGAGATACTTCTCCCTCGTACATCGGTCGAAGTGGGAATTCCCTCATTGCGTACTTGATCGGTTAAGAAGGAGAGAAACATGGCAGCCATGAAACCCCGAACTGGTGATGGACCCATGGAGGTTACAAAGGAAGCACGCAGTTTAGTTATGCGAATTCCTTTAGAAGGTGGCGGAAGATTGGTTGTCGAACTCAATGGTGAAGAAGCATCAAATCTTGGGAGCGCACTTCACGCGGCCGTATTGCTCCTAGTTAAGAAATAATTTTCCTTTACTAAGGTGAGCGCCTCTGCCGTTCCAAAGCTCAAAGGTCAACCACTTACAGTTGAGGCTGTCACTAGCGCTCACTCCATTGCAGTTGGGTTCTCAAAAAATAAAGAAGGAATGTTTAGTTTTTCAGCAAATCTCTCACTCATTTCCAAGATTGAAAAATACTTCGGGTTAAATCTTGTAGATGAATTAGGTTTCTTTTCCGCAACTGGAAAAGCTGGGGAAATATTTGAAATTCCAGTGAGCGCGCAAGATTCACAGTGCGATCGGATTTTCCTTGTAGGAGTCGGCAGTCATTCACTTCTAGATGTTCGATTGGCCGGGGCAGCACTAGGAAGAAAATTACGCGGAAAAGAAAATTCTCTCTACTCTTTAGTGGCCCAGACTGGAACGGAAATTCTTGCTCATGGAGTATCGCTTATATTGGGAAATTACCAATGGACAAAGAAGACCAGTACGCCAAAGTTAAAGGCACCAGATTATTTCCTCAGTAATTCTCATCCTGAACAATTGGTTCGAGCACAAGTAGTTGCCCACGCCGTCCTTCGCGCTAGAGACATGATTCATACGCCCGCAAATATAAAGACGCCCGCCTGGATGGCTCAACAAGCTAAAAGTTTTGCGCGCAATACTGATTTGATTGTGAGCGTTCTGTCCGGAAAAGCATTGTCCGAATTTGGCGGACTTCAGGCTGTTGGAAACTCTTCTCCAAATCCCGGACCCCGATTTATTCAAGTGAGTTACGCCCCTCGCGGATCGAAAAATTGGCCACATGTGGTCTTGGTTGGAAAAGGTATTACTTTTGATACTGGCGGTATTTCATTAAAACGACCTTACGACACGATGATTGGTATGAAATCCGACATGTCAGGTGCGGCTGCAATTCTTAGCGTTGTAAGTGCAATGCCATTAACTAAACCAAAAGTAAAAGTAACGGCCTTGCTCATGTGTGCAGAGAATGCACTTTCAGGAACTGCGCAACGTCCCAGTGACGTAATTACACATTACGGTGGAACCACAGTAGAGGTAATCAATACTGATGCAGAGGGTCGCTTAGTTTTGGCCGATGGGTTGGCATACGCAAACTTGAATCTTGATCCAGATTATTTAGTTGATATTGCTACGCTGACCGGCGCGGCAACTCTAGGACTTGGTCGCCAATATGGAGCCATGTACACCCGAAATGACGTTCTAGCAAAGAAGTTGCATGACATTGGTGAAACATCAGGAGATCGAGTTTGGCATATGCCACTTATAGATGATTACTCGATAGCCCTTGAAAGCTCGGTTGCAGATTTCAATCACACTGCAGATAAACCGAAGTTTTCTGCGGGTTCAGTGACTGCGGCACTGTTTCTTGAAAAGTTTGTTGGGAATCGCAATTGGGTGCACCTAGATATTGCAGGTCCTGCAAGAAGTGAAGCTGATGCCGGTGAGAATCCTAAAGGTGGCACAGGCTTTGGCGTCCGACTCCTTATCGATTGGATATCGAGTATCAAATGAAAATCGATATGTTTTCTTACGCAGAGAATTTCATAACCGAAGATGAAGTGCTTGTTAGTGCACGTGCACGTGGAGTTGAAGTAGGCACACGTGATGTTTCTGTTGGCACGGGCTCTTATCTGCGCCATCTAGCGCACACGATCGCCGCTCAATCAGTAGTTGAAGTGGGCACCGGAGCGGGTGTGGGCAGTATTTGGATTCTGCGCGGAATGATTGAAAGCGGAACTCTTACTTCAATCGATGATGAAGCAGAGCATGCAAATATTGCTCGCCTTGCTTTTGCCGAAGCAGGAATTGCACCCGCAAGATTTCGCTTAATAACTAACCCAATGATGGAAGTTTTAGGAAAGCTCACCGAAAGAGCGTATGACTTAGTCGTATTAAGACATGACTCAGAAGACCTAGAGTTTTCAATTGAACAAGCACATCGCATTTTGCGCTCCGGCGGAGTTCTAGTTATCGATGCATTTTTCGGTGATGGAAAAGTTCCCGATCCTTCTCAAAGAGATACTCGAACTATCGCCTTAAGAGAAGCGGGGAAAAACATCCGTCTGGATTCTTCCCGTTGGATTAGTACCCTTATCCATGTTGGAGATGGAATTCTCTTAGCGACCAAACTCTAATTCTCAGACTTTTCTCGGATTTTTTCGGTCTAATAGGTGCATGCGCTCGAGGGCAAGGAGGTTGAGATGAACGATCAAGATCAAGGACCTTGGTGGTCTGCAACTAAACCTGCCTTGAAATCACTGCACATACGCTTGAGTCATGCGATCGCACTTGCAGTTGTTGCCGGTATTGCAGGAAGTCTTCTCTCCAATTTCTTGAACTTAGAATCAATATTTCATCAAAAAGTAAATCTTGTATCTGTAAGCAAAACAATTGAAAGACGGCCAGATTCGATCGCGGGCATTGCTCAACGTGTACTTCCTTCGGTAGTTTCTATTGCAACCAAATCAACTCGGGGAAGTGGAACCGGATCTGGCTTCATCATCAATAGCTCCGGCTACATTCTGACTAATAATCACGTTGTAGAGTCGGTAGCAACATCAGAGGGAACGATCACTGTAACCCTCAATGATGGCCAATCAATTGGTGCAAAAATCGTGGGTCGAGATACCGCTTATGATTTGGCTGTTTTGAAAATATCTGCACAAAATCTTCCGGCGCTCCAATTTGGCGATAGTGAAAAAATCCAAGTGGGTGACCCAGTGATTGCTATTGGATCACCTCTTGGCTTATCAGGAACTGTGACCACGGGAATCATCAGTGCTAAAAATCGCGCGGTGAGTACAGGCGGATCTAATGGCGAGAGTTCATTTATGAATGCGCTTCAAACCGATGCTGCAATTAATCCAGGAAATTCTGGAGGGCCACTGGTTGATATGACTGGGGCTGTCGTTGGAGTTAATTCAGCCATTGCATCTCTAGGTTTCTCTGGTGGAAGCCAAGTCGGATCTATCGGATTGGGTTTTGCGATTCCCATCAACCAAGCGCGCAAGACTGCCGACCAACTCATTGCAACGGGAAAATCTGTTTATCCAATTGTTGGCATATCAATTGAAATGGGTTTTGCGGGACCTGGCGCAAAAGTTGCACAATCACCAAATGGACTTCGCGCAGGAGGGCCGGCGCAGAAAGCTGGCCTGTTGCCAGGCGATGTCATTACAGTTTTTGATGGCAAGAAGATTGGCAACGCTGATCAACTAATCATCGCGATTCGAGCAAAAAGTGTTGGAGATAAAGTCACTCTTACCTATGAAAGAAGTGGCACATCTCATCAAGCTTCTGTGGTTTTAATCGCAGGGCCATAGGCCCGAAGTAGAGGTAGGCTCATTGCATGTTCTTTGATATTGGCGCAGGAGAAATAATCGGATTGGCTGTTCTTGGTCTTATCTTGGTGGGTCCTGATCGATTACCAAAGTTTGCTTCAGACGCAGCAGCAATTATTCGAAAAATTGCAAAAATCTCGCAAAGCGCCACAAAAGAACTTCGCGAAAATTTAGGACCTGGCTTTGAAGATTTGCAGCCATCAGATTTGCACCCAAAAACTTTCTTAAAGAAGCAGTTGGCTGACGCACTTGCCGAACCAGAATCTAATCAAGTCAGCAATGCAAAGATTGATCCTGACTTACTATGAGTACCGTTGAGTTAATCCGCACGGCACTGAGCAAAGTTCAAGATCCAGAATTACATCGCTCAATTACAGACCTCGGTATGGTGCAATCAGTCACTTTCGATAAAGGAAAAGCTTCGGTAGTCGTACTTCTAACTATTTCGGGATGCCCAATGCAGGATCGACTTCGCACCGATGTAAGTAGCGCGGTCCTATCTGTTGAAGAAGTAAAAGATTGTGCACTTGAATTTGGCGTAATGAACGAGGAACAACGCGATAACGTCAAGAAGATATTACGTAATGGGCGTGAGAAATTTATCCCCTTTGCTCAACCTGATTCACTGACTCGAGTTGTCGGTATCGCTTCTGGCAAAGGTGGCGTCGGAAAATCTTCCTTAACTGTGAACTTGGCAGTGTCAGCCGCGCAGAAAGGTCTGCGTGTAGGAATTCTTGATGCAGATGTTTATGGGCATTCGATTCCACGATTAATGGGACTCATGGGTCAACGCCCTACGGCAATTGACCAAATGTTTATTCCCTTGGAATCATTTGGAGTAAAAAGTGTATCGATGGAGATGTTTAAGCCAGAGCGGGCCGATGCAGTCGCCTACCGGGGACCACTTCTTCACCGAGTTCTTGAGCAGTTATTAAGTGATGCTTACTGGGGAGACTTAGATCTGCTACTTATTGATCTTCCACCAGGAACTGGCGATCTAGCTATCTCATTGGGCCAACTCATCCCAACATCAGAAATCATTGTGGTGACAACTCCCCAAGTTGCGGCTGCTGAAGTTGCAGAACGCGCCGGACGCATTGCACATCAAATAAAGCAACACGTAATTGGCGTCATTGAAAATATGTCTGATTTCCCTTGCCCGTCGTGTGGTGAAAGTATTTCTTTGTTCGGCACAGGTGGTGGAGAAGCTACATCAAAGCGCCTTTCAGAATTAGTGGGTAGTGACGTTCCGCTTCTGGGGAAAGTTCCATTTAATCCAGAGCTTCGCACCGGGGGAGACATGGGAACGCCAGTTGTTCTGGCTCATCCTGATTCACCTGCCTCAATCGCAATTGATGCGATTGTGAGTCAACTTATTGTAAGAAGTAAGTCTTTACTCGGCGTCCGATTGGGACTTCTTACGTAACTCTTTGAGTATCTCTTCAATTGCATCGCCGAGTTCGCTTCGCAAGTAATCTCGAGTCGCTACTTCTCCCAAAGCAATTCTTAAACTTGCAAGCTCGCGAGTCAGATATTCAGTGTCTGCAATATTTCGTTCGTTTCGGGCGCGATCTTCGCTGAATTGAATTCTGTCACGATCTGTCTGGCGATTCTGAGCCAACAAAATGAGAGGCGCTGCATAAGAGGCCTGTAGAGAAAGAATGAGCGTGAGAAAAATAAATGGATAATCGTCGAAACGAAGATTATGTGGAGCAAGAGAGTTCCAAAACGCCCAAGCAAGAACAAAGACGGTCATGTAAACAAGGAAACGCGCCGTACCAAGAAAGCGAGCAAAGCGCTCTGATAAGCGACCAAAAGTTTCTGGATCGAAATTTGGACGTAGCGTGCGTCGAGTCTCGCGAGGAGTATCTAATCTATTTGTGCGTGCCATCACTACACCTCCAAATCACTTCTTGATATCACTTGACTTACATTGCCTTGACTTACGTTGCTATGCGTATGACGCCAGTTTTCTGGAAGCAGGTGATCGAGCACGTCATCGACAGTGATCGCTCCTAAGAGTCGATCATTTGAATCCACAACAGGCACAGAAAGTAAGTTATAGCTTGCTAAGTATGAAGCAACGGTATTTAGCGATGCGTCAGGATTTAAAGCCTGAGTATCGGTGTCCACGATTGAACCTAAAAGCGTTGCAGGGGGCTCACGAAGTAAACGTTGCAAATGGGCAATTCCAATGAAACGACCAGTAGGTGTTTCAAGAGGTGAGCGACATACATACACTTGTGATGCAAGTGCTGGAGAGATTTCGCTTTGACGAACGGCAGCCAAAGCTTCAGCGATCGTTGCATCAGCGGTGAGGACGATCGGTTCGGTTGTCATCATTCCGCCGGCTGAATAATCTTCATAGTTCATCAGACGCAAAACATCTTCAGCATCTTCTGGCTCCATGAGTTCGATGAGGGCTTGGGCTCGCTCGTCACCGATTTCTCTCAACAAATCAGCAGCATCATCAGGATCCATTTCACCTAAAACATCTGCTGCGCGCTCGCCTTCGAGTTCTGCAAGGAGGGCAACACGTGCACTTTCATCCATTTCTTCTAATACATCGGCGAGTCGTTCATCATCGAGTCCACGTGCAACTTCAACTCGACGCTTAGGTGCAAGGTCATGTAACACGGCAGCTAAGTCAGCAGCCCTGAGTGTGCTCAGCGTTGAAAGTAAGTTGAGTACACCTTGATCTTTTTCAATTTGTGCAAATCCAGCAAGATCTTCCCAAGCAAGTGTTGATGTTGCACCTTTGCGACGAATCCCTCGACTCTTTCGCATGATGTGAACTTTGGTAATGAGCCAATCTCCAGTGCGGTTGAGTTCCATACCCATATCTTCAACTACGACTGGTTCACTACTTTCAACGATAGTGATGGAACGATCTAGGAGTTCGCCAAGTACTAATATCTCGCCGGGACGGGTATCGAAGCGACGCATATTGAGAAGTCCAGTGATAACTACTGCGCCACTTTCAATGGATGTCACACGAGTGATAGGTACAAATACTTTGCGTCGCAATGGAACTTCGACAACGAGCCCAAGAATTCTTGGTGGTTGATTATTTGCGCGAAGGGTCGCGACAGCATCTCGCACCTTTCCTACTGGATCACCATTTGGGTCAAAGACCGCAGTGCCAGCCAGACGGGCGAGAAACACTCGATTAATCTGGTTTCCGCTCATGTGCTCAGGGTATCGGCTCGCCTTAATACTCGGCTTAGGTATTTATCCTCAGGAGTAGATAGTTTTGGACAATGGGTCCAAGGAATGCAGATAGCGATCGAATTTCCAGCCATATAGATATGCCTGGCCGCCCAGACCTGATTCGACTAGGTATTGGCATTGTCGGAATTGGAACTTCTGGCCCGCTTATTGCGCTTAGCGTCATGCCAATTCCAGCTTTGATTTTCTGGCGAAATCTTGGGGGAGCAATACTTCTCGCGCCATTTGCCTTTCGGCATAATCAATGGCGTCACAGAACCGGTATGAAGTGGTCTGTACTTGCTGGGATTTTATTAGCGCTACATTTTCTTGGATTCTTTCTTGCAATGCGCTGGACAAGCGTTGCTACAGGAACGGCAATGGTTGCGTTACAGCCAATATTTGCCGCACTTTTTGTCAAACTCACTGGCGACCACATTCCTTCGCGCGCATGGTTTGGCATGGGAGTTAGCTTTTGTGGAGTGCTTCTAGTTTCTGGAATTGATCTTCACTTTTCATTTCGCTCATTCGTCGGAGATTTGGCTTCACTGATATCTGCCGCCCTTGCCGCACTCTATGTAATGGCAGGTTCTCGAGCACGCGAAACCATGGAGAACACTTCCTATACAACCGTTTGTTACTTAGTGTGCGCTCTCACAATTTTGCCGATTGCATTCTTTACCGGAGATGCGGTTGTTAATTACCCTCCACGTGAATGGCTTATTGTTTTAGGACTAGTAGTCGGTGCACAACTTCTAGGACACACAATGTTTAACTCTGTGCTCAAACGAGTTTCACCTGCAATTGTTTCATTAATAGTTTTTTTCGAAGTTCCAGTCGGTGCCCTTTTGGCCCTTTGGTGGTTGGATCAGCAACCTCCTTGGGGCGTCATACCTGGAATTATCATTATTCTCGTTGGATGCGGACTTGTAGTTTTGCGAACAAGGCCTGACAAAGAAAGTCTTCCATCATGATTGATTTACATACTCATTCAACATATAGCGATGGAACAGATTCGCCTCGCGAGTTAATCAACTGTGCATTGTCGGCAGGAATAACAACACTTGCATTAACAGACCACGATTCCATTGCTGGATGGGAAGAAGCCAAACAAGCACTGCGCGGTGACCTCTCACTTGTTCTAGGCGCCGAAATATCTTGTCTTACCGAAGAAGGAATCAGTGTGCACATACTTGGCTTGCTATTTGATGGCGAAAATAAGCAGATGTTGCAGATGCTTGAGGAAACTCGCGACAGCAGAATTCCTCGAATGAAAAAGATGATTCAACTTCTAAACGCCGAAGGCATTGAAATCACAATGGAAGAAGTTTTAAGCGTTGTATCTGATGGAGCAACCGTGGGGAGACCACACCTTGCCGATGCATTAGTAGCCCGCGGATACATTGGCTCTCGCAATGAAGCCTTCGATGGACTCTTAAATAATGATTCAAAGTTTTATGTCTCGCATTTGGCCCCCACACCAGAAGTTGCTATTGCGCAAATAAAGAGCGCAGGGGGAGTTTCAGTCATAGCTCACCCATTTGCATCGTTTCGGGGAGCAACCCTAGATGAGGTTGCAATCGAATCTCTAGTCAAGGCAGGGCTCAATGGCATTGAGGTTAATCATCGAGACCAATCTGAGAGCGAGAGAATTGTGTTGCTTCAATTAGCAACAAGCATGAATCTTGTAGTCACAGGTTCAAGTGACTATCACGGGGCTGGAAAACTCAATTCACTTGGCGAGAACTCCACGAATCCGGGACAATGGGAACTCTTAGAAGCAATGGCAGATCAAAGGCGGGTGGTGAGAGCATGAATCTCAATAACGTTAGCGCGTTTACATTTGCAGCTCAAGCGTTTGTCACTTTGTTTGTGATTATGGATCCACCAGGTGCAACGCCGGTTTTCCTTGCTCTCGTTGCAGATAAATCTACGAAAGTCCGTAGGCGTTTGGCTTGGCAAGCAGCGTGTGTTTCATTTCTAGTCATTGCACTTTTTGCACTTTTTGGTCGTTTCATACTTAACTACCTCAACATTTCACTTGCTGCTCTTCAAGCTGCTGGTGGACTTCTCTTGCTCTTGGTTGCACTAGAACTACTTACAGACAAAAGAGATGAGTCTGCAAATACATCAGATGCAAACATCGCATTAGTTCCACTAGGAACACCACTACTTGCTGGCCCCGGTGCAATTGTTGCAACAATGATTTTCGTTCAGCGAGTGCACACGCCCTCATATGCAGTGGGCCTAGTTATTGCAGTAGTAGCGGTGCACCTTGCCATCGCGATTGCGCTCCTTTCATCGACAACAATTTTGAAAGTTATCCGTCCAGCTGGAGTAACTTTGGTCGCTCGAATTGCTGGGCTCTTACTTGCTGCAATTGCAGTGCAAATGGTTGTAGATGCCGTGAAAGCCTTTTCTATTTCATGGTAGTTGGACTTTTTTCACCTGACTCCATTGCGTGGCGAATACATTCTGATCCCTCCATGATTGTTGGTGGAATCAGAGCACTACTTCAACAAGCACTTCATCCTGAAGCAATGGATGGCGTTGCGAAAAATTCTAATTTTCGTGAAGATGCATGGGGAAGGCTTCAACGGACGGGAGATTATGTCTCTACGCTGACCTTTGGGACTCCCGAGGAAGCAAACGCTTTAGCCTCCAGAGTTCGTACAGTTCATACAAAATTAGGCCTCGATGATCCCAAACTCTTATTGTGGGTTCACATGTCAATGGTTGATTCATTTTTGGATTGCGCAGTTCGATCAGGTTTAGAGTTAACTCACGTCGAGCAAAATCAGTATGTAGAAGAGATGGTGATGTTTGCACGTTTGGTTGGAATTCCACAAGAATCTGTTCCGACTACCAGCAACGAAATGGCTGAGTATTTCCAACAAATTGCACCAGAGTTGATGGCATCTCAAGATGCAAAACGTGCAGCACTCTTTCTTACAATCCCACCTCTTCCCACGGTCGTTCGCTTTGCTACACCGGCAGCACCTATGTGGGCAACGCTTTCATCACTCGCTGGATCTTCACTTCCAGACTGGGCACGAAAACTTTATGGTTGGCCAACTTTGCCAGGGCAAGGGATCGCAACAAATATTGCTCTTCGCACTTCCCGCTCTGCACTATTGCGTCTACCACGGGCGCTGATGGAGCCACCAATTCTTAAAGTAGCCAAGCAGCGCTGGGGATTAGTGAGCGCATGAGTACGGTATTAACAATTGCAAATCTTGCAGGTGGTACTACCAAAACCACAACGGCCCATAATCTAGCAGTTGCATTTTCTGAATACGGCAAGAAGGTATTGCTGATCGACCTTGATGCTAAAGGTGATTTAACATTCACACTTGGCGCTGAAGCGGCGCGATTTACGATTGCAGATTTGCTTACGATGAATGCATCGAGTGATTCAGCGGTCATTTCCTCACAAGAGCGATTTGATTTCATTCCTGGCTCTTCACATGTAAATAACGTTTCTGATAAAGAGAAGTTTGCATCTCTATTAACAAAGTTTTCAGAGAAATATGATGTGATAATTCTGGATACTCCATCAACTCCGAGCGCAGGGCTCGTTATGGCTCTTGAGGTAGCAGACTCAGTTCTCTATCCGATTTGTCTCACTACCGCCGCTTTTCGGGGAGCACACCGAATTCATTCCTTGGTTGGGTCTCACTTCACAGAGATGGCTTTCTTAAAAACAGATGGATTTCGGAACTCAAGACTCGAAAAGGAAATCGCTCAAACTTTCGATCTTCTGGATTGTGAAATCTCTAGCTCTGAAGAAATACGGGAAAGCACAAATACAATTTTGAGCGTTCTATCAACTTCAAAGAATTCAGTTATTGCTTCTAGTTACAGGGAACTCGCTTACTCTGTACTTGAAAAATTTTCGCTTATCTAGCTTTCCTTAAACTTCTTATTACGAGTTCTAGTCCGAGGAGTTTTCGTTTCAGGAGCCTTTAAAACGTGTGCCGTTTTTGCAGAAGGCTTGCGTGAAGGTTTTTCTGATTCCCTTGAACGACTGATTGTTGAGGTTGCAGCGCTGGCTGGCTTCATTCTCCCTGTTGATCCTTGTGGGATTTTCATCAGTGAAAATAAGTGGTCGGAGGATGAATACGTTTCAATTGGTTCGGCTAGCCCCAACTTAAGTGATTGGTTAATGAGGCTCCAGCGCGACATGTCATCCCAATCGACAAAAGTTACGCCGATTCCGTGAGCTCCCGCTCGCGCCGTTCTTCCAATTCTGTGAACATAAGTTTTGTCATCTTCTGGACATTGGTAATTAATAACGTGTGTGATCCCGTCAATATCGATTCCTCGGGCAGCGACATCTGTTGCAACCAAAACGTCGGATTTTCCTGCTTTGAAATCAGACAATGCGCGCTCTCGGGCACTTTGTCCTAGGTCGCCGTGAATCGCAGAGGCTTTAAATCCGCGCTCAACTAGATCGTCGGCAGTTTTTTGGCACGTTCTCTTAGTTCGACAGAAAACCATTGTTGGACCACGTCCATCTGCTTGCAATATTCGGGCCAACATCTCAATCTTGTCTAATGCATGCGCCCGCATAATGTGTTGTTCTACTCGAGAAACAACCGCACTTTCATCATCATTTTCTTGAGTTCTAATATGAACCGGCTGTGCCATGAAACGTCTGGCAAGGGCGATGATATCTCCAGGCATGGTTGCGGAAAAAAGCATTGTTTGCTGACGCGCTGGCGTGCTCGTAAATATTTTCTCGACATCGGGCAGGAAACCTAAGTCCAACATTTCGTCGGCTTCATCTAATACCAATCTTGCGACCTTGCTGAGTTTCAATTGTCCTTGGCGATAAAGATCTAGAAGGCGTCCTGGAGTTCCAACAACTATTTCAACTCCAGATTGGAGTTGTTCAATCTGTGGCTCAAAAGCACGGCCACCATATACAGCTAAAACTCTTATGCCACGAGTGCCTGCGAGCTCTTGAATATCTTTTGTCACCTGTACGCAAAGTTCTCGAGTGGGCACGACTACTAGAGCTTGTGGCAGATTCGCATCCTTAAAATCTTTCCACTCGGGATCCAGGGGGGCTATTACTCGCTCTACTAGTGGAATTCCAAAAGCCAGAGTTTTTCCAGTTCCTGTCTTGGCTTGGCCGATAACATCTCCATCGGCGAGAGCGATCGGCAAAACCATTTCTTGGATAGCAAATGGAGCGTTAAATCCATGGAGTGTGAGGGCTTCTATCGTGGATTGCCGAAGCGGAAGTTCTGCAAAAGTTATCGTCACCTCAGAGCGTGCCGAAACCAACGCGTCGTTCGGACTGTTCGCCGATTTCGATAAAGCCAATTTTATCTGCAGGCACAATTATCTGACCGCCTCGTGCATCACTTAATACCAAAGGAGTTTGTGACGAAAGGGCTGTGTTGAGGGCCACGCGAATTTCCTCACTTGTTAATGGGCACTCAAAACTGAGTTCTCTGGCCACATTAACGACGGCGATTCTGACCTCTACTTTGTGATTACTTGCAACTTTTTTTGTGCTCATAGGCAAATCCTACCTAGTGGTTAGGCTTTACAGCGAATCAGAATTTTTTAGCGCTCGTCAGTACGAGGGAATCCAGAAATTCCTCGCCACATTAGGTTAGAAACCAGATCCGTTGCTTGCTGACGAGAGAGCTTGCTATCTCGCTCTAACCAATGGCGTGCAGTTATTTGAGCACTCCCAATCAGTCCGACACCTAAAAGCATCGCAGCCTCTTGTGGCAAACCCGTATCGAGTGAGATAACTGCACTCACTGCAGCTGCGCAGTCGTATGTCATACGCGTGAGGCGCTCGCGAACTGCTGGTTCGACACTCATATCACTTTCAAATAACAACCTAAAAGCTTCGCCTTCACTTTCAATGAAATTAAAATATGCCACGACAGTTGCTCGAACTCGATTCGAATTCTCCGGAGTTGATGCGATCGCCTTTTGAATCTCAAAAACTAATGAATCAATGTGAATATCTAGTACGGCCAAATACAAATCTAATTTTGATGGAAAATGCTGGTACAGCACTGGCTTGCTAACGCCAGCTCTGTCTGCAATCTCATCCATTGCCGCGGAGTGATAACCGGCGGCGGTGAAAACTTCGAGGGCGGCTGCCAATAATTGCGCCCGTCTTTCATCGCGAGGTAGACGCGCTTTGGAATCATTGCGTGAATCAGTTGTACTCATCGGATGTATCGTAATGGGAAAAGCAGAATAAGTGTTCAATCAACGTTGCCTCTACTGATGCGCACCAAATGCAAGAGTAAGGCACAATGGCGCTATGAAATCATTGCCCTATGCCGGGTTCAGAGCGCTATTGGTTCATGCCCACCCTGATGACGAAACCATTAATAATGGTACGACCATGGCCATGTACTCAGCCCTGGGAGCGCAGATCACGTTAGTTACATGTACCCGTGGCGAAGAAGGAGAAGTCCTAGTTCCCGGACTTTCACATCTTGCAAGCTCTGAAAAAGATCAATTGGGCGATCATCGTGAAATAGAACTTGCCGCTGCAATGAAGATTCTTGGAGTAAGTGACCATAGGTTTCTAGGAAACAAAAATATTAAATTCAGAGATAGCGGAATGATGGGAACGGAACCAAACTATCGTCCAGATGTTTTTTGGCAAGCAGACCTTGAAAGTGCAGCTGATCTTTTGGTTAAAGTAATTCATGAGATTAAGCCTCATATTTTGATTACCTATGATGAAATTGGAGGGTACGGGCACCCTGATCACATTCAGGCTCACCGAGTTGCTATGCGTGCTTGCGAAAAGGCGTCAGAATGGCAAGTTAAGAAAATCTATTGGAACACGATTCCCAAGTCATTAATTGCAAAAGGAATTGAAGAGATGAAAAAAACTGGCTCAAGTTTTTTTGGTGCCGAGAGCGTTGACGATCTACCGTTCGCAAAAGATGACTCACTCGTAACAACTCTTATCGATGGAAGTGAATATGTAGATTTGAAAATGGAAGCGATGAAAGCCCATGAAACTCAGATTTCTCTGGATGGCCCATTTTTTGCTCTCTCTAATAACTTAGGGCAACAAATTTGGGGAC
>CAILKF010000055.1 GCA_903834705.1 uncultured Actinomycetes bacterium
GGTCTCGTGCAAGTCCTCGAGACCTACATCGCACACAAAGCAAATCACTTCACTTTACAAACGTACGGTGGTGATTACATCAACGGTCCATACGTGCAAGCTCTCCAAGAGCATGACAACGTCCTACTCATCGAGGCAATTAGTAACGAGTTCTTAGAGCCTCCTCTTGAAGAGCCTGGCCAGCAAACCATGCTCTTCATGGGATGGCGCTTCTATCCGGAGCGCTACTTACCGAACTACGCACAATTTATTGATCAATCAAAGGTTTCACCGCGTGAAATTGCCATCACAATGGCCAAAGCTCTTCACTTCGCATACGGAGTAGATGACACTTACGCCTTCGAGATAGCGCCGCACTTAGATGCAGCTAAATCACTGATTGAAAGGTTAGGAATCGCAAATGGCTAATCAAATTACAACAGCAAGCCGAGTATTGAATGCAGAAATGATTGCAAATCTAGCTTCAGATGCTATTTCAAGCCAACCTCGTAGGATTCAAGAACTACTCCTCACGAGTAAGAGTGAGCAAACTTTTAGCGGCTTGTTGGCACAACAAATGTCCAATTTTGAACCTCTGGTCCTAAGTAAAGCGGGTGATCCAAACTCAGGAAGTGTTCTTCTCGAGTTTAAGGGCAAGGATTACAAGCGAAAGACGTCAAATGGCGTGAAGAACTCTCGCAATTTTCATGATATTTCAATTGCAAATGAACAGGGTGAATTTGAAGTCATCATCGAGAATAAATTTTGGTATCACTTTGATGGGTGTAAAGGCAAGAAAAATCCAAAACCAGAGAAGGGCATTCGACAGCAAATTGAGGGAGATATTTTCAAGATTAAACAAACGCTAGGTGGAGACCCATATGGTAAGAAAGGATTTCTTCTTCTCAACATTGTCACTCCTGGAGATATCACGGTCTTTCCCTCGAGTTATCGAAAGGACCACGAAGTTGTTTTTAAAAGAACAAGTGGCGATATGAAACTTTATAGATCCCAAGGCCTGCAAGGCGTTTTGTCAGTGTTAGAACATTTTGATGAAAACACCAACAGTTCTAGTTCCATCCAATCCCATTCACTTAAAAATGGTGGATTTATTGATTTTATATGTATCCAAATTGAGCTCAGTTAAGGAGAACACCGCAAAAACAACGTACCTAATTCATTCAGATCACTACGCAAACTGGGTCTTCAATTCTTCCCACCCAACTCAGGGAAGACGCTTCATCAACGCTCGCAATCTATTCATGAATTCGATGCAAACAGCAGGCAATGAAGTAGTTGAAATAGAGCCCCGCATAGCAACAAGAGCAGAGCTTGAGAGAGTGCATTCATCACAATACCTCGATGAGGTACTTAACGAACACAGAACAAGTCAATGGTCTGGGCCTCGCTCTGATCTCGCAGAGCTCGCTGCCACTTTCGCAGGTGGCACTCTCACCGCACTCGATCTCCTCTTACGAGGAATCACTAAAACAGCGATTCACTTCCCAGGTGCAAAGCATCACGCGCAGTATGACCACTCATCAGGTTTCTGCATCTTTGCCGACTTTGCACTAGCTGCAGAAATCACCACAAGGGATTTTGGTAAAAAGGTAGCAATCCTGGATATCGATGCACATCACGGAGATGGAACAGAAAACCTCACCGCTGATAACCCCAAAGTAATGACATTCTCAATCCACGAGAAAGGAATATTTCCTGGA
>CAILKF010000056.1 GCA_903834705.1 uncultured Actinomycetes bacterium
AGAAATGCTCGAAGGTCGCGCCGATCAATTCGCAACTGAAATTAGCGCCCTTGATGGAATCTCTATAAAAGATGCACTAAAAGAAGTTCACCAAGCCGTTGACCGTTGGGTTTGGTATGCAGGTTGGTCAGATAAATTATCGGCTCTGGCTGGTGCAACTAACCCAGTCTCTGGCCCTTATTTCAATTTTACGATTCCAGAGCCGATGGGAGTTGTTGGTGCCATTGCGTCAGAGAAAAATTCTCTCCTTGGACTCATTGATGCAATTGCCCCAATCATTGTCTCCGGAAACAGCGTCATTGTGTTAGCCAGTAATCGCGCACCTTTGCCTGCAATGACTTTTGCAGAAGTTCTTGCGACCAGCGATCTACCAGCGGGAGTATGTAACATTTTGACTGGCGCAACGAGCGAATTAGCGCCTTGGTTTGCCTCTCATATGGATATCGATGGACTCGACATCTCAGGCGTAGACCATGACCTGCGCTCTGATATCAAAATTGCGGGAGCAGAGAATCTCAAGCGCATTCATTCATTTGGTGAGAAACACTCACCTGCCAGAATTTTATCTTTTATGGAATTTAAAACTACCTGGCACCCAATCGGGGTTTAACACTTATTCTGCAGAAATAGCTGAAAATCTTGGCTTAATAACTTCTTCAATAATTGCCAAACGCTCTTCGAATGGGATGAACGCACTTTTTAGAGCATTAATTGTCACGCGTTGCAGGTCCTGAAAAGTCCATTCAAAAGCATCGACTAGTTGTTGCATTTCATTTGTCATAGATGTTTGACTCATCAATCGGTTATCTGTGTTGACGGTAATACGGAAACGCAATTTTCCAAGCTTTCCAATGGGGTGCTCTTTTATAGATTTAGCAGCGCCTGTTTGCAAATTAGAAGTCGGACACAATTCAAGTGGCACTCGGCGGTCTCGAATATATGAAGCAAGTCGCCCAAGTTTTGCAATCGGCCCACTGAGATCGATGTCATCCATAATGTGCACTCCGTGACCCAGGCGTTCTGCTCCGCAGAGTTGAATTGCTTCCCAAATTGATGGCAGTCCGTATGCTTCACCGGCGTGGATTGTGAAGTGTGCATTTTCCTGACGTAAGTATTCAAAAGTTGCTAGCTGATCGCTGGGCGGGAAACCATCTTCAGGGCCCGCGATATCAAAGCCTGCAACTCCACGATCGCGATACTTAACGACAAGTTCGGCGATTTCTTGGGAACGTGCATTTTGACGCATTCCGCATAATAATGAAACTACACGAATTGTTTTCCCCTGTGACTTTGCCTCTGCTTCGCCTAGTCGGTATCCCTCGAGTGTTGCCTCAACAATTTCTGAAAGCGATAATCCCTTTTCAGTAAATAACTCAGGAGCTCCACGTACTTCAGCGTATACAACTCCGTCATTTGCTAAGTCGACAACACATTCCCGAGCGACTCTGACAATATCTTCTCTTCTTTGCATGACGGCAATTGTGTGAGAAAAGGTTTCCAAATACCGTACCAATGAACCCGAATCACACGATTCACGAAACCATGTTGCAAGTTCTTGGGCATTTTGAGTAGGCAGAGCGTTGTAACCAATGTCATTAGCAATATCAATAATGGTTTGTGGACGTAGCCCACCATCCAGGTGATCATGGAGAAGTGCCTTTGGTAAACGCTTAATTTGGTCGGGCGTTGGAATCTTTTTTAAATCGATCATCCTTGAATTCTCTCCACAACTAAAGGTAGTCGATTTACGCTACCTCCTTTAACAATTTCTACGCACCCATCAAGGGCTTGAATAGCTCGTTCAAATCGTGCTGGTTCATCGGTATGTAGTGTCATTAATACTTGCCCAGCTGTTATCTGCTCCCCCGGCTTTGCATGAATTTCAATTCCAGCACCGGCTTGAACGCTTTCACCTTGGCGCGAGCGTCCAGCTCCCAGACGCCATGCAGAAACTCCAACTTTCATTGCGTCCATAGTTGTCATTGTTCCAGAATCTGTTGCAAGCACTTGATGGCGCTCACGTGCTACGGGGAGTTTGGCATCTGGGTCGCCACCTTGGGCGGCAATCATGCGCTTCCAGACATCCATTGCACTTCCATCCTTAAGCGCAACTTCTGGATCTTTACCTTTTATACCCGCAGCGTCAATCATTTCTCTCGCAAGTAAAATAGTTAACTCAACGACATCACTTGGTCCCCCACCTGCAAGCACTTCAACTGATTCACGGACTTCAAGTGCATTGCCTGCTGTTAGCCCTAAAGGAACATCCATGGCGGTAACGAGTGCGCGAGTTTTAACTCCGGCATCGAGTCCTAGTTGAACCATAGTCCGAGCAAGTTCACCAGCTTTAGCAGGATCGCTCATGAATGCACCACTTCCGGTTTTAACATCCAAGATGAGGGCAGAAGTTCCTTCGGCAATCTTCTTACTCATAATTGAAGATGCAATAAGCGGAATTGCCTCAACTGTTGCTGTGACATCTCTGAGCGCATAAAGCTTTTTATCCGCTGGCGCTAAACCTTTACCGGCAGCGCAAATGACTGCCCCACAATCTTGTAATACTTTCAACATTTTCTCATTCGTGAGTTCTGCCTGCCATCCAGGTATTGACTCCAATTTATCCAAAGTGCCACCGGTATGACCTAACCCACGACCGGAAAGTTGAGGTACCGCTCCCCCGCATGCAGAAACCAGCGGAGCTAAAGGAAGAGTTATTTTGTCACCTACTCCACCCGTTGAATGTTTATCAGTCGTTGGTCGATCAATTGCTGACCAATTCATTCGCTCGCCACTATTAATCATGGCATTAGTCCATCGTGAAATTTCTCGTGAATTCATTCCGTTAAGTAAAATAGCCATTAAGAGGGCAGACATTTGTTCATCGGCAACAACGCCACGTGTATAAGCAGAAATAATCCAATCAATCTGAGGATCAGTCAGTTGATTTCGATCGCGCTTTGCTGAAATGATCTCAACAGCTGCAAATGGTTCAATCAAGGCGCTTATTCAATTCATCAGGTCCAAATGCCCATGGAAGTAACTCGGAAAGTGGCTTAACACCTGTATCGGTCATCATTTGCAATCCTGGTCCACCATGCTCAAAAAGTAATTGACGACAACGACCACAAGGCATCAGTGCGTTACCGTGCGAATCAACACAAGCAAAAGCAATGAGCCTCCCGCCACCAGATGCAATGAGGGTTGAAACTAAACCGCATTCGGCGCAGAGTGTTAATCCATAACTTGCATTTTCCACGTTGCAACCAGTGATAGTACGTCCGTCATCAACTAGAGCGGCCACTCCTACAGGAAACTTTGAATACGGAGCATAAGCGTTCTTCATTGCAGATAATGCCTGCTGATTAAGTGCATCCCAATCGATAACCATTAGTGGCTTTCTCCACGTTTGTATGGAATTCCATCAGCAGCCGGAGCTCGAACCCGACCAACAAAACCAGAAACTGCGATCACGGTTGCGACATAGGGAATCATTAACATGAACTCCGAAGGAATTGTTGTACCGATAATCGAAAGTACACTCTCAACATTGCTTGCGAATCCGAAAATCAATGCAGCGCCAACGGCTCCCATCGGGCTCCATTTTCCAAAGATTAAAGCAGCAAGTGCAATAAAACCTGCGCCTGCCGTCATTTGACGGCTAAAGGTACCCACTCCACCCAGCGTGAAATATGCACCGCCAAATCCCGCAATTGCTCCCCCGAGCACAACATTGCGAAAACGAATTTTGTTTACATTTATGCCAACGCTTTCAGCCGCAGTCGGATGTTCGCCAACGGCGCGCATACGTAAACCCCACTTGGATTTAAATAATCCAATATTGATCAGTGCCACGATGAGATACATGAAATAAACAATGATCGTCTGCTCGAAAAATATTGGACCAATAAGTGGAATCTTGGCAAGGATTGGAATTGCTAATGGATCCAAACCTGATCCCGAATTCCATGTACTTTGGTAGGGAATCAGTAATCGTTGATATAAGAATCCAGTAATACCAATGACTAATACGTTAAGAACGAAGCCAAGAATTACCTGGTCAATGGCAAACTTAATTGCAAAAGTAGCAAGTAAAAGAGCCACGAGGGCGCCAGCAACTGGTGCGATAAGTAAGCCAAGCCATTTCTGATGAGTAATGCTGGCCAAAACTCCAGATGCAAAGGCCCCGAACAGAAGCTGACCTTCAATTGCAATGTTAATTACGCCAGATCGCTCACTGACCACTCCGGCCATTGCGCCAAAGATCAGTGGAACGGAAAGTAAGAGCCCACCTTGTAACAAGCCAGTGAGCGGGATGAATTTTCCGCTAGCAGTCCAACAAAGAAATGACATGAATAAGCTAAAGGAAAATATTGCGCTCGCAACTCGAACTGTTTTGTGCGCTTTGAACTGCAAGTAAGAAATTATGACCGCGACAATAGAAATGATTGAGAAAAGCATTGATCCGCTTTTGGAATGTACAGCCCATTGATGCAAGAAGGCCCATTCATTCCCCAATACGAATCCAAAAGTTATTACCTCATTTTGCTTTGGCAATATCGCAAAAAACAAGAAACCAAGGATTCCTAGTACTGCCATTGTTGCGATATTTCTGCGTCGGCGTCTTTCTGGCGAGGAAAGAGTGCGTGTTTCGAGTTGAGTCATTACCCGTTCCAACCTTTAGAAACAACCGTTGAGCCGGTTTTTAAATCCCTCAAGCGGAAAATAAATTTAACAAGGGTCGGTGCAGATATAAATAGAACAATGAGAGCCTGTATAACCAAAACAATATCTACGGGATTCTGTGTATTAGCCTGCATCGTTAGCCCGCCAGCGCGCAACGCTCCGAAAAGTAACGCTGCAACAACCGTGCCAATTGGATTTGCGCGGCCTAACAACGCGACAGTGATTGCATCAAAACCAAAACTTCCAGCAACATCTGTAGTCAGTGCAAACTCAGAGCCGAGAACTTGTATAGCTCCACCTAATCCCGCTAACGCGCCAGAAACAGCCATAGCCGTGGTTGTTACAAAGGCGACTGAAATTCCTGCAGTACGTGCCGCGGATGCGTTTGCACCAACAGCTCTAAACCGAAATCCCCAAGTACTTCTATTCAATAACCACCAAACAAAATAAGTGGCAAGTATGGCAATAAAAATTCCGGCATTCGCCCGTAAATCACTACCAAGGAATTGGGGTAACTTAGCTGAGTCATGGACTGGCGGTGCCAATGGATTGATTAATCCACCTGGGCGAAGGAATACTTTGGTTTTCAAAAGCCAAAATAAGAAAAAACCTGCGATGTAGTTGAACATGATTGTCACGATAACTTCATGTGCTCCGGTTCTAGCTTTTAGCAATCCAACGAATCCACCCCACATCGCAGAAAAAACTATTGCAGTTATCAGTGCGAGTAATACGTGAATCACTGGTGGGAAATTAAATGAAAATCCAATATAAGAAGCGCCTATGGCTCCGAATATAAATTGACCTTGTGCTCCGATATTGAACAAACCCGCTTTAAAAGCGAGCGTTACTGACAAGCCTGTCAAAATCAGCGGAGTCGCAATAAGTAAAGTTTCTGAAAGCGGATAGAAACCACTCAGTAGAGAACCATCTTTAACAAGGTTGGTATCGAAAATCGAACCTTGAAAGAGTGCAAGGTAGGCATTTCCGGCTGAATGTAGCGCTGCGGTAAAGAATTTCCAGGGTGAGCCGATAAGAGGCAAAACTTCGCGATCTGATAGAGCAATAAGAATTCCACCAAAGAAAGCAGCCAAGACAAACGCTAAAAGCGGAAGTTTAATTCTAGAAAAAGCTTTCGAAATCATTTTCATGCACTCGCCTTATTTTCCGGGCGAACCCCAGCCATGAGAAGACCTAGCTGGGCCCTGGATGTCTCTGGTGAAACTATGGCAATAATCTCCCCCGCGTACATAACCGCAATCCGATCTGCAAGTGCAATCACCTCATCAAGCTCGGTGCTAAATAGCAAAACGCCTCGTCCTGCATCGCGTTCGGCCAGGATTCGCTCGTGAACGAATTCAATTGACCCAACATCCAAACCACGAGTTGGTTGAGAGGCAACAACTAACTTCACAGGACGAGAAAGTTCTCTAGCCAAAACTACTTTTTGCTTATTTCCGCCAGATAAAGACGAGGCTGGATCTTGAATATTCTGCAAGCGGACATCAAACTCCTTGACACGTAAATCACCTTCTTTAGCGACAACTTTGGGAAACATCACTGGGCCTTTTGCATAAGGAGGTAAGTCATGTAAATCCAAAATAAGATTCTCTGCAATGGAAAAGCTACCTATTAATCCATCGAGCTCACGAGATTCTGGAACGTAGGCAATCCCAGCGTGTAAGCACTCCCTCACATCTGATCCAGTGATATCTTTCCCATCTAAAATTATCTTGCCATCAACAAATTCCTGAAGACCTAGCAGGGCTTGAGCCAATTCGCTCTGCCCGTTGCCTTGAACTCCTGCAACTGCCACTACTTCGCCAGATCTAATTTCCAGGGATATGTTTTTAACCAATCTGCGCCCAGTCACATCATGAATATTAAGATTTTCAATTGTGAGTACAGGCTTACCAAATTTTCCTTGGGCCTTCTCAACCTCAAGTGAAATTGGCCTACCCACCATGAGAGAGGCCAACTCCTCTTGCGAAGCACTGGGCAAAGCGGTTCCAACTACTTTACCTCTACGAATGATCGTAATCTTGTCCGCTGCTTCTTGGACCTCGCGCAATTTGTGGGTAATGAAAACAATAGATGTGCCCTTGTCTCGCAAACTCTTCATATTTCTTAATAACTCATCTGTTTCTTGCGGTGTCAAAACTGCAGTTGGCTCATCGAGAATGAGAACCTTTGCATCATAAATAAGGGCTCTGATAATTTCAACGCGCTGTTGGATCCCGACCGGCAAAGTTTCGACAAGGGCATCCGGGTCTACATCGAAATTGAATTCCTTGGATACCCTGCGAATTTCTTCCTTAGCCGTTTCTAAATCGAGCAAGCCAAATCTCTTTGTTTTCTCATGTCCTAATACGATATTTTCTGCCACAGTGAAAACCGGAATTAACATAAAATGTTGGTGGACCATACCGATGCCAGCAGCTAATGCATCGGCGGGAGTTTTGATATCTAACTCTTTACCGTCAACTAAAATTTTTCCAGAATCTGAAGATGTCAGGCCATAAACAATGTTCATCAAAGTGGATTTTCCAGCGCCATTTTCGCCAAGAATGGCATGGATCTCGCCATCGCCGACTAAGAAATCTATAGAGTCATTTGCAACTAACGAACCGAAGCTCTTTGTAATACCTCGAAGTTCTAATGACATGTCAGTAAATCTACCCTCTATTAGAAAGTAATCAAAGAACAAAAAGTAAAGGAGTAGGCCCGATTTCCGGACCTACTCCTTTACTCCTGTGATCTATTAGATTGAAAGTGCGCCAGAGATAATATCTGCTTGAAGCGAGCGGATTTCTCCTTGTAGCTTGGCAGGTACTTTCTTTGACATCTGGCGATATGGAGCTAGGAAAGTTCCCTTGTTTGCAAGGTTTCCGAAATATCCAGTTCCTGTGTATTTCCCATCAACACAATCCTTGGTTACTGCAAGGACAGATGCTCCTACACCTTTAACAACAGAGCTAAGAATTACAGATTTGTATTGTGGTAGATAATCATAGAAATCTTGATCGACTCCGAAGACCAAGGACTTCTTGCTTTTAATTGAGTTACCAGCGGTATCTCCACCAAGGGTTCCAGCAACTGGGAAAATGATGTCTGCGCCTTGTTGTTCAAAGCTCTTTGACATCTGAATTGCCTTTGCGCTGTTCTGGAAATCTCCAACGAATGAACCGGCAGCAGGCTTGTCAGGATCCCAACCAAGAACCTTAACTGACTTGCCCTTTACCTTGTTGTAATAAGCAACGCCCTTGTAGTAACCATCCATGAACATTGTTACAGATGGATAAGGTGCGCCACCGTATGTTGCAACAACTCCGGTCTTGGATACTCCAGCGGCTAGGTAGCCAGCAAGGAATGAAGACTCATCTGTTGAAAACTGAAGCGCCTTCAAGTTAGGGAAAGTCTTTCCTGGATATTGATCAAAGTTTGGACCGTGATCGGCACCGTCATTATCGACGATTGCGAATTTGACTGTTGGGTTGGCAGCAGCTGAAGCCATAATTGCCGAACCGATTTGATAGCCAACGCCGACAATAATTGTGCACTTATTGTCAACAAGCTTCTTCAAGTTTGGAACGAAATCTGCAGTCGATGCTGCAGGAAGATATGTTGCCTTTGTCTTTGTGAATTTATCTGACGCTTGTGCGCCAGCCCATGCTGATGCGTTGAATGAGTGATCATCCACGCCGCCTGTATCAAGAGCGATACACAATTTAACTGAAGCAGCTGCTGTGGCAACTGGAGCCACGGTGATGCCTACTGCAAATGAAGTAGCGGCAAATAGCGCTACATAACGCAATGACTTTTTCAATTTTCCTCCAAGGGGCCCCATGTATTAGATGGGGAGTTGATTTCTAGCAAGCCTAGCGTCAGAGTCGAAAAAACAGGTATTTAAGGCTTCTCGCAAGGACGCGTGGGTTATAACGAAACGGTAAACCCTCAACCCTAGGTAGAAAGTTTGGCCGCTTTTTTAGCGAGAAGATTGATTTGTTTCTTCATTTTTGCAACATCAGATGACCAAAGGGAGATTTCAATCCCTTTATCAAAGATTCCATAGCTGCGACCGGAGACTCCATTTTCGGGGTTGAGGATGTCGGACAAGGTGTTTCCCACCGAAAGTTCACTTACTAAATCCACTACAGCAACATCGAGGCGTTTCACAACAGAGGCCACAAGATATTTCTTCGTAGTTGCACTCAAAGTTGCATATTGCTCTGGCTCTAAACCGATTAAGTTAATAAGTTTTCCACTCTTGTTCGCGCTGGCAACGACATTCAAAAGGTCGACATCGGATCCCGTTGTCGTAGTGAAAATAACATCGACACCATCTGTGATCATTTGTTTTGCAACAGAGGCGACTGAATCATTGGCATACTTAGAATTTATCGTTATGTTTTTATTGACTGCTTTGGCCCCCATAGCAAAACCGTTGTCGAAATCCTTTGATTGAGCGATGGAAGTAATGATTCCAATTTTTGCACTTTTTGAAATAAGTGCTGCAGTAGCACCTGCTAAATAGCCACCTTGATTCTCTGCAAAAACTAGCGACGAGACATTTCTTAATCCAACTGACCCGTCGTTGATTATTGCGAATTTACGATCAGGAAATTGCGCCGCAACGGATTTGAGGGCTGATGCATACTGACTTCCGACTACTAACACTAGATCACAGTTCTTTTTCACCAACGAAACTATCCGCGCTTGGCGATCGCTTTCACTTCCTATGGTGACAGTTGATTCAAGTGTGAAGTCAATGCGTTTTTTGGCGGATAGAAAACCTGCGCTGACCGCATCGTTAAGAGAATGATCGCCTAGTCCGCCAATATCGTATGCAACTCCAATATGCGGATGTGGGTCTGCGTGTGCTGCTGATTGGCTAACTACTGTAAGCATTAAGCCAAATATGAGCGTAAGTATGAATCTAGGCTTTGTCATAAAACTAATCCCAAATTCTTATAAGTACTCTTTATTGTCTCTTCAGCAACGCTACGCGCTTTAGAGGCACCATCTGAGAGAATTTTTAGTAAATAAGCTTCATCGTCTAGAAGTTCGAGCGCACGCTGACGTATAGGTTTGAGTACTTCAATGACAACCTCAGCAACTCCTGCTTTGAAATCTCCATAACCTTTTCCCTCATATTCGGTTTCTATCTCACTAATCTTCTTGCCAGAAAGGGCAGAGTGGATAGTTAGCAAATTACTAATTCCTGGCTTCTCTTTTTCATTAAAAACCACTTCACGTCCAGTATCGGTCATGGCGCTCTTAATTTTCTTTAAGTTAATTTCAGGAGTATCCATGATTTCTATGACGCCCTGCATTGAACTGGCAGATTTACTCATTTTCGAAGTTGGATCTTGCAAATCATTAATCTTTGCACCACTTTTTAGAATATAGGCATCAGGAAGTTGAAATGTTTGACCATACCTAGAATTAAAACGCCCCGCTAAATCACGAGTCAGCTCTATGTGTTGCCGCTGATCTTCTCCGACTGGCACTAAATTTGCTTGATAGAGCAAGATGTCTGCCGCTTGCAACATTGGATATGTAAAAAGCCCAACTACTGTCCGGTCTGTGCCTGTCTTTTGCGATTTATCTTTGAACTGAGTCATGCGACTAGCCTCACCAAATCCAGCCATGCATTCCATAATCCAACCAAGCTGATTATGTTGAGGAACGTGAGATTGCAAAAAGAGTGTGCATTTGTCGGAATTCACTCCGAGCGCTAAGAGTTGAGCCGCTGACGCGAGAATTCTTTTTCGCAGAAGTGCTGGCTCAGTTTCAATCGTCAGTGCATGTAAATCAACTACGCAATAGAAAGCATCGTGTTCATCTTGCAATTCGACCCATTGCTTGAGCGCACCCAAGTAATTACCAAGGTGAAAAGAGTCGTGAGTTGGCTGAATACCGGAGAGAACTCTTTTACGCGTCACGGGCGACATTCTCGCACGAACTAGACCGAACGCGAGATTAGGAGACGGCCCGCGCGCTTTCCTTCTAGAGATAAAACTTCGACTCTAATTCCGTTGATGGTGAGCACATCATGTGCTTGTGGCATCCGCCCTAAGAAGTGCATGACGAAACCACTTGCCGTCTCATAAGGGCCCTCAGGGATTTCAATTCCCGTTTGATCGAGTAAATCTTCGATGGAAATAAGTCCATCGACCTCTACATCTCCCGAGTGGGATTGTTCTTGGACTTCGTTTTCATGGCTGTCATATTCGTCTTTTATGTCTCCTATAAGACATTCAACGAGGTCTTCCATGGTGATAATTCCATCGGTTCCGCCATACTCATCAAGAACGATGGCTAAATGTTGTCGCTGACTTCGCATTTCAGTCAGAGCCGGCAGAACACCTTTGGTTCCGGGCAAAAACATAATTAAACGAACAAGTTCTTGAATTTTTCCATCTTTACCAGCAAGTGAAGTATCTAGTAAATCTCGTACATGTATAAAGCCAATGATTTCATCACTTGACCCGCGGACTACGGGATATCGAGAGTGTGCTCTATCGACGGCCAGTGCAATTGCTTTACTAATAGTTAATGATCCATCCATAAAGTCAACTTCGGTCCGAGGCACCATCACTTCGTGGACTTGGCGCTCGCTTGCATTAAAAACTTCTTCAACTATGTCACGTTCTTCATCGCTGAGAGCAGCATGGCCTGTAACTAAATCTAACAACTCTTCTTCAGACATTTGAGTGCGCTTCTCTTTAGGATCTACACCAAAAATTCGGACAACAAAATCGGTGGAATGAGAAAGCAACCAAATGATTGGTCTAAAAAACATTGCAAGTACATCAATGATTGGCGCCGATGCCAAAGCAATTTCTTCAGTACGAAATAGAGCAAGTCTTTTGGGAACTAATTCACCAAATACAAGTGAGAAGTAAGCGATGACCAGTGTTAAGCCGATGAGGGATAAGTTGCTGCTCCACGTTTTTGATAGTCCAAAACTTTCTAACCACGGCTCTACGTACGTACCTAATCTTTCTGCGCCAAGGGCTGCAGAAAGGAACCCGCAAACGGTAACTCCCACTTGAGCCGCTGCTAAGAAACGATTGGGGTTTGTAGAAAGTGCGGCCACTCGTGCGCCTCGGCGTCCACGTGTTGCCATCTGTCGTACTTGGCTTTCGCGCAACGAAATGAGGGCAATTTCGGCTGCAACAAAGAGAGCTGCAAGCAATATGAGCGCGGTAACGATTCCGATATTGGTGACGAGTCCGTGGATGGATCTATCGCTTGGCATGAGGCAAATCTTATCGGCAAGGGGGTGTTCCCCGGAGATGGTCTCTCGCGTATATTTTGCCCACCGCATAGAGGTTTCCTCAATCGGGTTTTCTTTCTCAAAAGAGAGAGAAAAAAAGAGCCTTCAACCAATGGATCGTCGAGCACGTACCTGCTCGGAGAAGGAGTTATTTATCATGGCATCAGTTGTATTCGAAAAAGCTACACGCATTTATCCAGGCACAACGGTTCCTGCCGTCGACAAACTAGATCTAGTTGTTAAAGATGGCGAATTCTTAGTTCTCGTTGGACCTTCCGGATGTGGAAAATCAACTTCTTTGCGAATGTTGGCAGGTCTTGAGGAAATCGATAACGGTCGCATTCTCATCGGCGATCGCGATGTCACCAACGTTGCTCCAAAAGATCGAGACATCGCAATGGTTTTTCAATCTTATGCGCTCTATCCACATATGAGTGTTGCCGAAAATATGGGTTTTGCACTCAAAATTGCAGGAGTATCTAAAGAAGATCGCGATCGCCGAGTTTTAGAAGCTGCAAAATTATTGGACCTCGAGCCTTATCTCGATCGCAAACCAAAAGCACTTTCCGGCGGACAACGCCAAAGAGTTGCTATGGGACGCGCAATTGTTCGCGAGCCACAAGTTTTTCTCATGGACGAACCACTTTCTAATTTGGATGCGAAGTTGCGCGTTGCAACTCGAACACAAATTGCAGCACTTCAACGTCGTCTTGGAATTACGACTGTGTACGTAACGCACGATCAAGTAGAAGCAATGACCATGGGAGATCGCGTTGCAGTCCTTAAAGATGGTCTGCTACAGCAGGTCGATACTCCACGAAATCTTTACGACAATCCCGCTAATGCTTTCGTAGCTGGATTCATCGGCTCCCCTGCAATGAACTTACTCGTAGCTCCGGTTTCTGGTGGCAATGCAAAACTTGGTGGTCTTTCAATCCCTGTTCCATCGAACGCTGGGTCCACCGTCACCGTTGGTGTGAGACCAGAAAGTTTCACTCCAGCCAGCGCAGGTTTCGATGTGCTTGTAGAGGTTGTCGAAGAACTTGGCGCAGATGCATTCGTCTATGGCAAGCCAGCTGATTCCACAATCAAGTTTGCGCACTCAATAGATGAAGGCGCACAAGTAATCATTCGTTGGGATCCGAAAAGTCCCCCAAAGCCTGGAACAACAATTAGCGTTGCTGCTAACCCCGAGGCAATTCACCTCTTCGATTCGGCAACAGGTGAGCGCTTAAAATAAAGCTTTAGCCTTGTATTAGGCCATAGCTTTTTGGAGGTTGGCATCGATAGATGCCAAGAACTCTTGCGTTGTCTCCCATGGAGCATCAGGTGAAATCAAGATGGCTAGATCTTTAGTCATCTTGCCTGATTCAACTGTTTCAATACATACGCGCTCTAAGGTTGCTGCAAATTTTGCCAATTCTGGAGTGTTATCCAACTTGGCACGATGTTGTAAACCCTGTGTCCACGCGAAAATTGAAGCAATTGGATTTGTTGACGTTGCTTTGCCTTGTTGATGATTTCGGAAGTGGCGAGTAACGGTTCCGTGTGCAGCCTCTGCTTCAACGGTTTTTCCATCTGGAGTCATGAGAACACTGGTCATTAGTCCTAGTGAACCAAATCCCTGAGCAACAGTGTCTGACTGAACATCTCCATCGTAATTCTTACATGCCCATACATAGCCGCCCTCCCAACGCAAAGCTGTTGCAACCATGTCATCAATTAAACGATGCTCGTAGGTTATGCCGGCTTTTTCAAACTTCTCTTTAAACTCAGATTTAAAGATCTCTTCAAAGATATCTTTAAATCGTCCATCATAAGCTTTTAGAATGGTGTTTTTAGTTGATAAGAAGACTGGGTAATTACGGATTAGTCCGTAGTTGAGTGAAGCACGTGCAAAATCACGAATGGATTCATCAACGTTATACATGCCCATTGCAACGCCAGAACCTTCAAATTTGTACACTTCAAACTCCATTGGCTTGCTTCCATCTTCTGGAGCAAATGTCATCGTGAGTGTTCCAGCACTTGGCACCAAGAAATCTGTTGCACGGTACTGATCACCAAATGCGTGACGTCCGATAACAATTGGCTTGGTCCACTGAGGTACTAAACGGGGAACGTTGCTGATAATAATTGGCTCGCGGAAAATAACACCGCCCAGAATATTTCGCACAGTTCCATTTGGAGATTTCCACATCTTCTTGAGACCAAATTCTTCTACTCGGGCCTCATCTGGTGTGATGGTTGCGCACTTCACGCCGACACCGTGTTTCTTAATGGCAAGGGCTGAATCAATAGTTACTTGATCGTTTGTAGCATCACGGTGCTCAATCCCAAGATCGTAATACTAAAGGTTGATGTCCAAATAAGGCAAAATCAACTGCTCTTTAATGAATTGCCAGATGATTCTGGTCATTTCATCTCCGTCGAGCTCTACAACAGTTCCTACGACCTTGATCTTGTTCATTACCACTCCAGTTCTAGAGACTTTGTACGTCAGCTTGTTTTGCGCGAACTGCTTCTGCAGCAACTTTGAGTTCTGCTAATTCGCTTTGAGAAAGTGCGGTTTCAACTACTTTTGTAATTCCACCTCGGCCAATTTGTGCTTCAACTCCGAGATAGACGCCCGAAATTCCATATTCTCCGTCGACCCATGCACAGACAGGCATTACAGCACCTGAATCTTCGATAACAGCTTTAGCCATACGCGCTGCAGCAGCCGAAGGTGCGTAATACGCAGAACCAGTCTTGAGCAAGGCAACAACCTCTGCCCCGCCATTTCGAGTGCGCGTTACTAATTCATCAATTTCTTCTTGCGAAAGTTTTTGAGTAAGTGCAACACCATCTACTGTGCAACGACTTGGTACCGGAACCATGGTGTCTCCGTGAGATCCCAAAGTAAGAGTCTTTACCGAACTCACAGGAACTTTCAGTTTTTCTGCTACAAAGTTTGTGAATCTAGCTGTATCTAGCATTCCTGCTTGACCCATGACGCGATTGCGAGGAAAACCAGAAGCAAGTTGAGCAAGTGCTGTCATCTCATCGAGTGGATTAGAAACCACGATGATCACCGCATTTGGACTGTGCTTTGCAACATTTTCTGCAACGCCACGCACGATACCTGCGTTAACGCCAATAAGATCCATGCGACTCATGCCGGGTTTGCGTGGAAGCCCTGCAGTAATAACAACAACATCCGAGTTAGCCGTTGCTTCGTATCCGCCACCGTCGGCAGTAGTTGTCGCACCAATAATTTTCGTTTCAAAATTTTCGATTGAACGTGATTGATTCATGTCCAGCGCTAAGCCCTCTGGTTTACCTTCAACGATGTCTGTTAAGACAACTGTGTCAAAAACGTTGTACTCGGCCAGGCGCATCGCTGTTGTGGAACCATAAAAACCAGCTCCGATGACGCTCACTTTTTTTGACATTACTATCACTGCCCTTCTTAGAGGTATTTTTTAAACTCTCTTGACATCAAGATAATTCTAGCGTCCTCGAGGAAGTGCTAACGCCAGCACAAAGAGGGCAACGGCAAGTAATAAGGGTAAAAAACGTTCGAATCTGCGTGAGCTGTGACGAGAAATACTCACCCCAAAGGCTCCAACGGCAATGAATAAAGCGCCGGCGCGGACAAAGCCGATAATGCCCGCCACTAGCCCCACTGTTACAGACAGGTAGGCCAATATTTTCGTACTACTTAATCTCAGCGACATGCTTCAACCACATTCTTTAACAACATCGCTCTGGTCATTGGTCCAACTCCGCCAGGCATTGGTGCAATAAATGATGCAATGTCAAAAACGCCAGGGTGAACATCGCCAAGCAGACCTTCATGAGTTCTGGAAATTCCAACATCGATCACTGTTGCACCGCTCTTAATCATTGCAGCCGTTAAGAAATGTGCCTTACCAATTGCTGCAATCACAATATCTGCGTTCTTAGTATGACGAGCTAAATCTTTTGTACCAGTATGAGTCAAAGTTACGGTTGCGTTCTCACTCTTACGAGTCAGCAAAAGTCCTAATGGGCGACCAACAGTAATACCTCGTCCGATAACAGTTATTTCCGCGCCATCAATTGCAATTTTATATTCTCTCAAAAGTTCGACAATGCCACGGGGTGTGCACGGCAACGGACCTTTCTCTCCGCTGACTAAGCGACCAAGATTAAGTGGATGTAGACCGTCAGCATCTTTGGATGGATCTATTGCTTCCAAAACTTTTTGAGAGTTAATTCCTGTTGGAAGTGGGAGCTGAACTATGTACCCAGTGCATTCCTTGGAAGCATTAAGGTCGCGAATTGCCGACAAAACATCTGCCTCATTAGCCGAAGTTGGAAGATCTACTCGAATTGACGTGATTCCAACTTCTTCACAATCGCGGTGCTTGCCTTTCACATAAGAATGCGAACCCGGATCATCTCCGACAAGAACTGTTCCGAGCCCTGGAACTTTTCCCTCTTTTTTCAATTCGGTAACATCTAGAGCGAGCGACGCCTTAATCCTTTGGGCAAGTGCTTTGCCATCTAATATTTGTGCGCTCATTCTGGTAATCCTAACGGCGATTACGCATGCGAGAAATGTCGCACGCCCGTCAAGAACATTGGAATATTGGCTTTCTCTGCCACCGCAATAACTTCTTCATCTCGCACGCTTCCGCCAGGTTGAACTATGGCGCAAACACCTGCCTTGATGAGGATTTCAACACCATCGGCAAATGGGAAAAAAGCATCGCTAGCTCCGACGGAGGATTTAACGCGATCTCCCCCACGCGAAACTGCCAAGTGTGCAGAATCAACTCGATTAACTTGACCCATTCCAATTCCGATAGAGGCTCCATCTTTAGCCAAAAGAATTGCATTGCTCTTTACTGCTCGAACTGAGCGCCATGCAAATTGCAAATCTTTCAATATTTGCGCATTCACCGCAGGACCACAAACCTGCTTCCAGTTCTTAGGATCATCCCCATCCGCATCGATGAGATCACTTTCTTGAAGTAGCGCACCACCGGAAACAAGTCGAATCTCAAGTGGCGATATTTGAGAAGTAGCACATTCCAAAATTCGAATTGAAGGTTTGGCCATGAGTATCTCGAGAGCTTGAGTGGAAAAACTCGGAGCAATTACAACTTCTGTAAATATCTGAGAAAGAGCTTGAGCCATCTCAGCATCAACTTCTCGATTGGCAGCAACTACTCCTCCGAAAGCAGAAATTGGGTCGCATTCATGTGCCTTGCGATGCGCCTGCGCAATTGAAGAACCTACAGCGATGCCACATGGGTTTGTGTGCTTGATTATTGCAACACATGGTTCAGTGTGATCATGCGCTGCGCGCCAGGCGGCATCGGCATCTGTGTAATTATTAAACGACATCTCTTTCCCATGCAATTGTTTGGACTCGACCAAACCTGATGAGGCTCCACTTTCAGCGTAGACAGTTGCTCTTTGATGTGGATTTTCACCATATCGAAGTGGGCTCTGTTGTTTCCAAATCCTCCCAAACCAAACTGGTAACTCCTCCCCGCTCGTCCCCAACCAATTGGCAATTGATAAGTCGTACTCAGCAGTTGTTCTAAAAACCTCAAGTGCTAAATTCCTGCGTTCTGCCAAACTAAATCCACCAGCAGCGATTGCATCAGAAATCTGCCCGTATTGATGAGGTTGGCAAATAGTTGCGACGGAGCCATGATTTTTTGCAGCACCTCGCAACATTGATGGGCCGCCAATATCAATCTGTTCAATACATTCGGCAAAATCTGCACCGGAGGAAATCGTTGCTTGGAACGGATAGAGATTTATCACTACTAAATCAAAAGGTAAAATATCCAAATCTGAAATTGCTTTCACATGATCTGGATTATTTTGATCAGCCAAAATTCCGGAATGAATTCTAGGATGAAGCGTCTTTACTCTCCCGCCCATGATTTCTGGAAAACCGGTGTACGCACTGACTTCAGTAACAGGGACGCCTGCGTTTTGCATTGTCTTTGCCGTTGAGCCGGTGGAGAGAATTTCAACTCCGGAGTTATGTAACATTTTGCCTAACTCAATAACCCCAGTTTTGTCATACACGCTAATGAGCGCTCGACGAATTGGTTTTCGCTCAGACATGGCGCTTCTCCAAAGTAGGCAAGAGTTTTATGATGGTCTCGACGATGAGACTTCGCTCTACAATCTTAATACGCTCATGCAGTGTTGCGATGTCATCGTCGGGAGCAATTTGAATTTCGACTTGAGAAATAACCTTGCCCGTGTCCACGCCTGAATCAACCCAATGGATTGTTGTCCCGGTCGTAGTTACTTTTGCTAGCAGGGCCTCTTTGACGGCATGCGCCCCAGGAAACAGAGGAAGAAGTGACGGGTGTGAATTAATAGTTTTGAACCGTTCAACAAACTCGCTTGCAAGAATCCGCATAAACCCAGCGCTGACGACGAGATCTGGATTCAGGGCAGTGGTAGCTTCCAAAATTTCTTTCTCCCACTGTTTTCTATCGGTGGAGATTGGAATGAGATAAACACGAATTCCTGCGAGTTTCGCGCGTTCAATTACACGCGCTCCGGGCTTGTCACAAATAAGTCCAACAATCTCTCCATCAATCTTGGAACTCTGTACGGCCTCCACTATTGCTTGCACCAGTGATCCATCTCCGGAAGCAAGCAGAAGAATTCTAGGTTTCATCCGTTTCGTTTTCGGATTAAGTTCTTTGCAGATACACGCTCTAGCAAGCGAGGAGCGAACATCCCTAGAACTATCCCTGTACCAATTTCAAGTGAAAATAGCAGCGGGAATTTCCAGATAGAAACACCAACGGAATTGAGTGAAGAAGTGAGCAATGCACCGCTACTCATAAATGAGAGAAATAGTGCTGAAAGAAGTATTACTACGAAGCTTTGCGCAACGACACGTTGATTTTGAGAAATCGTCGCGTTGTATAAAACGATACCCATCGCTACAAGGATAATTATGGAAACCAACGCCATAGGGTGGCGACCAGTAGGCAATGCGCCAAGA
>CAILKF010000057.1 GCA_903834705.1 uncultured Actinomycetes bacterium
CCGATTGCTGGAACGATCAATGGGTAGATCAGACCTGCATCACCAAATGCCGCCTTACCAAGAATCAAGGCTGCAACAAGTGTTACTGCGTATGACTCGAACAAATCTGCTGCCATACCGGCACAGTCACCAACGTTGTCACCAACGTTATCTGCAATTGTTGCAGCGTTACGTGGGTCATCTTCTGGAATGTTCTTCTCTACTTTACCAACCAGGTCAGCTCCAACATCTGCAGCCTTTGTGAAAATACCTCCTCCAACGCGCATAAACATTGCAAGCATTGCAGCGCCGAAACCAAATCCTTCAAGAACTGATGGGGCGTTTTCGCGATAGATGATCACAACAAGTGAGGCACCAGCAAGGCCAAGACCCACCGTTGTCATACCAACAACGCCACCTGTGCGGAAAGCAATTTTGACTGCGCGCTCTGAAGAACCTTGACGAGCCGCTTCTGCAACACGCACGTTTGCGCGAACTGCAAGCCACATTCCGTTATATCCAACAAGTGCGCTAAATCCTGCGCCAATTAAGAAAAAGACTGAGCGACCGACACGAATATCGGTTGCGCCGGGAAGTGCGAAGAGCACAACAAAAACGATTCCTACAAAATAGGAAAGTGTGCGGAACTGGCGCGCAAGGTATGCGGCGGCTCCTTCTTGAACTGCTGAGGCGATTTCCTTCATCTTGACTGTGCCTTCGTCGTTAGCCAAGACCTGAGCGCGAAGTGCCCAAGCGATAGCTAGTGCGCCTAATGAGATGGCGAGAACGACATAGACGATGTTGAGGTTGTTGCCTGTTACGTGCACGAGAGAGCTGGCAGCTCGCATTTCTCCTCCAGTGGAGATCGGGGCTCAAAGATTATGAGCAAAGACGGGGCGAGTGTACGCACAGATGGGGGACAAATCCCAAATTTGACCCCTGTACCTATCTATTAGGCGTCTATTACGCGTTATGGTTGCCTCTTATGAATCTCCTCGACGCCAAATCCATCATTACCGACCTCGGCCTGGCCGGCGTCCTTGGCATCCTTTTTACCGAAACTGGCCTTCTGATCGGCCTCGTTTTCCCGGGAGACTCCTTGCTCTTTATCGCCGGGGTTGCCGCCTCTGGCTCAGCGGCCGCTTTACTGGGAGGCGCACATTTATCGGTGGCCGGCCTATTCATTGGGGCACCTATAGCGACCATCCTTGGATCCCAACTGGGTTTTTACCTAGGGCATCGTTTTGGTCGCCCACTCTTTAACCGCCCAGATGGACGCTTTTTTACCCAACAACGCGTTGCCTCTACTGAAAAATGGTTAAAAAAATACGGTCCAGGTCGGGCAATTGTTTTAGCGCGTTATGTTCCAGTTATTCGCACGCTAATAAATCCATTGTGTGGGATTGCCCGAGTTCCCGCCTCAAAGTTTTTCTTATGGAACGTTGTGGGTGGAATTTTATGGAGCGATGGAGTGATTTTCCTTGGATACATATTGGGTGAAAAACTCAAAGGTTCAATTGATAAATATCTCTTGCCAGTCGTTGGATTAATTATTGTTCTGAGTTTGTTGCCTTTAGCTTTTGAAATTATGAAAGAGATCCGGACTAAACGTCACTTAAGTTAAAAGCCACGTAGTTAAAGGCCCAAGTCTGCTAACGAGTAGGCAGTTCTATATTCCAACCCTGCATCAGCGATGGCTTGCTTTGCTCCCCGTTCGACTATGACTGCAACTCCAACAACGATTGCTCCCGCTTCACGTAGAGCTTCAACTGCCGTTAATACCGACCCACCTGTTGTCGATGTATCTTCGACGGCAACAACGCGACGGCCTTTAACATCTGGTCCTTCTATACGACGTTGTAGACCATGAGCTTTCTCGGCTTTGCGAACAACAAATGCATCTATTTTCTTACCGCGAGCAGCCGATACGTGCATCATTGCAGTTGCAACGGGATCTGCACCCAGTGTTAACCCACCCACTGCTTCGTAATCCCAATCTTTTAATAAATCTAGCATCACTTCACCGATAAGAGGTGCGGCAGTTGCATCAAGGGTGACACGACGTAAATCGACGTAGTAATCAGCTTCTTTGCCGGATGAAAGAATCACTTTCCCGTGAACAACGGCCTTGTTAATGATTTCGTTCTTGAGTGTTTCATGTGAATTCATAATCTAACCTTACCTATGTTGACCAATTCCTTTACAGTAGCAACATGGCTAACCAACGATTAGAGACTGCCCGTCTTTATCATCGTCTTGGTTTTGGGCCAAAGCCTGGTGAATATGCTCAAGCACTTAAGAATGGAATCGTTCAAACGAGAAAAACTCTCCTTACTCCACCAGAAATTGATTATGGCTTATCTCTAATTTCTGAACCTGCTATTACGGATTTAGGCAAACGCCCAGAACCCAACGACATCCAAAGGGGCGGATTCGCAATAGAGATGCGTAAGCAAGAAGATGATCTCAAGGTTTGGTGGCTAGACCGAATGGCGCTAGCCGATCACGGACTTACTGAGCGCATGGTTTGGTTTTGGCATGGCCACTGGGCAACGGCCATCGGGAAAGTTAACTATGCGATGCCAATGTATAAGCAAAATCAAACTCTTCGAAAATATGCACTGGGTAACTTTTCAGAAATGTCTCGAGCGATGATAAATGATGGGGCGTTGCAATTCTGGTTGGATGGGAATGAGAGCACCTTTAAGTCACCAAATGAAAATTTGGCGCGAGAACTTATGGAACTATTCTTGCTTGGAGTAAATCGATACTCTGAGGATGATGTCAAAAATTTAGCAAGAGCGCTAACTGGTTATCAGGTAGTTCGAAGTACAGGTGTATTAACATTCAATCCAAAGCGCCACGATAATTCTCCAGTAACAATTCTTGGAACAACAAGCTCCTTTACTGGTGAAAGTGTGAGTGATTTTTTAGTAGCCCGAGAGGATTGTGCAACTTTTATCGCTGAGCGATTTTGGTATCGGTTTATTTCAAGCACTTCTCCTTTGCCAGTAAATCACGGAGCTAAAAGGGCTTTTGCTCAGCGAGAAATCGGTGCGGGCATTAGCGCGCTTGCTGAGAGTGGTGACTTTGCAAATCCTGAATTTTCAATAGTTAAAGCACCGGTTGAATGGTTTATCTCTGTCTGTCGCGCACTTGCAATCACGCCTTCAGCACTTAAGCCTCAAAAGCAATTACTTACTTATCTTGACCGGTTGGCCCAAGTACCATTTGCTCCACCTAATGTTGGAGGTTGGCCAGCAGATGAAGCTTGGCTGAATTCGGCGAGTGCACAGTTCCGGATTGCATTTGCGACGTGGCTTGTGAAGCAAGGCGATACCTCCCCAATCGCTGCAGAGAAAGCTTCTCTTCGTCCTGAAAAAACCGCTGACTGGTTGGGCGTCTCTACATGGAGCGCGCGAACTCTCAATGCATTAAAAAGTGCAAGTGATGACCCAGCCAGATTAACTATCTTGGCAATCTGTAGCCCTGAATATGTAGTTAGCGCTTAGAAAGGTAATCATGGACACTTTAAGTCGTCGAAAATTTCTACAGTTATCCGGGGCTGCTGCCGTTGGGCTAGGCGCACAAGTGCTGTCAATGGATCAAATTGCACAAGCTGCGGTTAGTCGCCCGCTACCTTTGGGTACACCAATTTTTGTGATTGTTACTTTATATGGTGGAAATGATGGTTTAAATACCGTGGTTCCTTATACAAATCCTATTTACTATCAATCTCGACCCGATATTTCATACCCAGAAAATACTTTGCTTGCTCTAGGAGAAGGTTTAGCTCTTAACCCCGCAATGACAGGGATTAAAACTTTGTGGGATGCAAAAAAAGTTGCAATTGTTCGTGGTGTTGGATATCCAAAGCCAGATCGCTCGCATTTTTCTTCAATGGCAATTTGGCAAAGTGCTTCGCCAGTTACTCACCTTAATACCGGATGGCTGGGACGCTGGGTAGATACTCAACCCCTCGATCCGATGCTGGCAATTAGCTTGGGGTCTGTGCTTCCACCACTTTTAGCCGGAGCTAAATATTCTGGATCAGTTTTACCCCTAGGTGGTCTAGTTATTCCAGGCGGTCGACTTGCCATTGATTGTAGAAAACTTTCGGCTCCTGCAATGCGTGACTCAAAACTTATGGCAGCCGCTGCTACATCTATGAGAAATCTTTTTGATTTATCTAGTGCGATTACTCCAGTTTTGAAAGCGCCCGTTCCTCTTTCTGAAGATTTACCCACAGTTAACGGAGGTAACGCAGGAGGAGATTCAAATTTGCAACAGCAGCTGGATATTGTGGCAAAGTTAATTGCTGCAGGATCACCAACTCGTGTTTGGTCTGTATCGCTTGGTGGATTTGATACCCATGCAAATGAAGCTAACTCGCAAGCTGTGCTTCTCGGTAGCGTCTCGACATCGATCACACGATTCTTAGCTCAGATGAAGGTCGTTAATCGAAATAATGATGTGGTCGTCATGGCCTATAGCGAATTCGGAAGGCGTGTTGTAGGAAATGCATCGCAAGGAACCGACCACGGTACATCTGGTCCCGTCTTCTTATTCGGCGACCGAATTAAGGGTGGTTTTTACGGGGACCAACCATCACTTTCACAATTAGTTTCCGGTGACTTGGCGGTTACGACAGATTTTCGAGATATTTACGCCACAATTCTCGATGATGTACTTACAACACCAGCAGAGAAAGTTTTAGGAAGTTGGAAAGGAAGAACTAGCTTCGTAAAAGCAAACTAGGATTCTTCTTTGTAAACAATAATTTGTGATTTCTTGCGGTGAGCAATTGCTTTGGGTGGATTGGCATCGATGAGTGCATCGACCTCAATTCGTAATTTCGCTACTTCTAGAGCCATATTTGCCATCGCTGATTCGAGATCGATGATCCGCTTAATGCCTGCGTGATTAATACCTTCACCAATTAAACGTTGTACATTTCGCAAAAGGGCGATGTCACGAAGTGAATATCTACGACCGCGACCACTTGCTCTGCCAGGTGATACCAAACCTAAACGATCATATTGACGCAAAGTTTGCGGATGCAGACCTGAAAGCTCTGCAGCAATCGAAATAACGTAGACAGCGGCCTCGTCATCGTGTTCTTGATTACCCGTTGTCTTGGTCATGCTTTTGCCTTAGAAGCAAACTCCGCGCGAACATCTTCATCTTGTGTTGCACTTGCAAAATCTTCTAATGCTTTTTGTGCCTTGCCATCTAATCTACGAGGAACTTGAACTTCTACACTCACCAATAAATCTCCAGTTACGTGAGCCTTCTTTACGCCGCGACCTTTAACGCGAAGTACCCGACCATTAGGCGTGCCAGCTGAAAGACGAACTGTTACTTCTTCATCGCTCAGCGTTGGAACTTTAATATCTGCACCAAGGGCCGCTTCTGAGAAAGTTACAGGAAGTGTAATCATGAGGTTCTCGCCTTTGCGAGAAAAAATTGGGTGTGGTTTGACGTGTAAGTGAATGAATAAATCTCCGGGACCGGCTTCACCTGGTGCGCCTTTACCTTTTAAACGAATCTTTGCTCCATCATTTACGCCCGCAGGGACTCTGGCAGAAATATTTTGTGCAGCCCCACCGTCGGTTGATAAACGTAAATCTAACGTTGTTCCAAAAATTGATTCACGAAATGAAATTGTGGATTCCGTTTGTAAGTCTTGGCCTTTGCGTGGCCCGCGACGACCTCCGAAAAGATTGGCGAAGATATCTTGAGAAGAACCTCCACCGAAGAGATCGCTAAAATCGCCGTTAAAGTTCTGTCCGCCCGGGCCGCCTTGAGGTGCACGAAAACCACCACGTTCAAATTGTGTGCGAGCATCGTCGTATTCAGCCCGCTTTTTTTCATCCGACAAAATGTCATACGCTTCAGAAACAGCCTTGAATTGGTCTTCTAACTTCTTGTCGCCTTTGTTCTTATCGGGGTGCAATTCACGCGCCAGAGTGCGGTATTTCTTCTTAATTTCATCGGCTTTAGCACTTTTGCTCACGCCAAGAATCTTGTAGAAATCTTTCTCGTACAAATCCCTGGCTGCCATGAATTACTCCGGGTCCGTTACTGCAACTCGGGCTGGACGCAATACACGTTCTTTATATGTGTAACCTGGCTGCAAAATTGCAGAAGCGGTTGGTTCGGTTACATCTGGAGAAGTTGAGTGAAGTAGTGCTTCGTGAATTTGTGGGTTGAAAGCGGTGCCTTCTTCTCCGAATTTTTCTAAACCAATTCGCGAAGTCACGTTAGTGAGTTGATCGGCAACAGCTTTAAAGCCGCCTTCAAGTTCTCCGTGTTCGCGCGCACGATCTAAATCATCAAGTATGGGCAGTAACTCAGTAAGCACTGCGCCAATTGCTAAATCGTGAGCAAGAGCGCGATCGCGTTCAATACGTTTCCGGTAATTGGCATATTCGGCTTGTAGACGTTGTAAATCTGCAGTGAGAACGGCCAGTTCGTTACCGGCCGCCTCACTTGGCAGATCTTCTACAACTTCTTCTACAACCGACTCAGGTGAGTCGCTCATTACGCCTCTTCTACGATTTCTGCGTCTTCAACGCCATCTTCGTTTCCTGGTTCGCCAGATGGTTGCGCTGCACCTGCGGCATAGAGCGCTGCACCGAGTGCTTGGCTCAGAGTTGAAACTTTTTCTGTTGAGCTCTTGATCATCTCAAAGTTTGCACCACCGAGTGCGGTCTTGAGTTCAGCAAGTGCTTCTTCAGTTTCGGTTTTCTTCTGTGCAGATTCGCCTTCGCTAAGTTTTTCGCCGTTTTCGGCCAAGAATTTTTCAGTCTGGTAAACAAGTGAGTCACCAGTGTTGCGAATCTCGGCTTCTTCTTTACGTTGGCGATCTTCTTCTGCATGTGATTCTGCATCCGCCATCATGCGATCGATCTCGTCTTTTGAAAGTGCAGATCCACCAGTGATGGTCATGCTCTGCTCTTTGCCAGTTCCAAGATCTTTCGCTGATACGTGCACGATGCCGTTTGCATCGATATCAAATGTCACTTCAATTTGTGGCACTCCACGTGGTGCTGGTGGCAATCCGGTGAGCTCAAACATGCCCAACTTCTTGTTATAAGCAGCCATTTCACGCTCACCTTGGTAAGCCTGAATCTGTACAGCTGGCTGATTGTCATCGGCCGTTGTGAAGATTTCACTGCGCTTTGTAGGGATAGTTGTATTGCGCTCGATCAACTTGGTCATCACTCCACCCTTGGTTTCGATACCAAGTGAAAGAGGTGTGACGTCAAGAAGGAGAACGTCTTTCACTTCACCCTTAAGTACGCCTGCTTGCAAAGCTGCTCCAACTGCAACAACTTCGTCAGGGTTTACGCCCTTATTTGGCTCTTTTCCGCCTGTAAGTGCGCGAACAAGATCGACAACTGCTGGCATACGAGTTGATCCACCAACAAGTACAACGCTGTGAATGTTTGCAATAGGAATTCCGGCATCTTTAAGAACTGCTTGGAAAGGCTTCTTGCAACGCTCGAGCAAATCTGCAGTCATTGTCTGGAACTGCGCGCGAGTAATTGTTTCATCCATGAATAGCGGATTCTTATCAGCATCAACAGTGATGTAAGGCAAGTTAATTGATGCTTGCGCCGAAGAGGAAAGTTCGATCTTTGCCTTTTCCGCAGCTTCGCGAATACGTTGCATCGCCA
>CAILKF010000058.1 GCA_903834705.1 uncultured Actinomycetes bacterium
ACACACAGATGCTTGGATTTATTATTAAGAAAGTCACTGGCATGAGAATTGCCGATTACTTTAGTAAAAATGTTTGGCAACCAGCCGGTGCCGAAGATAACGCCTACTGGAATGTAGATCGCGTTGGAGGGCTTGAGAAAACTTTCTGTTGCATCAATGCAACTGCAAGAGACTACGCACGGATCGGTTCACTTATCCTCAACAATGGTGCAAGCCAAATTGGTACTGCAAATGTCATTAGCGCTAACTGGATGAAACGCTTAGAGAATCCAGTAACAACACTTGATCACAACTGGGGCTACGCTGCACAACTTTGGCACCCGTATTCAGATTCAATGATGATGTTGGGGCTCCACGGCCAATACATCATGATCCATCCAAGCTCGCACACTGTCATTGTGAAACTCAGTGACGAGCCAACAGATAATGGAAACTTCGAAGAGTTAACTGCCTCGGTCCTGCACGATATGGCGCTACAGAAGAACTAGATCATCCCGGTGCACTAGTTCGCGCTCGTATTCTGGGCCTAATTCTTTTGCTAATTCCTTTGTAGAGCGCCCTAACATTTGTGGGATTTCAGCAGAATCAAATGCAACTAATCCGCGCGCAATTACTTTGCCGCTCTTTGAAGCCAGCTCTACTGCATCTCCTGCGCTGAACTCGCCTTCAACTGACGTGACACCAGCTGGAAGGAGGGAAACTCCGCGTTCTAAAACTGCAGTTACTGCCCCATCATCAAGTATGAGACGTCCGTGTGGTGTTGAAGCATGCGCCAACCAGAGCATTCGAGAATTATTCTTTGAACTTTGCGCATGAAAGAAGGTTCCGAAATCTTTTCCTAAAACGGCATCTGGGGCCTCAGCAAGAGTTGTCAGAAGCGTTGGAATCCCTGCCCCAGTTGCAATACGTGCGGCCTCAACTTTAGTAACCATTCCTCCGCTACCAACTCCCGCAGATCCTGAACCACCCAAAGTTGATTCATCAATATCTTTCAGAGAATGTACATCACCGATTCTTTTAGCACCTGGTGTTGTAGGGGGCGCATCGTAGAGAGCGTTAATGTCTGAAACGAGGATTAGTAAATCGGCTCCGATGAGCATGGAAACCAAAGCTGCTAGGCGATCGTTATCACCGAAGCGGATCTCTTGTGTTCCGACGCTGTCATTTTCGTTAATGATAGGAACAACGCCAAGGGAAAGTAATTTATCAATAGTGCGCTGAGCATTTTGGTAATGCTCACGTCGGACAATATCTTGAGTGGTCAGCAGAACTTGCGAGGCAGTAACGTGATGGCGAGCTAAAGACTCGGTGTAGCGATGAATCAATAAACCTTGACCAACCGAAGCGGCCGCTTGTTGTGTTGCTAAATCTTTTGGACGCGCTTTAAGCCCAAGTGGAGCAAGCCCTGCAGCGATTGCGCCCGATGAAACAACTGCTACTTCTGCGCCACGATCTCGTGCGACGACAACGAAGTCAACGAGTGCGTTAACTGCTTTTTCATCCAGAAATGATCCAGCAGAACCGGTAAGTGATGATGAGCCAATTTTGACCACAATGCGCTTTGCTTTAAAAATTTGCTCGCGATTCATCGTAGAACTCACTGCTCACCCTCCTCCTCGTCAATCTGCCCGCTCAATGCAGGGGTATGTGGATCAACAACTTTGTACTCCCATTGTTCCGCAATCTCATCATCATTGAGCTGATCTTGAACCTTGGTGTATCCGCGCCACGGTCCGTCGAAGCGTGCATCTTCTCCTCGTGCAGAACCAAGCAATTCCGCACCTGCCTCGATGGTTGGTTCCCAATCAAACACAACTGCGCTCTCACCACTTCCAACTCGAACTTCAACTCCAGATACTGCGCCTTTTCTAAAGAGTTCTCTTTCTACGCCAAGTTGAGCCATGCGATCTGCCAAATAACCAATGGCTTCTGCATTCTTAAAATCTGTTTGTCTAACCCAGCGCATAACTTTCGCGCCCGAGACGCTAAATGAACCATCTGCATTTGCAACGACAGTGAAACCAGAGTCATCAACCGCTACGGGCCGCAGAACAATACGAGTGCGCTCCTCCACTGCTGATTCGGCACGAGTTTTTTGAATGATTCTCGCCATTGCATATGTAAGCTCTGTGAGACCGGCACGTGACGCCGCAGAGACTTGATAAACCTCATACCCACGATCACGCAGCGTTTGCTCAACCATGTCTGCCATAGCTTGTCCATCTGGTAAGTCAATCTTGTTCAGTGCAATCATGCGTGGGCGATCTTCAAGTCCGCCGTATTGCGCTAATTCTGATTCAATAATTTCCAGATCGTTTACAGGATTTCGATCAGTTTCTAGAGTTCCACAATCAAGAACATGCACCAGTGCAACGCAACGTTCGACATGTCGCAAAAACTCAAGTCCTAAACCTTTACCTTGGCTGGCACCGGGAATAAGTCCAGGAACATC
>CAILKF010000059.1 GCA_903834705.1 uncultured Actinomycetes bacterium
GATATTGATAATTACGACGGTTGCAAGCCTGACTGCGACGCGTGGAATTGCTGGGGCAGAGTAAATACTTACTTCAGTCTCGAGCGTTTCCTCACTGAGGCTCGATCAAAATCTTTACTTTTTTCGTGAATCTTCCTGAGTTGCAGTTCAAAATTCTTGATAGCTTCATCAAATGAGGCAACATCGTTAAAGCCATTTGCCTCTGATCTCACAAGTGGTCCCGCTCCCCTGGCGGTAAGAATTACTTTATGTGAATTCTTACCCTGGCTTGGGTTTGCTTCGTGAATTATTTCAACTTCCACTCTCTCCATTAATACGTGAAATCGATCCATCGATTTAAGTTTTTCATGGACGATTTCTTTAAAATCATCTGCTAGTTGGGCTTGACGGGCGTGAATAATTATTTCCATGATGCGTAGCCTTTCGTCTATGTAACAATCTCACATAACCATTGAGAGGGCTAGTCGAAACCGAAAACTTCTGCTGTGAATTTACCTACCAAAGAAGCAGAAAGCCAAGAACTAGCAAAAAGTTAGAGAGGTAGTGCTACAACAATCAAAGTCAGGGCTCCTGCAATCAACAAACTTTGTACTAAAATCGACAGTGCGGTTTTACGGTCAGCTGATTTACTTGCCGAATCGGCCACCCGTGAGAGCTGACCTAGTTTTCCAAAATTGAAAGTTCCCATAAACCCGTATGCCAGACAAAACTTTTTTCGAGACTGAACCCATCCAATAGAAGCAACGGCTAGAGGAAGAAATATTCCAAAGCGTGCACCTCGGGGAGCGCTAGCTAAAAACATACCTACTAATGAGATCAATGAGAAAATAGCTCCTACGAGAGCGACAACTTGCCTGCGACGGATTTCACCGGCACCGATGTTGCAAGTACCCGGAATGTACTCAGGCATCTTCAAATTCATCATCATCTACCCAAACATTCTGGGGGCCATCTTCTTGTTTTTCAACCCAAGAAAGAAAAGAGGCAACGGCGCGAAAAGACAAAATGGCCAGTCCAACCACTGTTACCACGCGTCGGATGATTTTAAACATGTCCCTAAAATACTCTATTTTTGTGCAAATTGCAGAACTCGAAACACGTAGAGGGAGTTAGCCAGCGTTCTTAAATGCTTGCTCAATGTCAGACCATAAATCTTCAATGTTTTCGCACCCCACCGAAACGCGGATCAAGCTCTCTGGCACGCTCGCACTCTCGCCTGACCAGCGTCTGCGTCTTTCCCAAAGAGTTTCAACCCCACCTAAACTTGTTGCATGTGAAATAAGAACAGAAGATGAACACAAAGCATCTGCCATTTTTGCACCATCTTTGAGTTCAAAAGAAAATACCGCACCGAAACCTTTCATGAAGGACTTAGCTAAGTTGTGATGCGGGTCGGAAACTAATCCTGGGTAACGCACTCGCGACACGGCAGGGTGGGCCGAAAGCCTTTTAGCCAGTTCAAGAGTGTTGCTCTCGCCTCGCTCAAGGCGCACACTTAAGGTTCTTAGGCCGCGAAGTGCTAGCCAAGATTCGAATGAGCCGGCAATTGCTCCGTTAAATTTTCTGGCATCTTCAAGACGTGTGAAAAGAGCTGGATCGTTGGTTGAAAGTGAACCCATCAATATGTCGCTGTGCCCGGATATGAATTTTGTTACAGAATGCATGACTATGTCCGCACCCATCGATAATGGATTCTGATTAAGAGGTGTCGCGAAAGTATTATCAACGCCCACTCCAATGCCTGCACTCTTGGCACTACTGATAAGAGTTGGTAAATCTGCAATATCGAGCATCGGATTAGTTGGGGACTCCAACCATAATAAGGAAGAACCAGGAAGTGAATCTAAAACTTCATTAGTGTTTGCTACGTCAACAAATCGAACTTCGATTCGGCCACTTGCTTCTAAATTCTTCAGCAAAGTCGTTACTCCGCTGTAACCCTGGTGCGATGCCGTGACAACACTGCCAATTGGTAAAAGTGAATACACCGCACTTATTGCAGCAATTCCAGAGGAGAAAACTAAGGTTCTTCCACCTTCGAGTGCACCAATTGCAGTTTCAAGTGCAGTCCAATTTTCATTTCCATATCGTCCGTAGCCGATTGGGCCTCCAGCATGACGCGTTGCATTCATTGAAATATCAATGTTGAGGCCCGCATCAGATTCAATAGGTGGGCGACCCGAAGACACAACTATAGATTCAGGACTGAGCTCTCTATCGGACATAGTCCAAGCCTATTAGGAAATTAAATTACTTGCACTATTCGATCGACTGCTTCCGATAGCACTTCTTGGCTCGTTGCAAAATTGAGTCGAATGAATTGCGAGGTGTCAGGCCCAAACGTTTGCCCAGCATTGAATGCAACCTTGCCACGTTCTAAGAGCACCTTCGTTGGATTTTCACCCAGATTCAAGGTGGACAAATCTATCCAGGCTAAATAGCTACACTCTGGAACTTCGTACCTAACGGTTGGCAATTTATCTACTAAAAGCGTTTTTAAGAAATGTCTATTGCTATCGAGAATCTTAAGTACTGCGTTAAGCCATGGTTCTCCGTCAGCAAAAGCAGTGGCAGTTGCAAATCCGCCTAAGAGCGAAGCTCGATAGTGCGTGGCTGGTGGTAGTAAGGCAAGTTTCTTATTCATCGTTTTACTTTGCGACACTACGATTGCGCATTTGAGCCCAGCAATATTCCAAGCCTTACTTGCAGCTGTGACTGTGATTCCAACTTCTTGAGCAATAGGCCCAAGTGATAAAAAGGGAATAAAAGTTGCCTCCGCAAAAGTTAGCGGCGCATGAATTTCATCACTAATGACTAGCACTCCGTGCTCTTTCGCCAGTTCTGCAATCTGTTCAAGTTCCTCTTTGAGATAAACACGACCCAAAGGATTATGTGGATTGCAAAGTAGATGAACTTTAATTCCTGATTTATATGCTCTCTTAATTCCTTCAAAATCCATTTCCCAGCCATCTACACCATGCAAGAAAGGAACATCCACTTTCTCGAGACCAGTTTCATCCATCCATGTATAGAAGTTGTGATAAATGGGAGAACTCAATAAAACTTTATCTCCTGGTTTTGTGAACTGGCGCAATACCTCAACAACACCGACCCCAACATCGGTAACAGTATGAACTTGTTCGGGATCAACACTCCAATTCCATCTGGATTGTGAAAACTTTGCGAAGGCAATTGCCAGTTCAGGAATTGGTCCCAAATAACCCAAGTCAGAGTGAGCGACCATATCTGCAAGCAAGGCCCGTATCGGCTCTGCTACTGCGAAGTCCATTTCTGCAACTGGTAGTGGAAGAACATCACTTGGAAAGTCTCGCCACTTTGTACTTCTGTGCGTACGCAACTCATCTAGAGAAAGTATGCGCACCTGCTCTTCAGCCATAAACGCAAGTATTCCACAATTGTTGCGACAATATTTCTCACATGGAATGTCTACAAAATATCTTTTGAAGTGTAATCTCCCCGACATGGCCACTTCAGCGAAGGCGATGAAAAAGATTGCAGAGGCAATCATCGAAGCAGATCCTAGGTTTAGGGCAACCATTGATGAAAGCCCCCTTTGCACAATTGGCAGGAAGCCAACGCAGGAAACACATTTTGAGTCACTTGTCGCTTCAGTAATTTCCCAGCAGTTGGCTGGGAAAGCTGCAGAAACAATTCATGGTCGAGTGCATGCACTCGTGTCGGGAAAAATGACTCCAGCAAGGATTGTTAGATTGAGTGATGCTGATTTGCGTGCAGTTGGAGTGTCGGGTGCAAAGTCAAAAACAATTTTGGGTCTAGGCAATGCCGCCCTGAGTGGTGAAGTGAGGATTAACGATCTGCATTTGATTGAAGATGACGATTTAATTTATAAACAACTTACTTCTTTATGGGGTATCGGCCCATGGACGGTTGACATGTTTCTCATGTTCCAACTTGGCAGATTGAATGTCTGGCCCACAGGAGATTTAGGTGTTAGAAGAGGCTGGGAAAAGATCCATCGCATGAAAGATGAGATAACTCCTAGCAAGCTTCACAATAAGGGGCAGAAGTTTGAACCTTATAGAAGTGTTGTGGCATGGTATTGCTGGCGAGCCGCGGACAACAAATAAAGGTTATTTTGTTTCTAAAATAAGAGATACAGAATTGATACACCATCGCTGATCAGTTGGCACCTCGTAACCTTCGCCCTCAAAGACATGGCCGAGGTGTGATTGGCAATTAGCGCATCGAACTTCGGTCCTAATTCTGGGTGCTAATGAACGATCCTCGATCAGGAGCACAGCATCATCTTTAGACGGAGCGTAAAAGGATGGCCAACCGCATCCAGAATGAAATTTGGTTTCGCTTGTGAATAGTTCGACTGAACAGGCTTTGCATTTATAAATACCAATGGTTTCGGTGTCAACGTACTCACCAGTGAAAGGTCGCTCTGTTGCGCCATGACGTAAGACTTCATAAGAAAGTGGGTCTAGGCGCGCTATAAGTTCTTCTTCGTTAATCATTGATTCCTACCGATGCTTGTGGGAATGGAATTCCGGTTGAAGAATGGCAGTCGTAACCGTTGGGATTCTTCTCTAAATACCTTTGGTGATAATCCTCTGCTGGCCAAAATGTTACTCCGGAGGCAGAAAGAACGTGAGTGACGATTGGACCACATCCGGATTTAATAATCTCAGCTTGGTAAATCTCCATCGATCGCAGTGCCATCGTCATCTGCTCTGGAGTAGTTGTAAAAATTGCACTTCTATACTGGGTTCCAATGTCATTGCCTTGCGAATTAAGAGTCGTAGGATCGTGCATAGTCCAGAATTCTTCAAGCAATCTTCGATAAGAAATTACTGCGGTGTCAAAAGTGAGAGAAACAATTTCAGCATGACCAGTTACGCCCGTACACACTTGCTCATAATTGGGTTGGGGGCGCGTTCCTCCCATATATCCAACACTCGTTGACACAACGCCATCTAATTGCCAAAACCTTCGTTCGGCTCCCCAAAAACAACCCGTTGCAAAATATGCGCTCTCCATCATCTGCCTATTCTGATGCCACATGCCTAAACTCGCCACTCGCTGATAGATTAATGAAGTGCGCCCCCGTAGCTCAGGGGATAGAGCACCGCCCTCCGGAGGCGGGTGCGCAGGTTCGATTCCTGCCGGGGGCACAAGAGGGTTAACACTTGGATTAAGCACTAATCACGTGAATAAGCGTGAAAAACATTGCATGTCAAAGTATTAATGTCAGGTTAGCGAGATAAATCACTTAACTCATCGAAATCTGTCGGCAATTGTCCTTGTTTAAGCAATCAATAGCAGGGAGAATAAACCTCTTGGAACGCTCAACATTTCTGTCAGAGTGACCAGATTTACATGAGTACGCGGTGTCGTGTACATGGCCAGGTTTACGGGAAAGGGTGATTGCCTCATGGATTGGCGACATCAATCTGCTTGCCGAGATGAAGATCCCGAACTCTTTTTTCCTGTCGGAAATACTGGACCTGCGATTACACAAATCGAAGAAGCAAAGAAAGTTTGCCAACGTTGCATCGTTAAAGATCCTTGTTTAGCGTGGGCGCTAGAGAGCGGGCAAGACGCTGGCGTTTGGGGCGGACTATCTGAAGATGAACGACGTGCACTCAAGCGTCGTGCTGCTCGAAATCGCGCACGCCTTATGGAGCAGAATCAAAACAGCTTCTAGATAGGAAAGTTGACCGAGGCACTTGTTCCGGCATCTTTGGAAACCATTGTTAGCTCGCCTTGTAACTCATTTTGCGTCAGTGTGCGAACAATTTGAAGTCCAAGATTTGCCGAAGAATTCAATTCAAAACCTGAAGGTAAACCCACTCCGTTATCTTCAATGCTTATTGTGCACGACTGAGCATCTCTTGTGGCAATAATCCTGAGTTGCGTTCCACGAGTTGAGAGTCCATGTTCAAGTGCATTGTGAATGAGTTCAGTGACAACGAGTGCAAGAGGTGTGGCAAGTCTTGGCTCAAGTGTTCCAACTAAACCCTGCTTTTGGATAGCAATCTCATTCATGCGAGGACTCAGCTCTAATGCATTTGCAAGCAATCGATCAAGTACATCGTCAAACTCAACCGACTCCTCTGAACTGTTGGACAAAGTTTCATGAACGATTGCAATTGACGCAATTCTGCGCACGGCCTCTTCTAGCGCGCCGCGTGCCGACGAATCTTCGATCCTGCGCGATTGCAGGCGAAGCAATGCTGAAACGGTTTGAAGATTGTTCTTCACTCTATGGTGAATTTCTCTAATTGTTGCATTCTTGGTTACTAACTCTCGCTCCCTGCGACGAAGTTCGGTGACGTTATGGAGCAAGACAATTGCTCCCACACGATCGGTGCCATGAACAATGGGCATCACTAATAGATCAATAGTTCCACCCGCATTTTCACATTCGACTCTCTGTAGAGTCTTTCCGCTAAGGGAACTACGCATTGCCTCTTCATGTGGATCTTGACGCGTCTTTGCCAATGATTCGGCAACTTCGCCAAGTGAATTACTTTCTAATTCATTTCCCCAACCAAGTCGGCTAAATGCAGATCGAGCGTTCGGACTGGCATAAGAAATAACACCATTTGTGTCCAGTCTAATCAATCCATCCCCCACTCTAGGAAGTGGGTCGAAAAGTGGAATCGCATCCGGGTATGGGAACGTTCCTTCTGCAACCATTCGATAAAGACTGTGCGCAATTTCGCGATAATTTAATTCAAGACGACTTGGAGATCTCATAAGATCTGCATTTCGATGCCTTGAAATCACGGCAATAGTTTGTCCTTGGAAAAATACGGGAATTGTTTCTTCCTTGATTAAAAGCTCGCCCACTTGCTCCGGCTCGGAATCGCGAACGATTTCGCCATCGGAGAGCGCGATATCTATTCGACCACGTTGACCCCAAGCAACTTCTTCACCGATTACGTCATGAGCGAAAACCGTTGCTGCTGTCGTAGGGCGAATATGAGCCACTGCAATATGGCCAGTCGGCCAACTCTTAGCATCTTTGCGAATCGGAACCCAGAGAATTAAATCTGCAAATGAAAGATCTGAAAGAAGTTGCCAATCTGCGATAACTTCATGAAGGCGATGGCTTTGTTCAACAGTGATGGGATTCTTTTTGGACAATAGCTTTTCTAAAGTTGGCATTGACTAGACCTCTTTCGCCAAAAAATTTTGATAAATCGCCATCTACTTCACCCACTGAGGAAGAACTTCAGAAATTTCTTGTGTTGCATACCAGGTGAGTTCTGGCTCAAGTGATTCAGCTACTAGGAGCGCCTCAACCTGAACCCAGGAAATTGGTTGTAGTAAAAGAACCTGACTTCCCTCTTCCGTTCCCGTTTGTGCTGATTTCAAATCCACAGCAAGGGCTAATCCAACTTGAGCATTGACTCCTTGGGTACTTCGCGACTCTTGCGCAGCTAAACAGGAGAGTTCAAATTCTCTCTCTTCTTCATCAACTTCGGCATTATTTTCAAAAAATTCTTGGGTCGTAATGAATGCTCGCGGGAAATTTGATTCACCTTTTGCCAAAAAAGTCGCTAACTCATTCGGGGTGAGAGCAATGTATCCGCGCATGGCATAAGGGTATAAGACATTACCCAACCACCTCGACAGCAATCCTGGCTATGGCCTTACGCAAGAGACCACGCTCGTTAATGTCGATCAATGTGGCGCTTTCTCTCTGGGCTTTGTCCACGTCACGGCAATCTTTAGGAAGAGTGAGAATTCTTGACGGCTTAAGTGGGGCAATTGCTGAAAGAAATGAGCTCTCCCGCTCAGTTGAATTTCGACTCCTCAATTTATAATTGAGGAGAACGTTGATCTTTGCTGGAATTTTCAGGAGTGCAAATGTTTTCACCATATTGCCTATCCGGTATGCGCCTAAATTATCTGCTCTCCCAACGAAAATTAACTCATCGGCGTTATCGCATGACCAATGAATGAGTGTCGAAGCCCAACGTCTGTCAGTAAGTGAATCAGAGATTTTCTCTAAGGAACCAAGGTCTATAACTATGAAATCAAATGTGGACAATGCAGGAAGAATATATTCATCAAATTGCATTAAATGTTCTCGCGTAATCTCACCAGCGCTGAAATGTTCGGCAATTGTGAGCCAAGTGGATTCACTCTTCAGATTTCGTAAGGCCAACAAGAACGCAATTGATGGTCTTCGGACATCAGCATCTAGTAGTAAGACATCTCGACCCAAGAGACTGATCTCCATCGCCAAATTGATTGCCACAGTGGTTGCCCCAGCTCCGCTCGAGGTTGAGCCAATGCCAATAATCTTTGCCCGTCTGGAAATCTTTTGATCCATTGTTGTTGGACGAACCATTGGCGCTCTAACAAACCCTCGAACAACGGATACAAGTTCATTTACGTTCGCTGGAATATTGAAAACTCCAGGGAAAGCCTCTCTAACTTTTGCATCCGGACTGAACCCAACGCTTTGTCGAAGCGATTTGGAAATCTGCGTAATGAAATCCGGATCGAACCCCGGCAAATCTGGTGAATAAATGAGAAGTGCATTCAAGGATTCCTCTGGATTATGTGCAACAAATTCCTTGAGAGATTGCGCATCTAAAGCGCGGAAGATAATGCTCCAACCTTGGCCGTAGAGGGTCCCTGCTACAAAACCTTCAAACTCTGAGTTAGCAACCGCGGTGATGATTGATGGTAAAGAGATCTCAGCTGTATTTGACACATTTAACCCCTAGTCCGCACGATGACAATGCGACCCGTTGATGTTGCATCAATTAGCGCGCTCACTTGGCTTGCATCAATCGAGACTGATAGTGATATATCTCCACCAAGGTTTTGTCCTTTCGAATTGATCCCGACAATGAACGCTCCGCGAAGCAAAAGAGTGGCCGGTGTTATATCACTTGAAATTTTTGGATCGCCTACGTGATAAAGAGTAACTTTTTCCCCAAGCATGATATTCAGTGGGATATCGTAAGAATGAACACTGATCGGAACCGTGCTACTGACAAGTGATGCCTCAGAAAAGGTGATTGCGGAGTTTGGTATCAACTCCCCCGCTTCGACAGTTCGTACAACCACGCTGCCAACAATGTTTTGATTACCAAGAAAGTAATGTGCGTTGCCTGAGGCCAAGGCTATTTTGACTGAAGTGACGTCCGATTCAACAATTGTGTGCCCGGGAATTAATGTTAAACGAGCGCTTAGAACTGGCGTACTCCTGTTGGCAAGAAAGCTCAGAATGAATGCCGAACAAAATGAAGCAACAAGTAGACCTATCGCAGTGATTAAGCGTGTTCGACTTCTTTTCCTGTAGTTGCTCATGACCGATACCTAAGAACATCTCAAGACAAAAGTGACAAGCTCGTCCACAGTCATACTTTCGGATGAGGCAACTTTCAAACTTCTGGTTGACGCGAACAACCCCTCGTCGAGGGATTCTCACTTCATGTCAATTCTGCAAATCCAGCACTCGAATTCGTATCCTCAAAAGCCATATCTGTACTCGATGCCAACACATTTTGGAGAGGAGTTCGATCCAGATTTTGCACCTATGCCCACATCTGCAAGCGATCTACCCGATCTAAATATTTGGATTCTCAAATTCTCAATCAGCGTATTAGAAATTTGGGCGTCACGTCGCTCACCAACCCAACTTTCGCGCTGGTGTCATCAATCAATTTACGCAGAACTTGTTCGCAAAGTTGGCTCTGTTAGCGAAGTAGGGAAAATCCGCAAGGTTTACCGTTGCGAACCACTAGATGGAATTAGTGAAGCGACTTTAACTATCAAGTTTGATGAGCGCGTGAGGGCACTAGCGCTCAGATTTGAAGGTGTTGATAAAAGGTGGCTCTGTACTTCACTTACATTGCTATAGAAGAGTTAGTTCTCTCCGTGGCATCTTTTATATTTCTTTCCTGATCCACAAGGGCAAGGAGCATTCCTTGAAACACCAGAAGTTTGAACAACTCCAGATTCATCTGCAGCGGAATATTGAAGTCCGGTTGGAGTTTTAGGTGCTTCTAATCCTTTTGCACTCACTTCATTGCCGGATTCTTCAACACTGACTTCAACATTGAATAGGTAACCTGCAATCTCTTCCTTAATTGCATCCATCATCGCTGAAAATAAGTCGTAACCTTCTCTTTGATATTCCACAAGAGGATCGCGTTGCGCCATAGCGCGCAGGCCGATACCTTCCTGTAGATAATCCATTTCATAAAGATGTTCACGCCACTTGCGATCAAAGACGCTCAGCAATACTTTGCGCTCTAACTCGCGCATAACTTCTGATCCGAGTGATTCTTCGCGCTTGGCATATGCATCAATGGCATCATCTATAACGCGCTTAGACAAATAATCTGCGTCTAGCCCAGCTCGGCTTCCAAGTTCTTTATCCAAATCTTCAATCGTGAATGAGATTGGATAGATCGCTTTGAGCGCCGTCCAGAGAACTTCAAGATCCCAGTCTTCGGAAAAACCTTCAGTAGTTGCGGCCGTTATGTACGCGTCCAAGGTGTCGTGCATAAAATCTTGTACTTGTTCTTGAATATCTTCACCTTCGAGCACTAAGCGGCGTTCGCCATAAACAACTTGGCGTTGGCGATTCAATACGTCATCGTATTTCAAAACATTCTTACGGATTTCAAAGTTCTGAGACTCAACCTGAGTCTGCGCAGACCGAATTGCATTACTGACCATCTTTGATTCGATTGGTGTGTCCTCGGGGATCCCAGCAGCAGATAGAAAGCGCTCTACCAGTCCTGAATTAAAGCGACGCATCAAATCATCTTGCAAAGATAGATAAAAACGAGACTCTCCTGGATCGCCTTGACGACCAGAACGACCACGAAGCTGATTATCAATACGTCGAGACTCATGACGCTCGGTTCCGAGTACGTAGAGCCCGCCCAATGCAACTACTTCTTCATGTTCTTTGGCAATCGTTTCCTTTTGTTTTGCGATTTCAATTGGCCAAGCACTTTCGTACTCTTCTGGAGTATCAACGGGGGAAAGTCCTCGGCGTTGAAGTTCGAAATCAGCCATAAATTCTGGATTACCACCAAGCATGATGTCAGTTCCACGACCAGCCATATTTGTTGCAACTGTTACTGCCCCAAGCGTTCCTGCACGTGCGACAATAAGCGCTTCGCGTTCATGGTGCTTTGCGTTGAGAACTTCATGTGGAATTCCGTTCTTCTTGAGGACAGCCGAGAGTTCTTCAGATTTTTCAACGCTGACAGTTCCAACAAGGACTGGTTGACCTTTGCGATGTCTGTCAACAATATCTTGAGCAACTGCTGCAAATTTTCCTGCCTCCGATTTGTAAACGAGATCTGCTTGATCAATGCGAACCATTTGCCGGTTGGTCGGAATTGGCACAACGCCCAATTTATAAATCTGATGGAATTCTGATGCTTCGGTCATGGCGGTTCCAGTCATGCCCGAAATCTTCTCGTAAAGTCGGAAGTAATTCTGAAGAGTAATTGTGGCCAGCGTTTGATTTTCGTCTTTAATTTCGATGCGCTCTTTAGCTTCAAGCGCTTGATGCATACCTTCGCTATAACGTCGACCAGAAAGTACGCGACCAGTGTGTTCGTCAACGATAAGAAGTTCGCCGTTCATGACCACGTAATCTTTATCGCGCTTGAAAAGTTCTTTCGCCCGAACCGCATTATTTAGATACCCAATGAGTGGGGTGTTAACTGCCTCATAAAGATTATCTATGCCGAGAAGCTCTTCGACTTTGGTAACGCCCTCTTCGAGAATGCTACTGACCCTCTTCTTTTCATCAACTTCATAATGAACATCTCGTTGTAATTTCCCTGCGATGGTATTGAACTCCACATACCACTTGGTTGCCTTGTCCGCAGGTCCGCTAATAATTAAAGGGGTACGAGCTTCATCAATCAAAATTGAGTCAACCTCATCGACAACTGCGAAGAAATGATCTCGTTGAACACAATCTTCTAAAGTCCAGGCCATGTTGTCACGAAGGTAATCAAATCCGAATTCATTGTTTGTGCCGTAGGTAATGTCTGCGTTATATGCCTCACGACGTTCTGTAGGAGTCATTGAAGCCAGAATTACTCCAACTCGCATGCCTAGAAATCTATGGATGCGTCCCATCCATTCGCTATCGCGCTCGGCCAAATAATCATTTGTTGTTACAACATGCACGCCTTTGCCAGCAAGTGCGTTCAAATATGAAGGAAGTGTTGCAACAAGAGTTTTTCCCTCACCAGTGCGCATTTCTGCAATATTTCCACGATGAAGAGCCGCGCCACCCATTAATTGGACGTCGTAATGTCGTTGACCCAATGTTCGTTTAGCTGCTTCTCGAACTACGGCAAAGGCTTCAGGCAAAAGATCATCGAGTGTTTCGCCTTTTTCAAGTCGTTGCTTAAAGGTGTCAGTCATATTGCGAAGTTCTTCATCGCTGAGACTAGAAATCTTGTTCTCGTGTGAATTGACAGCGATAACGACTTTATTCAAATCCCGAAGAACACGACCTTCACCTGCGCGCAAAATGCGATCAAGAAATGCTGGCATTCACATACCCTTCACGTCAGTTCATCGTCTGGGTTTGAGCGCATTCGCCCTGTTCCAGTCCCTGTGCTTATCGTAGAGGAAGAGCCACACAAGCAGTAACCGCAGAAATGACCTTAAATCCGGCAGCTTCTAGGGTTCTCACAGCCTCTCCCAAGGTTGCTCCCGTGGTGACCAGGTCATCGACAAGGATCACCTTTTCTCCTCTACCGAGCGAAGTCCTGGTACTCAGCGCCCCTGCAAGATTTGTAAAACGATCGCGTGCATGCAAAGTTGATTGATCAAGAACCGATCTGTTGTGAATTAAAATTCTTTTCATCTCTAATTTGTTTTTAAGTGCGAGGCTATTTGTCAACTCAGGAAGAAAGTCTCGACCCCGTTTTCGAATAGAACTTCTCTGAGATGGAATGGGAACGAGTACGACATCTTTCATTTTCCCACTCGCAAGGAAATTTAAAGAATCTAGTAAAGCGAACTCAATGAACTCTCTAGCTTGAGCTATCCCATTCTCTTTTGCAGCAACGAGAATATTTCTTGCAGTAGCGGAGTACTTCCTAGATGAGTTGACCATGATTTCGGGTAAATGTGTCTTGAGATTTTGCTTTGACCATTCCCCCACGCATCGGAGGCATAAATCTGAACTCAATATCCCACAGCCCAAGCACCGTGCTGGAAAGAGAATTTCCCCCACATGTGAAATTACTTTCATCCCAACATTGTGACGTGGAATTCAATTCATCAAATCAGATCGTTAATCCCCTGTGGAGTAATAATCTATTGGTTGCAATCTGATTAATCTTCCATCAATACTTTGGCCGGCCTGTTTTGGAAGAGTGAGAACAAAATGCGCACCTTCGCCTGGTCGGCCCCACGCCTCTAACTCCCCATTGTGCAATCGTGCATCTTCAAGTGCAATGGAAAGACCAAGTCCTGTTCCACCGCGAACTCTTGCCCTCGATGGATCAGCTCTCCAGAATCTATCAAACACTCGAAAAGCTGATTCCGCTTCGAGACCAACTCCATGATCTCTGACACCTACTGCAATGGTTCCCTGGGACTCAACAAGTTTAATTTGGACCGGTTTGGCACCAGCATACTCAATTGCGTTATTAATGAGATTGCGCAGGATTCTTTCAACTCGGCGTGAGTCAGCTTCAATCAGCACCAAATAGCCTGTTGAATTGAACTCGATATCAACTCCACGCTCTTGTGCAACAAGAGATAGGTCTGCGATACATCTTTCTATTAATTCAGAAATATCAAACTTCACAATCTCAAGCACTGCTACCCCTGCATCAAATCTGCTTACTTCAAGCAAGTCTTCTAGGAGTCTTTCAAATCTATCCAACTGGGCTGCCAGTAGTTCTGCACTTCGAGCAATGCTCGTATCAAATGTTCCTCGTGCAGAGTGCACAACATCCGAAGCCATACGCAGGGTAGTTAATGGGGTTCGAAGTTCGTGGGAAACATCGGAGACGAAACGCTGCTGAACCAAAGATAGATTCTCAAGTCGATGAATTTGGCTCTGCAAAGAGCTAGCCATTTCATTAAAAGATGTTCCTAGTCTGGCAATTTCATCATTACTCTCTACTCGCATACGTTGATTGAAATCACCAGTTGTAAATCTCTCTGCAATTCTTGCTGCTTCCTGAACTGGCTTAACTACTTGCCTTACAACGAGCCAAGTAAGTAGGCCAATCATGAAAAGTAAGAAAACTCCTGTAATAAGTAGATATGTTCGTAGAAGATCCAGAGTTGCATTCTGGCTAACTAAACTAAAGATTAGATACATCTCATAACGACCGACGGTCGGAATGGTAATTGTCTGTCCAACTGCAAGGCCAGGAATGCGATTTCCATTCACGTATTTGATTGTCGTCGGTGCCCACTCCGTGCCTAAACTTTTCCGCACTCGCGAGCGAAGTTCTTCGGGAATTACGCTTGGAGAGACAAGATTCGAAGTCGATTGATAATCAACCTTTTCCTTAGTTAATGGAGAACTCCGAAGTAGTGCAACCTCACGCCCGTTTACAGTTGCACTGATAGTTGCTGAATTTGCAACCAAATCTTTAACGATACTTGCAATCACATCGTTGTTCGGTTTGCCGACGAAAGAGAAACGATATTGCGCGTTAAATACTGCTGACCGAGTTTCTGCAATAGAAGAGTCCAGCTTCACATTTAGAATTCCGTCAGATAATTTACTGTAAAGGGCTGATCCAACGAGTGAAAAAAGGATTAGTGAGAGCAAAACCGTCGAGAAGATAACTTTGACAGCCAATGAATTACGAAGTCGAGTTCCTCGCAATGAACTCACAATGCACCCATCGCTCCAGCTTTATAGCCAACCCCACGCACCGTCAAAATTATAAATGGGATTTCGGGGTCTTTTTCAATCTTTGCGCGCAATCGTTGGACGTGCACATTTACCAACCGAGTGTCTGTCGAATGTTGATATCCCCATACTTCACTCAGCAATTCATCGCGAGAAAATACTCGTCCTGGTTCTTTTGCCAATGCAACTAATAGATCAAATTCAAGGCGAGTGAGTTGTATCGCTTTTCCTTGACGCATCACTTGATGAGCAACTAAATCAATTGCAAGATCGGCGAGAGTAAGTTTTCCTACCAAGCCGACTTGAGTGCGACGAAGTCGAGTTTTGATGCGCGCGACTAATTCCGATGGATGCTTAAAAGGTTTTACAATGTAGTCATCTGCACCTGCCTCAAGCCCCAACACGACATCGTGCGTATCGCCCTTTGCGCTGAGCATGACTATTGGGACCATGGATTCAAGTCTTATCAAGCGACATACTTCGATACCGTCAATACCTGGAAGCATGACATCAAGCAAAACTAAATCAGGTGGATTATTTCTGAAGACTTCTAAAACTTCATCACCACGTGAAACTAGATCAACATCAAATCCTTCACCCGTTAGGACAATTCCGAGCATCTCTCCAAGGTCCTGATCGTCATCGACGACCATAACCAAGGTCATTAGCTACCGTGTTCCCACGAATTGAGATACATGTCCTGTGCTGGTGTCAGAGTGTCAATTTCTCCACCCATGCTCTTGAGTTTAAGTTTTGCAACTTCTTTATCAATATGAACTGGAACATTGTGCAGTCCTGGCTTGAGATTCTTAGACTCTGCTACCAGCCATTCAGCAGTAAGTGCTTGATCAGAGAAAGACATATCCATTACTGCAGCTGGATGACCTTCGGCTGCACCAAGATTTACTAAGCGACCCTCTGCAAGCAGAAGTAATCTGCGACCGTCGGACATCACATACTCATCTGTTTGGTGGCGAATTTTCAGATTCTTCTTTGTGGCTTTTTGCTCAAGCCACGCAACGTCAATTTCAATGTCGAAGTGTCCGGAGTTAGCCATGATTGCACCATCTTTCATGACTTTAAAATGCTCTTCGCGCAAGACGTCGCGATTTCCTGTAACGGTAATGAAGACATCGCCGAGTGCGGCGGCATCAACCATAGGCATTACTCGGAAACCTTGCATCATCGCATCGAGGGCCTTTGTTGGATCGATTTCAGTAACGATGACATCTGCGCCCATACCTTTTGCACGCTCAGCAACACCTTTTCCGCAATAACCAAATCCAGCGACAACAACAATGCTTCCTGCAAGCAAAAAGTTTGTTGAGCGGAAAACAGCGTCCAATGTCGACTGACCAGTTCCGTAACGATTGTCGAACATATGTTTCGTGTCAGTGTCATTTACAGCAACCATCGGAAACTTAAGTGCTCCATCTTTAGCCATCTGACTTAGACGGATAACACCAGTAGTAGTTTCTTCGCATCCACCCGTAATTCCAGCCAACATTTCGGTGCGTGTTGTATGAAGGGTATTAACTAAGTCGCAACCGTCATCGAAAACCTGGTGTGGCGCAATGTCGAGCGCAGCATTGATGTGTGAGTAATATCCATCGCGATCAACAGCATTTCTTGCAAATACACTAATTCCATACTCGTATACCAAAGCTGCTGCAACATCATCTTGTGTTGAAAGTGGATTTGATGCACAAAGTGCGATTTCCGCCCCACCAATTTTAAGAGTGCGCATGAGATTTGCTGTCTCAGTCGTGACGTGCATGCATGCTGCGATTCGAACTCCCTTAAATGGTTGACTTGCCTGGAACCGATCGCGAATCTGTGCCAACACGGGCATGTTGCGTTCGGCCCATTCAATTCTCTTGCGACCTTCTTGAGCAAGTGAAGCATCGGCAATGTCATGCGCAATCGTGGTGGTAACAGGTGAGTTCACTTATTTCTCCTTCTAAGGGCTATATCTTCAAACCGTAAGGCACATAGGTTACCGCTTGCCACTCATTTAGGCATATTTAGCAGAGCCGATTATGGCTAAAACCTCATCGCGGACTCGATCAAGTTTGGCCTGCGTCTTGGCTTCAACATTGAGTCTCAGTAATGGTTCAGTATTTGAGGAGCGAACATTGAACCACCAGGTATCACCATTTATTGTCAACCCATCTAAATGATCTACGGTGCCCACTTGAGAATACTTCTCTTCGATAGCTAGTAGAACCTCTTCTGGCTTACCTACCTTTGAATTGATTTCGCCACTTGAAACATATCTAATAAATGGTTTCAGTAATTTAGAGAGAGTTGACTTCTGCTCACCCAGGGCAGCAATTGCATGAAGTGCAGCAAGCGCTCCAGAATCTGCACACCAAAAATCCTTAAAATAGAAATGGCCTGAGTGTTCTCCTCCGAAAATTGCGCCCGTTTCGGCCATTAATTTCTTTATATAGGAATGCCCTACGCGACTTCGAACTGGCTTACCTGAGTTTTCTTCAATTACTTCAACTACAGCACGAGATGAAATCAAGTTATAAATTACTGAAGATCGTGGATGTTTCGCTAATTCCCTTTGCGCAATGAGCGCTGTCAGCGCAGACGGGTCAACTATCGCGCCTTTTTCATCAACTAGAAAGCATCGGTCTGCATCACCATCAAAAGCTAATCCAATGTCGGCTTTATGTTTAATAACTGCTTTCTGTAAGTCTTTTAGATTTGCCGAATCTATGGGGTTTGCTTCGTGATTCGGAAAGGTCCCATCTAATTCGAAGTAAAGTTCAATAAGTTCGACGTTTAATCGATCAAAAAGCGCCGGCGCTGTATATCCAGCCATCCCGTTTCCTGCATCAACAACAATCTTTAGTGGCCGAAGATTGGAGACATCAACTAATGAAAGTAAGTGATCGACATATTCGTTAAGCATGTCGCGCTCGGTTTCGCGCCCAATAGATCGCATCACAATCGGATTACCTTCATTAACGAATCGTTCTATTGTTTTCAAGCCAGTGTCAGCACCGATTGGTCTAGCTCCGCTTTTGCATAATTTGATTCCGTTGTATTCGGCTGGATTATGGCTAGCAGTAAACATCGCTCCGGGAAGATTGAGTTTGCCTGATGCGAAATACAACATATCCGTTGATGCCAACCCAATTCGAATAACATCCATACCGTTTGAAACGGCACCTGCTGAGAATGCTTCGGCTAATAACGGAGAAGACGGGCGCATATCTTGAGCAACAATAAGAGTTCCTGGTTCGCGTTCAGTCTCAAGAAAGCGGGCAAATGCTAAACCAGTTTGGAAAGCAAAATCTGGAGTAATTTCTGTTTCGACTAAACCTCGAATGTCGTACGCTTTGAAAACTTTCGACGTAGGAACGTTACTCACGATTTAAGAAGGTACAGCGCGCAAGTGCCCACGTCTACCAGTTTGAGGATTTTGCGCGTTTGATGAGCTTTCATTGTTTTCTGTTGCAATTGCGTTGCTACCAACTTCACGAACAGCATCAGCAATTGCCATCAAATCATCTTGAGTTGGTCCCACCTCACTGGCATCTCGTTCTTGCCGAATAACATTCCAGCCATTTGGTACCGTTAAACGATCTCCATGTAATTCACACAAGTCGTAGGAATGTGGTTCTGCAAAAGTCGCCAATGGCCCCACAACTGCAACTGAGTCTGCATATACATAGGTAAGAGTCATTACCGCTTTTCTGCGGCACCCTCCACGGGAGCATCCCCGTCCTAATCGAGATAATGAAGACATGGCTCAAGATTAGTGGGACGGGCTTGAGAAATTGTGGAGCAACAGGCTCGTATTCGTGTCAGCGATTTATCACTGAGATATTGGAGCTAGGAATCGCTACTCGGCTTAGAAGACTTCCCGGCATTAAGGGAAAGGTCCCAATGCCATTTACCGAGGTAACGAGTCCAGATCCGAAAACTCCTGACGAAACTGAGGTGATCTTGATAGACCTAGTTCCAGTCGGCGCTTTCCATGAAGCGATATCTGAGCCTTTAACTGTTGTAACTTTCACACGCCCGTTGTTCAGATGACTTTCAATCCCCACTCTTATCTGATCTCCCGTGAAAACAATGGTGGGCTCTAAGCCAGAGACGGCAAGTGACATCGGTGTTAATTGTGTTGTTGCAGTGTTCCACAAGAAATCTTTGTGCCCTGAAACCATTATCTCTGAATACACGGAAGCCAGAATTGGCCTATCGGAGTGGATGTGCAGTGAAAATACATTGGTTTTGATGTTTGGAGAAAGTGTTAAATCTGTAACTATTTCTCGAGCAATTTCACGAGAGTCGAAACCAACGGGAATAAATGAACCATCATTTGAAATAAGGTCCACGCTGACGGTGGCTTTAGCACTTCCTGGTGAGAGAATCCTCAAGATATGACCGACGGATTTTGAGTTAATTGTTTGGTTCGGGATTCCAGAGATGACAAAATCAGTTCTTGGAGTATTGATCGAGTTAACAAAGTCCCCACCAAGACTACGCAATCCCTTTGTTCTCTCATCAATCATGTAGGCGCTTACTCGACCCGATCTTGGCGTCACCCGAACTACAAGATCACTTTGTGCCACCGCAAGTGAGTCAAGTCTTACTTGTGTATAAGAATTTGGTTTCACGGTAAATACTTTTCCTGCCAATGCGCCATTCTCACTCCACAGCGCAACATCTACGATTGCATTGCTCAATCCACTGTTAACAAGTAGCACGCGACCTTTGCTGGTCACATCCCCGCTTCCGCCCACAAACCACTCATCACCTTGCGGAGACTTACATACTGTTGCTCCCGCCCATCGCGATGCTGAACTTTGCCAGGTGATAGAGGTAATCGCAGAACCTTCTAGCAGTACTGGATCTGCACCGATGATAAAACGTGAGCTCTTCACTGGTACAAAAACTGAAGAATTTCGCACAATCTTTCGAGATGGTGTGTTTCGAGATCCCGTAGAAACTTGTCCGTTAAGTCCAGCTCCGGTAGGGGGGCAAACCACTGCTGGAAAGGTTTGAGAAAACTTGTTAGCGCTCACTTTCTTTTCCAACAAATTTGCAGATACAAGTGTTATTGAAATCAAGACTGCAACGAGAGCCATCAATCTAACTCTCATGTCAGTTCCTCAACGGAGATCTCGCGTTTTCGACGCCCGGCCGGCAAAATCATTACTAAGACGCTGAGAAGAACAATAAATTGAAGAGAGAGCCATCCTCGGCGCACAGTGCCATCATGGATTAAAAAGAATTCACCAGGAGTTGGAGCTAGAAATTGCGGAAGCCCGTATTCATTCTTTGTTCGAACTAGCCTTGCTCCATTTTGAATAACTTGCCAAGAGGAGTCATAGTTTTCAGCCAACGTGAGCGTTCCGGGCGAACGTGTTACAACGGGTGCCCCATCGTCAGGTATAAGCATGGGAGTTGACTTAGAGTTTTCATCTGTGAATACCAGGCGCTCACCAACTCCTGTGACTCTCCAAACAATTCCTGCATCTGTAGATGAATTTCTCATGAATCCACCAATTCCATCAACAGACCTTACGAGTTGATCGTCGACAGGGTTTTTCATAAATAGAAACTTAATTCCGTGTGCGGAAAGAACTTTGCTACTCGTTAATCCGCTTCCATCAACTAAATCTCGAATTGCTTTATCAATTGCCGGACTTGATTTTGGTGCAACATCGGGATCGCCAAGGAAAGCATCATTTTCGCGCGCAACGAAAAATGTAAGCTGGTCAGTAGCGCCAACGCTCAAATTTCTAATTACTAAAGTTTTTGTTCCTGGCGAGATTCCAAGAAACGGAGGTAGTACGGAAGTGCGGTTCACCTGAAGAGGCGAGTTTGCGCCAGTTGTCGTAATCCACATCGAGGCAGTTAACGAATAAGCAAGAACAGATACAACCCCCAATCCGGCCAGGATGTGGCGGTAATGAATATTTGAATTGGCCAGTCGCTCACGAAGGCCATCCAGAATGACAACTCCAGAAACAACTGCGCACAAAGTTGTTATGGCCAACCATGTTCCTACCCACACATGAGTATTTGAAGCATTTCCATGTGCAGAGATTGCAAGTGAACTTACAAAAGTTGCTGCAAGGAGAAAGGAGAATCCCCATGAGGCGTAGAACCGTGCTTGTGTTGAAGAAAAAATAGCGACGAGAATTACTAGCAAGACTGGGCTAACGAACCACCATGGGATTGATCCAATTCCTCCAGGATTTGCCAAGATCGCTTCATTTGCAAGACCTCCAGCAACGGAAATGCCTGGTTCAATTAGGAATCGAGTGGGATGAGTGAGCGCCTCGAGCGACCAGGGTAAACACAACGCAAATGGAGTGGCTAGTAGAAGTAACCACCTGGAAAGTCGTTCCTTGAAAAGAATTCCTTCAGGGTTTTGCCTAAAGTGCATATAGTCCTTTGCGATCCCTGCAAGAAGAAAAATGCTTGAAGCCAAATAAAAGGGTAGGGAAAAGGAAGTTACTGCTCCGACAATAAGACTCAACCCAAAAATAAATTTCCACGATTGCACTTCGATAGCGCGAAGGCGAGGAAGGGCTTTGACTATCAATGGTGCGCACATCAAAGTGGCAATCGTGCCTAGTCGGCCTTGATTTATCGCAGCAATTGCAACAGGAGACAGGGCATAACTGACGCTTGCCCCCATTAATAACCATCGCCTAGCCGTGAATGTCCGGACGAGCATGTGCATAGACCACATGATGAGAATGGGTGAGATCCAAAAAAGAATTGCAACTAGAGCCGTTGCATTTCCGAAGGTAAATGTTGAACCAAGCGCCAAAACCGCAATCCAAGTCGGCGTTGCAAAAGCGCTTCCCATACCGACTCCGTGCCAAGAATCTGCGTAAATCCGCCACAAATCCATTGCACCGCTAGGAGTTGTAGATAGCGCTCCTCCTGATATCGGACCGTAACGGTGCCTGGACCATAAAAGTGTGAGTATCAACAAAAATATAGTACCTAAAACTTCCGGGCGGACTATTAGTGATTTCCAATTTCTTGCTGGAACTGGTGTGAGCAAATCTTCATCTTCTGAAAGTGGATCTAAAATGCTTTCGATCGGAGTGGGCGTTGGGAAAAATCTTTCTCTAATTGTTTCAAAGCTTCGATTCACACTTAACCGAAATTGTTTCCACCTAGGTGGAATAAAATTTGCGACAACTCGTGAAGAAAGTAATCTTTGGCTTCGCCGTGCCTTGCGCGCATTGAGAAGCAAACCTGGGTGAATGAGTAGTAACCCAACGGCAAGAATTTCATCTGCTGCATACCCTGGAAGCTTTGCAATAAGAAAACCAAGTGACCTGACCCCAGCACTCACTAAAAGTCTTAATGAGAGCCACGGGAGAATCCATGCAGAAGAATTTGCCAAGAGGACATATGAAGCATTCCTACGATCGAGTAGCAGTGGTCTATGAAGGAAGGCATGCGTTACATCAACTGCCCGTCTCTCTGATGCAGACGCTTCTGCGTGATAAGCGACGGCGTCTGTTGCCACGATGACCGAGTGCCCTGCAACTCGTGCACGCCAACCTAGGTCTACATCGTCTCTAAACAAAGATAAGTTTGAATCAAAGCCACCGAGTTCTTCGAATACTTCTCGCTTCACTAACATTCCAGCAGTACTTACTCCCAAAACATCTTTAATTCCGTCGCGTTGACCTTGATCGAATTCACGTAGTTCAAGACCAGTCCATCGTGCGCCATTACCTGCAATGCTTACGCCCGCTTCAAGTAAATGTGTGCGGTCATACCAACCACGTAACTTTGGTCCAACAATTGCCACATGTGGTCTGTCTTCGATTGCTCTCAAAAGTTGGGCGAGCGCATCACGTGATGGCGCACAATCATCGTGAATAAACCAAAGCCAATCGTTGGCGCTTTGTATTTCGGGAATGTTTTCCAGCGCTGAATTAATTGCATCTCCAAATCCCGCTTCGCGAGAAATAGAAACAAATGGGATTCGAGAATTACTTAAAAGTTTTGTGGAAGAGTCAACCGATCCTGTATCAATAGCGAATGTGGAATCGATAGCTCGAGTCTGGGAAGCGAGCGATGCAACAACTTCGGGAAGCCACGTTGCACCATCGTGAACGACAAGAATTGCTGTTACATGGTGAGCGTCGTTGCGCTTGGCTGACTCAGCCATAGCTGCACTCAGTGTTACGCGGGACGGCGCTTAAGGCGACGACGTTCGCGTTCGGAGAGACCGCCCCAGATTCCAAAACGCTCATCATGAGCGAGGGCGTATTCCAAACATTCACCGCGAACATCACAGGACATGCATACCCGCTTTGCTTCACGAGTTGAACCACCTTTTTCAGGGAAGAATGCTTCAGGATCGGTCTGGGCGCATAGTGCACGCTCTTGCCATGAGAGCTCAACAGTCTCTCCCGTCACGAGTTGCACGCTTGGGCCAGCAGGTCGAATATCAGACATTCAGGCACTCCTTCAAAACTTCGGGTCCGCCCCTATAGCGGGAAACCAATAGATGAATTACACGCGTGTAACTCCCTTTAGTCAAGTCGAATTGGGACTTATTTACCCAAGAAAGGGGTTATTTGGGAGTTAAAAGTGAAAAAGTCCCGTCTTTTGCGCAATAACTGTCGACAATTTTGCTTTCTGGCGCAATAAAAGTACCTGGCGCAATAAAAGAATTAATGATTTCAGATCGCTGACCAACTTTAACGTCATCGCACACAATTGAACCTTGAACGATGGCCCCATTCTCAACTTTCACATGTGCGCCCAGCGATGAGCCCGCAATCACTTTCGCATCTGGGGCAATGGAGCATCCTCGACCTGCGAAAAATTCAGATTTTTGCCCACCTAGCGCCCCGGCCACGAGATCTCGAGAACCTTGTAGCAACGCAGAAGGAGTGCCAATGTCGAGCCAATACGAATCATCAACAAATCCAAAAATATTCTTACCTTCTGCAACAAGTTTAGGAAAGATTTCTCTTTCGATACTGACCACTGTGCGCGCGGGAATGAAATCAATGACTTCTCTTTCAAAAACGTAACAACCAGCATTGATTGTGTTGGTGATGGGGTTCTCCATCTTTTCTAGAAAGTCTGTAACCCTTCCATCTGCGTCCAGAGGAACGCAACCATAAGCACGTGCATCGGTGACGCGAGTCAGGTGCAAAGTTACTTCGGCCCTGTGTGAGGTGTGAAAATCAATCTGTTTTGCTAAGTCATGGCCAGTGAGTACGTCTCCATTAAATATCGCAACAGTGCTGTCGCCATGTAACAGCTCTGCGGCATTGCGAATTGCTCCCCCAGTGCCCAGAGGCTGTTCTTCCACCGCATAACGCAAATCAATTCCCCAGCGTGAACCATCACCAAAATATGGGATAAAGATTTCAGATAAATACGAAGTAGCTAAAACGATTGATGTAATTCCCGCGCGTTTTGCCATCAGTAGTTGGTGTTCAGTAACTGGTAAACCAGCAACGGGCAACATGGGCTTTGGGGTATTTCTTGTAAGGGGCATTAAGCGGGTGCCCATGCCACCTACGAGTAAAATTGCCTCTGTCATTTTTTTACTTCCGAAATATCTGCTGCTGAAAGTCGAGATACTGCCTCGTCAATTGCCATATCTGTAGCGGTGAGAGCGATTCGAATATTGCGAGCGCCTTTTTCTCCATAGAAGTTGCCAGGCGTTGCAAGGATTCCTAGCTCTGCAAGCCATGCCACGCTTTCCCAGTCAGTCTCATTGCGTGTGCACCATATATAGAGTCCGGCACCTGATTCCTCAATAGCAAAACCCACTCGTTCTAAAGCCGGAATCAATTTCTCTCTACGTAAGTTGTAACGGGCACGTTGGTCAGAAACGTGCTTGGTATCTGAAAGTGCAGAAACCATCGCCTCTTGTACCGGCAAGCTCACAATCATTCCTGCATGTTTCCTAACCTCACGAATTCGAGAGATCAATTCTCGGTCGCCAATAACGAATGCTGCACGGTATCCGGCCATAGATGATCTCTTCGAGAGTGAATGAACTGCAAGAATGTTTGTGTTATTTCCGTCGGTAAATTTCAATATCGAGTGTGGTGTAGTTGTGTGACCAAATTCGAAATAGCACTCATCAGAGACTAGAACGGATGCGTTTTTCCGTGCCCATGCAATGACGTCCTTGAGTTCGGAATCTGAATGGACTCTGCCCGTTGGATTTGAAGGTGAATTTATCCAAGCTAATTCAGAGGCGGGCCATGCAGAAGGTGAAATTGCGACTGGAAATCCAATTGCTCCAGCCAGAATTGCTCCCACGTTATATGTCGGGTATGCAACATCTGGGAAAATCACACTCTTAATTTCAAGAAGTGTCGGTAGCCAGGCTACAAATTCCTTTGATCCGATCAAAGGTAAAACATCGAAATCACCACTTGCGCCAAGATTTGCAATAGCCCAATTCTTTATTGCTTCTCTGAGTTGAGGTGTTCCTGCAGTGAGCGGGTAGCCAGGTGCGTTTGAATTTTCGCGCAATGTTTGCTGAATAAATTCTGGTGTTGGGTCAACAGGCGTGCCAACGGAAAGATCAATGATCCCGCCAGGATGTTGCTTTGCACGATCTCCATAGGGGGCAAGTGCGTCCCAGGGGAAATCAGGTAGTTTCAGAATGAACCCTTTTTATCCTTGTGGTGGAGCAGCAACCACATCTGCATGGTCAGTATTTGTTTGCCCGACTTTGCTTGCACCGCCCGGTGAGCCCAACTCGACAAAAAACTCTGAGTTAACTTTTGAAAAATCTTTCCACTGGCCAGGAACATCATCTTCGTAATAAATTGCTTCAACTGGACAGACGGGTTCGCATGCGCCGCAATCAACACACTCATCAGGTTGAATGTAAAGCATCCGATTTCCTTCATAGATGCAGTCAACGGGGCACTCTTCGATGCAAGACTTGTCTTTCACGTCGATGCAAGGTTGGGCGATGATGTACGTCAAGGTGAACCTCCAAGGGAACGAATGACGCCATTCTAATCATCTAGGCAAGCATTGGGCACGCCATCAGCTAGTTTTCCAATTATCGTGTGCCTATGGGACCTGGGGTTGAAATCATTGGGGCGCGTATCACAGTGCGCCTCCACGAACCCGGTGGTGGGTTTCGGGATGTGGTGGGAACCTTAGAAACTCTCACCAGCGTTCGAAAAACTGATGGCTCACTCGCACATTTCTCGCATGACCAGATTGCAATCTGGCGCGAAATCAAACCTGTACCAGATCGGGCCGGCCACGGCGCACCTTTAAGTATTCGAATACAAGAAATTGAAATTGCTGCGAATGCAACATGGCCCGCAAAGGAAGAGCTCAGAATTGGGGGCTGGCTCTTGCGTGCAAGTGGACCTTTTACGATGCGCGCGAACTCGGTATTACCTTTAGGAGAAGTTCCTTATGGAAATCCAGGAATAGAACTGGAAAAAGCAATCAATACCGTTGTTCGTTTCTATCGAGAGAGAAAGATTGTTCCAGTTTTTCACATCCCACTACCTTCATATGAAGAACTTGATCGGGAGCTTTCAGAGCGAGGGTGGGAAGAGAAAGTATTGGCTAACGTTATGGTTGCTGATATTTCTGAAAAGTATCCCGAAATAAGCGATGAAATAATCTGGGAAACTTCCGATACTCCTTCGAACGAATGGCTTGAAGTCCAACATGACGAGCCAATCGCACAGATTATGGGGAGTTATCCGGCCATTTATGTAGGCGGGCGAATTAACGGACGGCTGATTGCAGTAGGTCGTGCCAGTAACTTCGAAAAATGGACAACCTTGAGTCGACTATTTGTATCCGAAGATTTTAGAGGACGTGGAATCGGCAGAACCTGCATGGAACGCCTACTGAATAACGCTCGAGAAAAAGGAGCGAGCAAAGCGCTTCTGCAAGTGGATTCTAAAAATGCACATGCGATAACTCTCTATGAAAACCTGGGTTTCCGCTTTCATCACTCGTATCGTTATCGAGCGCTAGCACATTCGGAAAAGAATCAACCGTGCTAACTAGGCTCAAGCTCTATGACACCAAAAGCCGTCAAAGCATTGAAGTTAAAGATCGTGATGGCCTTGTTCATATCTACTGTTGCGGACCCACAGTTTATAGGCCAGCCCATATTGGAAACTTGCGAACTTTCTTACTTGCAGATTTGATACGTAAGACTCTTGAACTCACTGGCTTGAGGGTAAAACTTGTCCAAAACATAACCGATGTAGGGCATATGTCTGAAGATGTAAACCAAGAAGACAAAGTACTTTCACAGTCTGCGCGTGAAAAAATTGACCCACTAACACTTGCTAGGAAGTATGAACAATTATTTCATGAAGACTTAGCACTACTCAATATCGCCAAAGCGGAAAGATATCCTCGCGCGAGTGAGTCCATTTTGCTAATGCATGAAATCATTCAAGCCCTCTTAGAAAAGAATCACGCTTACATTGGAAATGACGGATGCGTCTACTTTGATGCTAAATCATCGGTTGGGTATGGCCAACTAAGTGGAAATAGATTGGATGCGCTCAAACCGGGCCATCGTTATGAATACACAGAAGATGGCGCTAAACGATTCCATGCAGATTGGGCGCTGTGGAAACTGGCATCTAATCGCACTGAGATGATTTGGGAATCCCCATGGGGATTGGGATTCCCGGGTTGGCATATTGAATGCACAGCCATGTCACTTGAATACCTAGATGAGAAAATTGACGTCCATGTCGGAGGAATTGATCTTAGATTTCCCCACCATGAAAATGAGCGTGCACAAACACATGCAATAACGGGTGTGGAAACTATCAATCTTTGGTCTCATGGTGAGCATTTACTTTTCGAGGGAAGGAAGATGTCAAAGAGTGCCAACAACGTTCTCTTGCTCGAGGACGTCGTGGCCCGTGGTGTAGATCCGTTAAGTATTCGACTCGTGCTCCTTGAAAACCGATATCGCACGCAAATGAATCTGACCTGGGATGCGATTTTATCGGCTCATGCAACTCTTAAGCGCTGGCGTTCTGTAGTTGGCCCTTTCAACGCAATTGCAGTGCCCGACAACGATGAGGTACTTGCAGCCTTAACTAGCGACCTCGACACCCCACACGTGATATCAATTTTACGACGGGCTGAGAAAGATCCGACGCTTACGCAATTACAGAGAGCAGAACTATTTCTTTACGCGGACAAAGTGCTTGGGCTTGGTTTAGAAAGAGAGGAAGTCTTAAAGCCACTAACGGAGCATCTTGCACAACTATTGAATCAGCGACAAATCGCACGCAATGAAAAGAACTGGAAAGAGAGTGATCGATTGAGAGAGATTCTCGAAAATAGCGGGCTGATAATTAAGGATTCTGCTATCACTCAGGAATGGCAATGGCGCTAAGGGAAACTAAAACTATAAAACCAGATATTAAAAGAAGTATTCCGGAGGTATTTCCCTCAATCAGGATCTCTCCCCCGACACCAGGAGCGCTAGCTGCAATAACAACAAGACTCCATCCAATGGAGGCTATAAATTTATAGCGTCGAAGTCCCCATAATCGTCCAATCATCCAGATTGCAACGCC
>CAILKF010000060.1 GCA_903834705.1 uncultured Actinomycetes bacterium
GGTTCTCCAAGGAGTGCAAAACCTGGTGCACGACGCTTTGATGATGAAAGCGCTAAGTTTCCAAGTCCTCCAAAACCACCTTGAGCAGCAATGAAAATAGTGCCGTTACCAACTAAATCTGCGAGTTGATTTCCGTCAGCATCGTAAACAACAGTGCCATTAGGAACTGTGAGAATGAGATCTTCACCTGACGGACCATCTTTACGATCGCCATATCCGGCACGACCTGATGTTGCTTTTCGGTGTGGCGAATGATGGTAATCAAGAAGTGTTGTGACATTTTGATCGACAACTAACGTGATGTCTCCACCACGACCACCATTGCCTCCATCTGGTCCACCCAGTGGTTTGAATTTTTCACGCTTTACGGAAACACAACCGTCGCCGCCTTTTCCGGCAGAGGCAAAGAGAGTGACGCGATCTACGAATGTAGTCATGTAATCACCTTGCCCTTCTAGTTAACTAGCGTTCGTGCAAACCTAAGAATGGAATAAAAAAAGCGGGTCCGCATTAACGGCCCGCTCTTTTATGAGAACCGAATTACCCGACCGGAACCACATTAACTACGCGACGTCCGCGAGCGCGACCGAATTCAACTGCACCTGCAGCGAGAGCAAATAGTGTGTCATCTTTGCCGCGACCAACATTGGCACCTGGGTGAAAGTGAGTTCCGCGTTGGCGAACTAAAATCTCGCCGCTGTTGACTACTTGACCGCCGAAGCGCTTGATTCCGAGGTACTGCGCATTGGAATCGCGACCGTTTCGTGTCGAGGAGACACCTTTTTTACTTGCCATTTCTCAACTCCTTGAAGTTTGGTTTTACTTGACGCCGTTGATGGCAGTAATTTTTACGCGAGTATTTTGTGAGCGAAAACCTTGACGACGGCGGTAACCGGTCTTGTTCTTGTAGCGCAAGATATGAATCTTCTTGCCCTTCGTTTCATCAAGAACTTCGGCAGTTACTTTTACGCCTGAAAGAACTTTTGGATCGGTAGTAACGCTTGCTCCGTCAACGACAAGAACAGCGGAAAAAGTAATGGTTGAACCAGCAGCCCCATCGATACGATCGACGGTGAGCGTGTCTCCGACGGCGACCTTCTCTTGGCGCCCGCCAGCTTTCACAATTGCGTACACGTTGGTGCTCCAGTTCTATTGCAGTGCTATTGCAGTCAGCGGTAAAAGCGACCACTAATCGAAGGCTAAGGGTAGGCAATGAGGGGTGCCTGGGTCAAACTGAGAGTTTGAGCCCCTCAAGCACCAGGGGTTACGACCCCTGTACTGACCGCCCGACGGCGCTTTCGACCCTTTGTGGGCTCCGTACTGCTCTCAATGACAACCTCTGTGGAAGTCTGTTCTGATTCAGTAGTCGAGTCAACATCGGAATCCATGTCACTCTGATTCTTATCTTCTCGATCCTCGCGCGCATTTTCCATGTCATCGTGAGAATTTTGTGAATCATTTTCAACAAATACAGGTGTTGGTTTTACCTTCACCGGTTCTGTATGAATATGAATTCCGCGGCCCGCGCAACTATCGCATGTTGTGGAGAACGCCTCAATGAGTCCTTGTCCGATTCGCTTGCGAGTCATTTGGACTAATCCAAGCGAGGTTACTTCAGCCACTTGATGTTTAGTGCGATCGCGACCGAGACATTCAACTAAGCGACGTAAAACTTGCTCGCGGTTGGATTCCAAGATCATGTCAATAAAGTCAATAACGACAATGCCACCAAGATCGCGAAGACGCAATTGCCGAGCTATTTCTTCTGCTGCTTCCAAGTTATTCTTGGTAACCGTTTCTTCTAAGTTGCCACCTTTACCGATGAATTTTCCTGTATTAACGTCAATTACAACCATGGCTTCTGTACGATCAATAACGAGCGAGCCACCAGATGGTAAATACACTTTGCGATCGAACGCTTTAGACAATTGCTCATCAACTCGATAGTCAGCAAATAAGTCGCCGAGCCCAGTCCACTTTTCAATCTTTGATGTGAGTTCTGGTGCGATGAAACTCAAATAACCGTGAATTTCTTCCCAGGCTTGGCTTCCTTGAATTGTTAGCTTGCGGAAATCTTCGTTGAAGATATCGCGAATAACTCGCACTGCCAGATCAGGTTCTGCATAAAGAAGTGCTGGTGCGTGGAAATTTGGGTTCTCTGATTTCTGAACAATGTCATCCCACTGCGCTTTAAGTCGAGCAACATCGCCTTCAATTTCAACATCGCTTGCACCTTCTGCGGCAGTGCGGACAATGACGCCAGCTTCTTCAGGAACAATTGGCTTTAGTACTGCTTTAAGGCGAGCACGTTCTGGCTCCGGAAGTCTGCGACTAATACCGCTCATTCCCCCGCCTGGAACATAAACTAAATATCGACCTGGAAGTGAAATCTGACTAGTTAGTCGTGCACCTTTTTGACCTATTGGATCCTTAGTTACTTGTACTAATACAGGTTGCCCTGTTTTTAAAACCATCTCAATTTTGCGTGGTTGCGAATCAGATATTCCTGCTGCATCCCAATTAACTTCGGCTGCATATAGAACAGCATTTCTGCCTTTTCCAATATCAACGAATGCTGCTTCCATGCTTGGAAGTACGTTCTGCACTCGTCCTAAGTACACGTTTCCTACGTAAGAAATATTGCTGTGACGATTGACGTAGTGCTCAACCATGACCTTGTCTTCAATGACGGCGATCTGGGTGCGATCACCGATTTGGCGCACCAACATCTCGCGGTCAACGTTTTCGCGACGTGCCAGGAATTCACCTTCAGTAATAATGGTTCCGCGCTTGCGGTAAGGCTCACGATATTCGCTGCGATTTTCTCGACTTCTGCGAACAGGTGAACGCGATTCTTTACGAGGTCTTTCACGGACTTCGCGAACAGGGCGACTTTCACGGACTTTGACTACAGTGATGACGCCATCTTCTTCAATTGTCTCGCCAGGAGTTACGCCATCTGATGCTGATCGGCGGCGGCGGCGGCGATGTGTTGCACCTTTTGAACCATCTTCTTCTGATTCGATGCCAGTAGAAACCTCTGTACTTGTCGCTCCTTGTACATCGCCAGAACGATGACGCCCGCGACCACCTCGACGGCGACGGCGCCCACGAGAATCTGTTGAATCACCATCTGTCGAAGGCTCGGATTCAGCCTTTGCAGGTTCAACACTTTTAGCAACAGCTTTTCCGCGAACGGCTTTGGCTGGCTTGGTATCAGTTGTTGCCGCTTGGAACATGGGAACCGGAATCGCAGCAGCGCTCTTCTTTTTTGTTGAAGGTTTTTTCTCCGCGTCATCGCTTGTCTGCACTGCAGGGTCAACGGGAGCTTTCGTAACTTTTTTCACCGCACGCTTGCGCGGCGACTTTGGCTCAATAGCCATGGCACCAAATCCTCTATGCGTTCTGTAAAAAACGCGCTCTGGCTCGAAAACGAGCAATTCTGTGTGTCCGCGCTAGGCATTTATCGCGAAGAAATCGCGAGCCGCGCTGGACGTTGGCCTCAGTATGGCAGATAGAGGGGTGAAAACCCAAAGTGGCGCTATTTAGCCCCTCTGGCGAGCGTGGACATTCTGCAATAGGCCGATACCAATCAAATTAGCGAACATACTCGAACCACCATAAGACATAAATGGCAATGGAACTCCAGTCATGGGCATTAGACCCATAGTCATGCCGATATTTTCAAAAGCCTGGAATGCAAACCACGCGATAACTCCTGTACATACCAATCGCCCAAATGAATCTTGAGATCTTCGCGCAATTCTAAATGCTCGAATCAAAATAATGAGGAAGAGAAGTAAAATTGCACCACTTCCTAAGAAGCCAAGTTCCTCGCCTGCAACTGTAAAAATAAAATCTGTCTGCTGTTCCGGAACAAATCTGCCATTGGTTTGAGGGCCGTTAAAGAGTCCTTTACCGATCAAACCACCAGAGCCAACAGTTATTCGAGATTGTCGTAATTGATACCCGCTGCTTTGTGGATCAGCAGTGGGATCGACAAAAGATTGCAACCTCTTGAGTTGGTAATCATTAATTGCGCCAACCTTCACTGCAGTGAAGCCACCTAAGAGTGCAATGACTAATAGACCTACAACCCAGCGAGATGGCGCACCTGACACGGCGATAATTGTGACCACAGATGCGCTAATGATCATGACAGTTCCCATATCGGGTTGAACCAAAATCAATGCAATTGGAAGTGCAGCAATTGCTAAACCTTGCAACACATCCTTTGAACTTGGTTGATCGCCATCGTGTAGCCGCTCCGACAGCAACATGGAGAGCCCGATGATGATGGAAATTTTTGCTAGCTCAGCTGGTTGCACTTGGAATCCACCTGGTAGCGAAATCCAACCGCGCGCACCATTAATTTCTCTGCCAATACCAGGAATAAGAACTGCTATCAGCCCGATAACGCCTACGCCCCACACAATTGGCGTATAGGCACGAAGTAGGCGGTAATCAATCAATGTGGTACCAAAGGCTAAGGCTCCACCAATCAAGATATTAAATATATGGCGCTTTAAGTAGTACTGCGGATCTAGTCCCAAAGATCCATACCAACTGCGCGTTGCCGCATAAACCAAAAGCGTGCCTATAACAAGAAGAATTGCTACTGCAATTGTAAGTATCGGGTCAAAGCCTTCCATCACGGCTCGGCGAACTTTGTGGCGACGGCCCGTGAAATGTCTGAAACTCATTACTTATTCACTTTCGTCGTTGCCGAAATTCTAGGCAAAGTTGTCGGAGGTCCCTTTGGAAATAGTGCTTTAGTTGGATCAACTTTAGAGCCCACAACACCAAAAAGAGTTTGGTAAATCTTTCGAACTCCAACAGCACTTGTCGACGCTCCAAATCCACCCTGACTTACCATCATCACTACGGCATATCTCGGTTTATCACTTGGGGCAAATGAAGCAAACCATGACGTGTTATCTTTTTTTGTTCCGTTGAGATTCAACCCGAAAACTTCAGCAGTACCAGTTTTTCCGCTAACTGCCACTGGGAAGCCACTAAAAACTCCTGCAGCGGTTCCGCTGATAACAACTTCTCGTAGCGCCTCACGCAAAAATGAAAGCGTTGCCGAAGTAGCAGGAAGGTTGCCGATAACATTCGGCTTCATCTTCTGAATAATCGTTCCGTTAGTTTTGACAATAGCTTGGGCAATAGTTGGTTGCCAAATCTTGCCGCCATTGGCTATGGCCGCGTACATCTGCGTTAACTTGAGAGGAGTGATAACCGTGTCTCCTTGACCGATTGAGAAGTTCACTGCATCTCCCCCTCGAATCTTGTCTCCATCAATGCAATTTTCTTTTGCAAGTGCGATTAAGAATGGTGTTAATTGGTTCTTCTTTGCCCTTGCTTGGTAGTTACAGAAATAATCCTTATTTTGAACATACCAATCTTTACGCCACTGTCGATCCGCTAAACGCCCGCTTGATTCCGATGGTAAATCTATGCCCGTTTTTTGAGCGATTTGAAACCCTCGAGCCGCGGAAAAGAAGTAATCATGAGCGTTTTTCTTTGGCGAGAGTCCGCCATCTCGTACCCACTCGTCGTAGGCAATTTGATACCAAATAGTGTCACAAGAGATTGCGATTGCTTTTTTCATCGTCAATCTTCCTTGGGCTTTACTCTCGAAATTCTGAAAATCTCGATCTCCGACGGTAACTTGTGCGGGGCAAGAATAGGTAGCGCGTAAGTCATAGCCAGCATTTGCTGCAGCAACCAAAGAAACTGATTTGAATGTTGATGCCGGTGCATACAAGCCTTGTAAAACGCGAGATAGCGCGGGCACACCAGTTGATTCACTAAACATATCTTTAGCTTGCTTCACTGTTAAACCCTTTTCCCAAATGTTTGGGTCATAGGTTGGATATGAAGCCATTGCCAGAATTCGTCCAGTTTTTACATCCATAACAACTGCAGCACCTGCATCTCCACGATATCCAATGCTTCGTGCGCGCATAACTGCGTCCGCCAAAGCGCTCTCCGCTGAGGCTTGAAGGCGAACATCTAAGCTTGTAACAACGTGGTCTCCAGGTATGGATTTTGTGTTTTTAGATTCTCGAGTAACTGCTTCTTTTCGATCAACGATGACAGTACGAATCCCTGGTTTGCCACGCAGGTATGCGTCGTACTGATATTCAAGTCCGGCTTTACCGATGGATTCGCTTCGATAATATTTATTTCCATTGACGCCAGATAAATCTGATTCCGTAAGGGGTCCAACGTAACCCAATTCATGTGCAGCATTGACACCACCAATGCCCGGATAGTTGCGAACCGCAACCGGCATGGCATCAATTCCTGGAAATAAGTCTGCTCTTTCAACAATTGCCAAAGCTCTAGATGGGTCTGCATCCTTTGTAATCGGAATTGGCTGGTAGCGAGTACCAGTCCAGCAACCGAGTTGATTACCTTTTGCTAATTCACCACATAAGCGAGTGCGACGGAATACATCTGAATAACTCAACCCCAATAGCTTTGCAGTTCGACTAAGTACCGCGCCACCTTTATCGCTCTGAGCATCGATAACACTTCTATCGACGGTGACTGCTAAACCAACTCTGTTGAGTGCTAGAGGAACACCAGATGAGTCAACAATCATGCCTCTTGTAGCTGGATTTACGATGTCGCGACTTTGAATACTTAGGGCAGCGTCTCGATACTTCGGACCGGCTCCTACTTGTAAATAAAATAAGCGCCCGAGCAAGGCAAACATCAGTGAAAGAATAAAAACCTGAACAACAATTAAACTCAGACGAGATCTTTGGTTCATAGCGTTTCACGTGTTTCAAAAATAGATCTGTGCAAATACGAGATGAGAGGTAATAAGAATGGCGCTACTACTAGGGTCCAGATTCCGTTTCCAATGACAATCTTCGTAAATTGAAACCCAGTACCAATGTCGAGCCCCAGTAGCACGCCTGTTGCAAGATAGACACCAAGGGTTACTACTACCCCAACTGCAACCAGAACCACCAGACTAAAAGGACTTCCTCGTAAGCTGTCATCTCCATATCGAAGGAATGCAATTCCGTATCCAATAACAATCAAGACTAGTGTCCATTGACCTATTGGCCCATCGTTTGAAGGAGCTAAATCGAGCAATAGTCCTGCGCCAAATCCTGTTATTGCACCAACTTCGGGAGTACTGAGCGATGCCCAACACATGGTAAATATTAAGAAGAGTGAAAATCCCCCGAGTGGCAATCTCACTTGATTGAACAAACTTTCTTGCAAAATGAAGAGAATAAGGAAGATTGAAGAGCTAAGAAACAGGCGACGAGTAAGCATGCAACTTTACTTTTTGGTACTAGGACTTGGAGACGCCGACGGTGTTACATAAATCGTTACAGTCGGAGTCGGCGTTGGGAAAGGTTTTGGTGGCACCAGAGCATCACGAGGATCTTCAGCAGGAGCTTTGACAACGACAGCAACAACTCGTAATGAACTCAGATGTGCAAAATATCGAACTTCAGCAGTTGCTGAAACTGCTCCAGCCGAATCTGCAACATAGGTAACTTGCCCGACTGGCACTCCAGGAACAAACGGTTTGTCACCTTGGCTTCCGCGCGCCAATAAAACGTCTCCGACTTTAACGCTGCTTTGGCTGTCCAAAAGCTGAAGGACTGCATGGCTTGTTCCTTGCCCAGAAAGTATTCCGATTTGAGCAGTGTCAGCAATTCGGACTCCAACTCGAAAAGAAGGATCAGAAGCCAGCATCACTAGAGAAGTATTTGGATACACATCCTTCACCACGCCAACGAGACCATCTCCTGAAATAACAGTCATGTCACGAGTGATTTTCATATTCGCGCCGGCATCAATAATTATGGTCTGCGTAAATGAAGCGCTCGAACCTTGAGAAATCACGCGCGCATTAACAACCTTGTAACTTGCTTTGCCCGCAAGATTGAGCACTGTTTTCAATTGGCCAACTTCTACATCAATGCTCTTGCGAGTAAGGATGCGCTCTCGCAGTTTTGCATTCTCATCTTCAAGTGACTTAAGTTGCGAGCGGGTTCGGCCAAGGTGTGCAATATCGGAAAAGAAGTTTCCAACTGGCGTGAAAACAAAACTTGCGCCACGCTGGAATGGGGAAAGAATAGTTTGTGCGCCGTTTCGAGCCCCTTGCATAACAGCAACACCGCGAAGGTCGAGCGTAATAAGAAATAGTGATGTAACAATTAAAATCACGAGTAACAGACGACTTCTATTGTCGCCGCCGTTTCGCATTGAAGAAGCCTATCGGCGAGGTTCGGAGATCAAGACCTTCTCTAAAGCCTCAAACTCTTCGATGCATTTGCCAGATCCTTCAACGACTGCATCTAGTGGACGGTCTGCAATGTGAATAGGCATTCCTGTTTCGCGACGCAAGCGCTCATCAAGTCCACGCAAGAGAGCGCCTCCACCTGTAAGTACAATTCCGCGGTCCATAAGATCACTTGCAAGCTCTGGTGGAGTTTTATCAAGAGTGCTCTTTACGGCATTGATAATTGCATTAACTGGCTCTTCAATTGCTTTGCGAATTTCTGCAGCAGATACAACAATTGTTTTTGGAAGTCCGGTAGCAAGATCGCGACCGCGAATTTCAGCATCTGGCTCGCCTTGAATTGGATAAGCAGAACCAATCGCCATTTTGATTTCTTCAGCAGTGCGCTCTCCCAATAAGAGTGAGAACTCACGCTTAACCCAGTTAATAATGGATTGGTCGAGCTCGTCTCCACCTACGCGGATTGAAAGAGAAGTCACGATTCCACCTAGCGAAATCACTGCAACTTCAGTTGTTCCTCCACCAATATCAACAACCATGTTTCCGGTTGGTTCATGGATAGGAAGTCCAGCACCAATTGCTGCAGCCATTGGCTCTTCAATGATGTAAACCTTTCGAGCTCCCGCCGCATATCCGGCATCTTTAACTGCA
>CAILKF010000061.1 GCA_903834705.1 uncultured Actinomycetes bacterium
GATATATAGATCAACTATCTGGTGGCGGGTGAAGGATTTGAACCTTCGAAGGCAGAGCCGGGGGATTTACAGTCCCCTCCCATTGGCCGCTCGGGCAACCCGCCAGGGTCGAACAGAACTTGCGGCAATTATGGAACTTGCGAGGTGAAAGGATACCGTAGGCAGGTAGGCGCAAATACCGCCTTTTATCGTGCGAAAGAGGGCCGAAGATATGGCATCAGATAGCAGTTTTGACGTAGTTTCCAAGATCGACCGAATGGAATTAGATAACGCAGTTAATCAAGCAATCCGCGAAATCGATACTCGATTTGATTTCAAGAATACTGGCGCAAAGTTAGAACTTGAAGGCGAAAAGATTTCGATAGAAGCCGGGACAGAAGAGCGTGCCAAAGCAACCCTAGATGTTCTCAAAGATAAATTAGTTAAACGTGGTGTTTCACTAAAGCACATAGATCCCGCTGAACCAGCGCTGAGTGGAAAGATTTATAAAATCTCATGCCCGCTAAAAGAAGGCATCTCTACAGAAAATGCTAAAAAAGTTGCTAAGTTTTTGCGTGATGAAGGTCCTAAAACAATTAAAACCCAGATCCAAGGCGATGAACTTCGTGTCACCAGCAAGAGTCGAGATGACTTACAAGCGGCTATTGCAATGATCAAAGATGCTAAGTGGGACTTCGCAGTTCAATTTACGAACTACCGGTGACCTCCAATTCCTAACAAAGCATCTCAAACTAAAGGTCTCATCTTTGGTGTCACAACGTGCATTATTTGGGGGCTCCTCCCTGTTTATTGGCACTTCCTAGAAAACGCATCATCTTTTGAAATCGTCGCTAACCGAGGTATCTGGTCACTCGTCTTGTGCATTCTTATTCTCGGACTACAAAAGAAATTGCGCAAAACATTTGCAGTTTTTCGTCAACCTCGAAACATCGCAATTCTCGCTCTGACTTCTGGATTGCTAACAATTAACTGGACTGTTTACATCTGGTCTGTCAGTGTCAATAAAGTTGTTGAAGCATCATTAGGGTATTACATATCTCCATTAGTGAGCGTGGCTTTTGGTGTAGTTATTTTGCGGGAGAAAATGCACAAATTGCAGTGGGTTGCAGTGCTACTTGCTTTCATCGGCGTCTTGGTTCTGACTTTCGAATACGGCTCATTGCCTTGGATTGCACTGGCATTAGCTATTTCTTGGGGCGCATATAGCTTGCTTAAAAAATCATTGAATTATCCCCCGCTAGAGGGAATTTCTATTGAAACCACGATCGCACTACTTCCAAGCCTAGTTTTTATGATCATGTTGGAATCTCAAGGCAAGGCACAATTGGGCCATCATTTTCTTTACACAATTCTTTTAGTTGGTGCAGGGTTAATGACCGTTGTGCCATTGCTTTTATTTAATGAGGCAATGATTCGCTTGCCACTGACTATTTCAGGACTTCTTCAATACTTGACTCCAACAATTATGTTCATGGTTGGAACTGTTGTTAATCATGAGTCCATGCCAAAAGGTAAAATCATCGGATTTGCCTTTATCTGGGTAGCACTGGTGTTTCTCGGAACTGATTTAGTTAAATCAAACCGAGCTTCCGCTAGCGCTGTTTAATACCAACGCACGTCCTGCCTCAAGACGGGCAACAGGAACGCGGAACGGTGAGCAAGAAACATAGTCAAGCCCTAATTCGTGGAAGAAGTGAATACTGCGTGGATCGCCACCATGTTCACCGCAGACACCAAGTTTGAAATCTGGTCGCAAACCGCGTGCTTGTTCAACAGCGGTGCGCACAAGAATTCCGACGCCGGCTTGATCCAATGATTCGAATGGATTGAACGGCAAAAGTTCTAGATCCAAATAGCGAGGCAAGAATGTAGATTCAACGTCGTCGCGACTAAATGCCCACGTTAGTTGAGTTAGGTCATTTGTTCCGAAGGAGAAGAAGTCTGCGTAATGTCCCATACGACCTGCAGTAATTGCAGCGCGAGGAGTTTCGATCATTGTTCCGATTGGAATATCAACGCTGTGACCAGTTGATGCGAAAGTATGTTTGATTTCTTCTTCAAGTGTTTCGCGTAGGTACAAGAGTTCTCGTTGCGTTGAAACGAGCGGAATCATGACCTCTGGCTTTGGGTCGTGGCCAAGTTTGCGAACTTCGAGATAGGCGTGAACCAGTGCGCGGACCTGCATTTTGTAGAGTTCTGGAATCAAGATTCCGAGGCGAACTCCACGTAGTCCAAGCATCGGGTTGGATTCATGTAAGCGATTTACCGCTGCAAAAATGGCTGCATCGCGTGCAGGGATTTCTTCGCCAAGTGCTTCTGCTCGAGCCATTTCTGCGCTGAGTTTGGCAAGTGGTGGCAAGAACTCATGAAGTGGTGGATCAAGAAGGCGAATTGTTACTGGCAAGCCAGACATCGCCATCATGATGCCGACGAAATCTCCACGTTGTAGTGGTTCCATTTCGGCAATAACTCCGCGTTGTACATCTTCATTCTCAGCAAGAACAAGTCGTTCAACAAATGCGCGTCGAGGTCCAAGGAACATATGTTCTGTGCGACAGAGCCCAACACCTTCTGCTCCAAGAATGCGCGCCCGTACTGCATCCTCTGGGGTGTCAGCATTTGTGCGAACTTTAAGTGTGCGAATGGAATCGGCATAACAAAGAATGCGATCTACCGCTTTTACAACCGGTGATGCTTCATCACTAGAAGCGGCAAGGCGACCTTCAAGATATGACGTTACAGGCGATGCAATAACGGGAATTGTGCCTTGGTAAACATTTCCAGTTGTGCCATCAATAGAAATCGTTTCACCCTCATAAATGGTAAGACTTCCGACAGTAAATAAAGATGCGCGCTCATCAACAGAGATTGCATCTGTTCCGCAGACTGCAGTCTTGCCCATTCCGCGCGCGACAACAGCTGCGTGAGAAGTTTTGCCACCGCGACTAGTCAAGATACCTTCAGACGCCACCATGCCTACGAGATCATCAGGACTGGTTTCGCGACGAACGAGAATGACTTTTTTTCCGCCACGAGCTAAATCAAATGCTCTGCGCGAATCAAATACAACTTCACCAACTGCTGCACCAGGTGATGCTGGGATTCCAGTGGCGATCGGCTTTACAGAACCTGTTAAATCAAATTGAGGGAACATGAGTTGCGCTAATTGATCACCAGAGGTGCGCACTAGCGCCTCATCCATAGTGATCTTGCCTTCGTCTACTAACTGCGTAGCAATTCTAAAAGCAGCCTCGGCAGTGCGCTTTCCTACACGAGTTTGAAGAATCCAGAGCTTGCCTTTTTCAACGGTAAATTCGATATCGCAGAGGTCGCGGTAATGATCTTCAAGCAAAGTCATGACACGATCGAGCTCGGCATAGACCTTTGGGGTTTTTTCATTGAACTCAGCCAAAGACATTGTGTTTCTAATACCAGCTACAACATCCTCGCCTTGAGCACGCTCAAGATAATCACCGTAACTGCCTTGTTCACCCGTTGCAGGGTCGCGCGTAAATGCAACACCAGTTCCTGAGTCATCGCTGAGATTTCCAAAAACCATTGATTGGATATTGACAGCAGTTCCTAAATCGGAAGGAATTCGTTCGCGACGACGATAAAGCTGTGCACGTTCTGAATTCCATGAATGGAATACCGCTTCAACCGACCTCATTAAATGTTCGCGGGGATCGAGAGGGAAGGTTTCACCAGACAGCGCTTCGATTTCTTTCTTATATCCATCAGCTAGCGCTTTTAGGCCTTCGACATCTAACTCTTGAATACTTGTAACGCTAAAAGATGCAAGGACTCGACTTTCAATTTTATGGAATTCAGATGGCGGTACATCGCAAACAATGCGACCGTACATATCAATAAATCGGCGATAAGAATCCCAAGCAAATTTTGGATTACCTGTTTGAACAGCCATCTGTTCTGCAACTTCTGGTGTCATGCCAACGTTAAGAACTGTTTCCATCATTCCGGGCATGGAGAACTTTGCACCAGAGCGGACTGAGACGAGAAGTGGCTTTTTAGGATTTCCAAATTCTTTATCTAAACTTTTTTCTAAAGCTTTTAATGAACTTTCAATCTCACCTTTAAGTCCTTTTGGAACTTCACCCGATGCAAGAAATTCTCTACACGCTTGCGTTGTAATTGTGAATCCTGGGGGCACCGGTAGTCCGATGCGAACCATCTCGGCCAAGTTTGCACCTTTGCCACCTAATAAATCAGATTGGCTACGGTCACCGAATGAAAACGGATAAATTAATTGGCCCGACATCGAAATCCAATCTACCGAGTTGATGTGTAAAGAATCGTAGTCGAACGATAGTGCCAGTTGCGAAGCATTTTTTACGCGTCAGTGTGAGCGTTCGACCACAGTGTCACATAGTGAGAACAAAGCGCCCGTGGCATCACACATAGGCAGTGGCCCTAGGGCTTGTCGAGCCTTTTGGGCTACCCCAAAGAGTTGGGACCTGGATTCATCAAGAGCAGGGTGCTTGCGGAGGGCTCGTAGCACTTCTTTTACGACCTTTTCAGACTTGATAGGTGCTTTGAGAAGCTTACGCAATTCACTATCTCCGCGGCTTTTTGATTTAAGAACGTTAAGAGTTACCAAAGTTGGAACACCTTCACGTAAGTCTGTTCCAGGAGTTTTTCCAGAAAGATCTGAATCACTGGCAATGTCAATGACGTCATCGGCCAATTGGAAAGCAATGCCCATCTGCTCACCAAATGTTGTCACCGTGTCAATGATGTTTGAACTAGCCCCAGACAGGAGAGCGCCGAATCTGGCACTTGTTGCGATAAGTGAACCCGTTTTGTCGGCAACTACTTGGAGGTAATGCTCTATGGGATCCTCACCTTTTTGTGGTCCTTGAGTTTCCATAATTTGACCAATAACAAGGCGTTCAAATGTTCGCGCTTGTAATCTAACGGCTTCAGGACCCAGGTCAGCTAATAGGTCTGAAGCCTTTGCAAAAAGATAGTCACCAGTCAAAATTGCAACCGTGTTCCCCCATCTTGCATTAGCGCTCTTTACTCCTCGACGCAGAGGTGCCTCATCCATAACATCGTCGTGATACAAAGTTGCCAAGTGTGTAAGTTCGCAAACTACCGCAGCGGGAATTACTTGTGCTCTCGTTGCATCTCCTAGGTGCGATGTAATGAGAGTAAGTAAAGGCCGCAGTCTTTTTCCACCTGCTGCAACTAAATGGTGAGACGTTTCTTCTACGAGTGGATAGTCGCCTTCGATATGAGAATTAAGAAGTTGCTCAACCTTAAACATTCCATCTTTTAATTGGGCCTCAAGTTCGCCGGAAATATCCGGTATGCCAAACCCGGACATTAGCGAATAAAGGTAGCGAGGGAGTTAATAAAGTTAAGCAATGGTGCTGGGTAAACTCCCAAAAATACAGTAATCACAGAAGTAATTATGAGGGTAGATCGAGTCAAAATGGAAGGAATTACAACGCTCGTACCGTCATCAGTTGCATCTTTAAAGAACATTAAGACGATTACACGCACGTAGAAGTAGGCGGCAATTGCGCTTGAAATAACGCCGACGATAACTATCGTCTTGTTTCCACTTTCATACGCAGCCGAGAATATAGAGAATTTCCCGATAAACCCGCTTGTCAAAGGAATTCCGGCAAATGCTAATAAGAATCCAGCAAATAGCGTTGCAGCAAATGGCGACCGTTTAGCAAGGCCCGCCCATTTGTTGAGATCGGTAACTTCGCCTGAAGAGTCGCGAACTAAAGTGACAACCCCAAATGCGCCAACGGTTGC